>JANNEF010000289.1:0-27511 GCA_031378375.1 Verrucomicrobiota bacterium | reverse complement strand
CGGCCGCGCGTGGTACACGGCGGGCGGCCACACCAGCGCGAGTTACACCGAGCCGCTTTTTCGCGCTCATCTGCTCGGCGGATTGCGCTACGCCGCCGGCGTGCCGGAGACACAGCCTGCGGGGCAGCCCGTCTCGTTGGTGCCGCCCGGCTCGACGTGGAAATTTCTCGACGATGGCTCCAATCAAGGCACCGCCTGGACGGGAACCAACTTCAATGACAGCGCCTGGTCCGCCGGCCCGGCGCAACTCGGCTACGGCGATGGCGATGAAGCCACCGTCATTCGCAGCAACCGCCTCGACACCTCGCGCATCATCACCTCGTATTTTCGGAAATCGTTTCTCCTGAGCAACGCCTGGGCGATGACGAATCTCACCGTGCGCCTGCTGCGCGACGACGGCGGCATCGCTTATCTCAACGGCGTGGAAATCTTCCGCAGCAACATGACCAACGGGTTGGTGACGTCCACCACGCCCGCCGCCGCCACGGTCAACGGCGCGGACGAGAGCGTCTTCTTCGCCACGAACGTCAGCCCGGCCCTGCTGCGCTCCGGCATCAACGTGCTCGCGGTGGAAATTCATCAGGTCACCACGACGAGTTCCGACGTGAGCTTCGACCTCGAACTGGCGGGCTACCAATTCAACCAGCCGCCCGCTCTGGCCATTTCGACCGCCGTCGGTCAGATCATCCTGCAATGGCCGGCCTGGGCAGCGACCGCCACCGTGCAATCCGCCTCGAACCTCGCGCCGTCCGCAGTCTGGATGCCGGTGACCAACGGCATCGTCATCACCAACGACGTGCGTGCGACGGCGCTCGGACCGACGATCGACAGCCAGCGTTTCTTCCGCCTGCGGCTGCCGTGAATCTGGGACGGCGTGGCGGTGAGCAGGCTCGCGCGCGTGGGCGAACACAACGGACTCGCCGAGTAGGCGCGGGTGAACAGCATCCCGCGTTTCACGAGCCGTTCGAGATTCGGCGTCTGATAAAACTTCGTCGTCCCGTACAGCGTCGTGTCGCTCCAGCCCAGATCGTCGTCGAGGATGAAAATAATGTTCGGCCTCGGTGCTGGTTCCGCAGCGAAGCCATGGCCGCAACAGAACGCCCAGAGCGCAACGAGGGCGACGGTGAATTTCATGGCGGAAGGATGCATCACTTGCACAGCGGAGGCGCGGACGGAGCAGCGGACCGCCCTGTCCACCGTTCCATCGCAAGGGGAAGCACTACTGGCACGGACCACGAGTGGCAGACCTGGCGACGGAGCCTGTACGGATTCGCGCCGCGCCTCTTCCGCGATTGATACAATTGAATGACTGGCCTCAATCCCAGTCCAAACTGCACAACATGTCACACGCCTTTTCATTTCAACGCGCCCTTGCCGTCCAAATCGTCACGCCCTTCCTGCTCACTGTGGCGCTTGTTCTCACGCTGGATGCCGCCCCGGCTGACTGGCCGCAGTTTCGCGGCCCCGGTGCGCTCGGTCGCGGCGAGGCCAAGGGCGTGCCGCTCCACTGGGGCGACAACTCGAACATCGTCTGGAAGACGACGCTGCCCGGTCCAGGCGCATCGAGTCCCATCACGGTTGGCAATCGAATCTTCGTCACCTGCTTCACCGGCTTCGCCACATCCTCGCGCGAGCCGGGCGACATGACCGCGCTCCAGCGCCACCTTCTCGCGCTGAATCTTGCCGACGGCAAAATCCTGTGGAACACACCCGTCCCGGCCGAGCAACCCGAGCAGGCGCGCATTCGCGAGGATCACGGCTACGCCTCCAGCACGCCCGTCGCGGACGCCGAGCGCATCTACACGTTCTTTGGCAAGTCCGGCGTATTCGCCTTCGACCACAGCGGCAAGCAGCTCTGGCAAACGAAAGTTGGCGACAAACTCAATGGCTGGGGTTCGGCCGCGTCGCCCGTCCTCTACCAGGATTTCGTCATCGTCAACGCCAGCACCGAGAGCGAGTCCCTGGTCGCCCTCGACAAGAAGACCGGCAAAGAAATCTGGCGGGCCGGTGGTGTTCCCGAATCATGGCACGCGCCGGCCTTCGTCAGCGCGCCCGACGGCAAGACCGAAGTTGTCATCGCTAGGAACGGGCGCGTGCTTGGATTCGATCCTGAATCCGGCGCCGCTCTTTGGAATTTGAAGACCGGCATTCCCTGGTACATGTGTCCCACACCTATCGCGGAAAATGGCATCGTCTATGTCATCGGCGGGCGTACGCCCAACGGCGCGCTGGCCATTCGCGCCGGCGGACGCGGCGACGTGACCGCGAGCCACATCGTCTGGAAGGCGGGCAAAGGCTCGAACGTCCCCTCGCCCATTCTGCACGACGGCCACCTCTACTTCGCGCATGAGAACCTCGGCATCGTCTATTGCCTGAACGCCAAGACCGGCGAAGTCGTGCATGAGGAACGGCTCGAGCCCAATCCCGGCCAGATCTACGCCTCCCCCGTGCTGGCCGACGGAAAGATTTTCTACACCGCACGCGGTGGACGCACTGTGGTCGTCGTCGCCAGCCCCAAGTTTGAAAAGCTCGCCGAGAACACGCTGGAATCCAATCGCGGCGTCTTCAATTCCACCCCGGCGATCTCCGGCACGCGACTACTCCTCCGCTCCAACCGTACGCTCTATTGCCTCGGGCAATGACGGCAAAGAGGGAATCCGGTTTCAACTTCGATATTTTGAAGCCCTCAACACCTGCGACTTTGTGCTTGGTGAGTTCCAATCGTCGAACTTCACTCGCGCGAAGATGGCAGTGAATATGACCAAGCTCAATGGAGCGGTCGTCGCGGAAGAGACGATAGAGGTGGTTTAATTGAGTCGGCGCACCTATTTCGCCACCCATGCCACGGACGTCCTGTGTTTGAGGAGTTTGCTGGCCCAGGCGATGAAGTGATTCATGTTCGAGCGGTCTTCGTGGCTGCCGTCGAGCAGGCCGGTGTTCACGGGCGGCATCTTGGCGCTGCTGTGGTTCGGCGCTGGCAAGGTGGGTTTTGTCGCGCTGCGACAAAACAAGCCCGCGTCCAGCGGGCGTTCAGAATGGTCCACGACGGTGGCATACGCCTGGCAGTTCGTTGCGCCGCTGGACGCGGCGCTACTTGTCGCAGCGCGACAAGTTCCACCGGCTGCAACAACTCACTTCAACGGTACTGCGCGCTTCTCGTTCTCGATGGCGCGAGCAGTGACATCGCCCGCGGCCCGCGCGTGCGTGGCGCGGACGCCGGTCAGTGAATCACCGAGATCGGCGCGGGCCTTGGCGACTTCGGCTTGCAGGCGCGCGACGATTTCGGGATGCGCGCTGGCCAGGTCGCTGGTTTCGCCGGGGTCATGCTTGAGGTCGTAGAGCGCGAGACCGATTTTCTCAACGCGATAACCGTGCCGGCTGGCGATGCCGCGGATGCCAGAGACTTCGATGGACAGCGGTTTCATGTTCTCCCAGTTCGACGGCTTGCCGCCGCGACCCGGCGCTGCGGCGACGGTGAGATACTCGTGCGGCAGGTGCAGCTTCCAATCGCCGACGCGCACGGCCTGCAATTCTTCGCCTGAGTAAAACCAGAATGCTTCGCGCCCCTTCGCGACTTTCTCGCCGAGCAGGAGCGGCGTGAGATCCTGGCCGTCAATCTTCGTCGTCGGCAGCGCGGCCCCGCACATCCGCGCGAACGACACGTAGAGGTCCATCGTGGTAACGAGTTCGTCCGTCACGCGACCGGCGGGCACTCGGCCCGGCCAGCGCATCAAGCACGGAACGCCCACGCCGCCGCCGAACGTGGTGAGCTTGCCCTCGCGCAGCGGCCCGGCGGAACCGGCGTGTTCGCCATAGGAAAGAAACGGCCCGTTGTCCGACGTGAAGACCACGAGCGTGCGATCATCGAGGCCGTGTTTCCGGAGCGCGGCCATGATTTCACCCACCGACCAATCGAGTTCCTGCACGACATCGCCGTAGAGACCGCGACCGCTCGTGCCCTTGAAATTCGCCGAGGCGAAGATGGGCACATGCGGCATGATGTGCGGCACGTAGAGGAAGAACGGCTTCTCCTTGTTGCGCTCGATGAACTTCACTGCGCGCTCTGTGATGCGCCGCGTGAATTGCGACTGATCGGGGTCCAACTCCACGACCTTTTCGTTTTCGTAGAGCGGCAACGAGGGAATGCCGCGCGTGACCGGATGCAGCGGCCCGTTGTCGTTCGAGTAGGGGATGCCGAACCATTCATCGAAGCCGCGCCGCGTGGGCAGGAACGGCTCGCGATGACCGAGATGCCACTTCCCGTAAATCGCCGTCGCGTAGCCCTGCGCCTTGAGCAATTCGCTGAGCAGCTTTTCACCCGGATTGAGTCCCGTGTTGCTGGTGTGATTCAGCGCGCCCGCCATCCCGACGCGATTGGCATAACAACCCGTGAGCAAGGCCGCGCGCGACGCCGTGCAAACCGCCTGCACGACATGGAAGCTGGTGAACCGCGTCCCCTCGCGCGCGAGCCGGTCGATGTGCGGCGTCTGGATGTCCCGCGCGCCGTAGCAACCGAGGTCGCCGTAGCCAAGATCGTCCGCGAAGATGAAAACGATGTTGGGTTTCCCGGCCCGTTCCGCTTCCGCAGCATTGGTGGCCGCAACCGCGAAGCAAGCAAGCAAGGCGACAAGTGTGATTCTGAGAACATTTATCATGCGAAGACTTGGCTTGGTTTGAGCGTGTCCTTAGTGGGGCTGAGGCCGCATAGTGATCAGTGCGACAGCAGGCGGCAGAAGTTTGAACACCAGTTCCGAACTGGCCAGCGCCGCGCCGGGGCGAAGTTCGAACGCGTGGTGGCTGTCCACGATGCGCAACTCGACCGCGGTGTTCCCAGCCCACGGCAGATTGGTGAGCGACAGCCGCATTTCCTCCGCACCGGACAGATTGGCCACCAGCACGGCCGCCTTCGTTTCCCCGGCTCGGGTTCCGGCGGCGAGAGCCAGCTTGCCGGGCACGGCTCCGGTGGCGCGGACGCGGCGCGGTGTGTCGAGCAATTGGGCGAAGGCGAGCATCGCATGGTAATTGCGCGTGGGCGCGCCCACTTCAGTGAAGAGGCCAAACCCGCCGGTCTCGCCATGGTAGAAATTGCACACGTCCACGGGCGCATCTTGCAACTCAAGGAGGGCTGCGACGAGAAACGTTCCGCCGGGCGCGCCGGCCATCTGCTCGGCGGCGCGTTGGCGCGTCTCGGGCGTCGCTTTGCGCGACAGCACGTCCCATGAGTTACCGGGCAGAAAATTCCACTCGTTGAGATGGCTTTCGGTTTGCGTGAAGCCGCGCGCGTCCAGCACGCGGCGCACGGCGTGGGCGCGAGCGGCGAGTTCGGAGGGATTGTCGGTGTAGCAATGCCACGAGAAGAAATCCAACGGCAGCTTTTCGCTCCGACAGAGGTCGAGGAACGCGGCGCAGAAGTCCGATGGCTTCAGCTCCGTGCCATCGAACTTGCCATAGTAGCCGAAGCCGGGGCCTCCGATCTTGATTCCTGGAAATTCTTTCCGCAACGCACGGGCGGTCGCGCGATACAGCTCGAGGAATTGCGCGTCGGTGCCGGTCCACATCACGGGACGGTTCTCGGGCTCATTCCAGATTTCCCAATACCGAATGCCATGGCGAAAGCCACCAGCCCAGCCTTCGTTGTAGTGACGCACGATCCCGGCGCACACCGCCGCCCAGCGCGCCGGGTCGCGCGGTGGATGCACATGACGCTTCACGGTCTGATGCTCGATGCTCTCGCCGAGCCGGTAGATGATCTCCGCGCCGGTGGCGCGAATGGCGGCGAGGTATTCATCCGTCGCGCGGAAGTCATAGCTCGCGGGCAGAGACGGATCTGCTTCCAGATTGGGGAACACCGCATGCACATCCACGATCGCGGGATTGGGGTGATGGCAATCGTGCAGCCGCGTCGAGGGCACGCGCAGACGCCGATGCGCTTCGGTCAAGTCGATGAGGCCATTCGCGCTGAGCGGGCCTTTGTTGATCCCGTGCAACGCGCGCAGTTCGCCCTGCGCCGCCGCGAAGTCCACCGTGAGGCGATGGGGTTCAGCGGCGGCGTGAATACTGACGGCCGAGACTAAGGCCACGAGGCTAAGCACGGGTCTTTTCACGGTGTGTTGATTTTCAGATTCTTGATCACGCCCGTGAATGGTCCCTTCGCTGTGTAAGTGGCGACGGGCTTGCCGCTGTCGTGGCCGAGGCAGAAGTCTTCCGCGGGCTGACGGGGAATGAGTGAGTCCGCCTTGCCGGTGACGGCGGGCTGGTCGTTCACGGTAAGCGTCATGGTGGCGTCAGGCGCGAGGACGGCGGTGATGCGCGCGGGGCCGGTGACTTCCGATTTCGTGAGCAGCTCGGTGAAGGAATCGCCAGCGCCAGTGCGGACGACAAAGGCGACGCGGCCCGCTTTCAGATGCAACGCGTATCCCGCGCTGAGGCCGCCGTGGGCCAGCACAATGGCATCCCGCTGCGCAGTCTCGACAGTGCAGGAAATGGTAAAGGCTTTACCGGAAACCTGCGGTGCAGCGGAGGAAACGACGGTATCGCCGGGTTTCAAAGTTTCGAGCGCGACCGACTTGGTAACCTTGTCGGCTTCGGTGGGGTAAAGCGTCTGAGGATTCGCGACCTCGCCGGCAGGACGGCGCGCGGGTGGGTTCTTGCCGCCGATCTCGGCATCCATTTTCGCCGCGAGCACCTTGAGGCGGGCGACGACTTCAGGATGCTGCTCGGCGAGGTTCGTCCGCTCACCGATCTCCTGGTCGAGATTGTAGAGGCCCGGTGTTTGGTTGGTCGCGTCTTTCGGCGTGGCTTTGCCCATGCCTTCCGGCTGCGCCGCGATGGCGAGCTTCCACGGGCCTTGGCGCACGGCCTGGAGTTGGTATCCGACGAAGTAGTACTGCGCCTCGCGTGGTGACTGCGTGGTCTTGCCGAACAGGAGCGGCGAAATGTCACGGCCATCGATGACCGACTCGGCGGGCATAGTGCCTCCCGCGAGCGCGACTGCGGTCGGGAGCAAGTCGATGGTTCCAGCGACGGCGTCGCACACGCTGCCGGGCGCGATTTTTTCGGGCCACCACGCCAGTGTCGGCACGCGCACGCCACCTTCCCAGGTGCTGCCCTTACCGCCGCGCAGCGGACCCCCGCTCCCGCCGTCAGCGCCTTTGACCAGCCACGGCCCGTTGTCGCTGGTGAAGACGACCAACGTGCGTTCGTCGAGCTTGAGTTCGCGCAACGTGTCGAGCACGCGACCGACGCTCCAGTCCGTCTCCTCAACCCAGTCGCCGAAGCGGCCATTGGCCGATTTGCCGGCGAAGTTCGTTCCCGGATGGATGGGTGTATGCACCGCGTTGTGCGCGAGGTAGAGGAGGAACGGACGTTCCTTGCTCTCGCGAATGAACTTCACGGCCTCGTCCGTGTAACGCTCGACGAGCCGGCTCTGCTGTTCCTCGGTGAGCAACTCGACCACCTTATCGTCACGCAGCAGCGGCACCACGCGTTGACCCGTCGCCTTCGACTTCTTCAGCATGTCGTTCGAGTACGGAAAACCGAAGTAGTGGTCGAAGCCTTGGCGCGTGGGCAGGAACTCCGGCTGATCGCCGACATGCCACTTGCCAATCATTGTCGTGGCGTAGCCGCGTTCCTTCAGCCGCTCCGCGATCGTGACCTCCTTCGGATTCAGTCCGTTTTTCCCGCCGGGAAAATACACGCCCGGCACCGACACGCGCGCGCCGTAGCAACCGGTCAGCAACTGCGCCCGCGACACCGAGCAGACCGGCGCGGCGTAGAACGACGTGAGCTTCATCCCCTCGCGCGCCATGCGGTCGAGGTTCGGCGTCCGCTGCTTCGTCGCGCCAAACGGCCCAATATCCGCATAGCCCATGTCGTCAATGAAGATGATGACGATGTTGGGTTTTGTGGTTTTGTCCGCAGCGAGGATCTGGACGGCCGAAAACGCGGCCAACCCCAGAATCAAGATGTGTTTCATCATAAGATGTTTCTTACTGCAGTAGGCGATTCAAAATCGCCCTTGTTCAGTCAGCCCGCTTTCGGCTTCCCACCACGCAGGAACTTTCCGCGTTCGTGCTGCGGCCGGAAGGCAATTTCCAACCGGTTTCATACCAGAATCTTCTGCACCACCTCGCCCGCCACGTCGGTGAGACGGTAGCGGCGACCGTTGTGCAGATAGGTGAGTTGCTTGTGATTCATTCCGAGCAGATGGAGCATCGTGGCGTGGAGGTCGTGGACCGAGACGCGGTCCACAACGGCGCGATAGCCGATCTCATCGAGCTCGCCGTAGCTGGTGCCAGCCTTGATGCCGGCACCGGTCAGGAACATGCCGAAGCCGTTCGGATTGTGGTCGCGCCCGCCATTCCCTTGCGAGACGGGCATGCGGCCGAATTCGCCGCCCCAGATGACGAGCGTCTCGTTGATGAGGCCGGTGCGCTTGAGGTCGGTGAGCAGGGCGTGAATCGGTTTGTCAGTCGCACGGCAGTGACCCTTGTGATTCCCGTTGAGGTCGCTGTGCGCGTCCCATTCGCCATCGCTGTAGACCTGCACGAAACGCACGCCCCGCTCGACAAGGCGGCGGGCCATCAGGCATTTCGACCCGTAGGAACGCGTCTCATCCTGGTCGATGCCATACAGCTCGCGCGTGGCCTTGGATTCCTTGGTGAAGTCCACGAGATCCGTCGCCTCCGCCTGCATGCGATAAGCCAGTTCAAAGCTCTGAATGCGCCCGAGCAACTCGGCCTCGCCAGGTCGCGCGTCGAGGTGGCGTTGATTGAACTTCGCCATCAAATCGAGCTGCGCCCGCTGGTCGTCGCGGGTGACATCGCCGGGACGCTTGAGGTTGATGACCGGAGTGCCGCCGGCCCGGAAGAGGGTGCCTTGATACGTGGTCGGGAGAAAGCCGGAGCTCCAGTTGAGGTTGCCGCCTTTCACGCCCTGATTGTTCCCGAGCACCACGTAACCAGGCAGGTTTTTGTTTCCCGAGCCGAGGCCGTAAGTAATCCACGAGCCTGCGCTGGGAAAGCCGGGCCGCGGGATGCCGGTGTTGATCTGGTAGAGCGCGGGGACGTGGTCGTTCGATTCGCTGTAAAACGATCTCACGAAGGCGAAGTCGTCCACATGCTGCGCGACATTCGGGTAATGCTCGCAGACCCACGCACCGGAGTCACCGTATTGGGCAAAATTGAACGGCGATTTCATCAGCGGACCGGGATTGCCGTTGAACACGTCGATCTCGATGCGCTGGCCGTCGCGCCTGGTCAGTTCAGGCTTCGGATCGAACATGTCCACCGCGCTCGGCGCGCCTTCCATGAAGAGCCAGATGACCGACTTTGCCTTCGCCGGAAAATGCGCCGCGCGCGCCGCCATTGGGTTGAGCGCATCCGGTGCGGCGGCAGCGAGCAGGTTGTTCCTTCCCATCAGGTCCGCCAGCGCGAGCATGCCGAAACCAGCGCCGGCCTTTCTCAAAAAATCGCGGCGAGTGGTGAAAGACTCGAAGCGTCCGCAGTGTTGATGGGTCGGGTTCATGGCGTGTCAGTCAATGTAGATGAATTCGTTCAGCCCGAAGAGTGACTGGCAGAAGTCGACCAGTGCGAGTCGTTGCGCAGCGGCGGGCGCTTGCTTTGGGTCGCGCTCAGCTCGGGCGGCGGCTTGCGCCGCGATGAAAACGCGGGCGTCGACGAGTTCGTCCGGAGCAGGTGCGCGGCCGAGGCAGAGCTGAAAGGCCAGTCGAATCTGCGCATCAGTTTCAGGGCCTGCTCCGGCTTGCAGGCGCCCGGCCAGTTCCTCCGCACGCAGGCGGACGAACGGGTCGTTGAGCAACGACAGCGCCTGCGGAGCCACCGTGGTGTTCATGCGGCGACCGCAACTCTGCTGCGCATCCGGCGCATCGAAGGCCTGCATGAGCGGATACTGCACGACGCGCTTGTGAAACATGTAGATGGTCCGCCGCCGCGTTTCCGGCGTGTCTTTCGCATCGCCGGGATAAGGGTCTTTCACGTTGCGCGCCTGCAGGGCTTCCGCGGCAATCGGTGGCTTGAAGCCTGGCCCAAAGACCGCCGGGTTGAGCGTGTTGGCGACCGCGAGCATCGAGTCGCGCAGGGTTTCCGACTCGAGCCGCAATGGACGGCGACGCCAGAGCAGTCGGTTCTCGGGGTCGCTGGCGGATTTCTTTTCGTCGAAAGCCGACGCCTGCTGGTAGGTCGCGCTGTTCACCATGAGCCGGTGCAGGTGCTTCACCCTCCAGCCGCTGCGAATGAATTCCCCGGTGAGCCATTCGAGCAACTCCGGATGCGTGGGCGGTTCGCCGCGGATGCCGAAATCACTGGCCGTGCGCACCAGTCCCTCGCCGAAGTGATGCTGCCAGACGCGATTCACCATCACCCGCGCCAGCAGGGTGCCCGCGCCGTGGTCGGTGTCCGTCATCCAATCCGCCAGGGCGCGCCGCTGCTGCGTGCTGTCGTCCCGGAGCTTCGTGTCGCGCGCGGCCTTCCAGTAGTCGTCGGCAGTCTTGCCCGTGGTCAGAACCGTGAGAAAACCGAGGTCCATCTTCTCGTTGCGCGCCATGAAATTTCCGCGCTCGAAGAACCAGCTTTCCCGTGGCTCCGGCGCGAAGTCTGCGAAGGCGAATGCCGTCGGCAGTTCGCCCGGTTTGCGCCGGGCGATCGTTTTCACCTGGCCATCGAGCTCCTTCCAGCGCGCCTGTTCACCGGCCGCCAGCGCGGCCACGTAGTCCGAATCCTCTATCTTGAGTTCCTTCTTGAAGCGGTCGGCCAGTTTCTTCGCCGCAGTGTCATCGCGTTTTTCCAGGAGAAGTTGTCTTTCGTCGTCCGTGATTTTCAGCTTCGCGATTCTGTCCGCCCGCAATTGATCCGCGACGGGCTTGCGAGCCTCCTTCAACCATTCATCGCGCTCCTTAACCGCCGCGTCAGATTCCTTTTTCCATGCGGCCATCGCCGTCGCGCGCGCCTTCACTTCGGCGGGCGGCGCCAGCGGCACTTCCGCCCGGTCCCCGCTGTTGAAGATGCGCATCAGCCGGTAGTAATCGCGCGTCGGCAGCGGGTCGTATTTGTGGTCGTGGCAGCGCGCGCAGGCGAGCGTAAGACCGAGCATCGCCTGCCCGGTGGTCGAAACCATGTCGTCGAGTTCGTTGGCCCGGTTGCGGAGTTTTTCCTCCTCCATCAACTTGTCGGGAAGACCGGCGTTGACCCCAGCCGCGATGAAGCCCGTCGCCGCGATGGCTTCCGGCTTGTCCGGTTCGATCTCGTCGCCCGCAAGCTGCCAGCGAATGAAGGTGTGGTAAGGCAGATCCTCGTTCAGCGCGCGGATGACGAAGTCGCGATAGCGATAGGCATTGGGCCGATCGTTATCGCTCTCCATTCCGTTGCTGTCGGCGTAGCGCGCCACGTCCAGCCAATGCCGCGCCCAGCGTTCGCCGTAGTGCGGGCTGGCGAGAAGTTCATCCACAAGTTCACGGACAGCAGCGCGGGATTTGCCGATGCGCGCGCTCCACCGCGAAATCTCTTCTGGCTTCGGCGGCAGACCGATCAGGTCGAAATAGATCCGGCGCACCAGCGTCCGGGCGTCGGCCCGAGCAGACGGCAAAATCATCTTGGCCTCCTGCGCGTGGCGGATGAACTGGTCCACCGGCGTGCGCACCCATGCCTTGTCCTTCACCGACGGAGGCACGACTTGGCGCGGCGGAAGAAACGACCAGTGCTGCCGGTCGGTGTCGGACACCTTCATTTCCGAGCGGACCAGCTTCGCCGCATTCGAGCCCGACTCCGGCCACTCCGCGCCCGTATCGATCCAGCGCCGAAACAGGTCGAGTTGTTTCGCATTGAGAGGCTCGCCCTTCGGCGGCATTCGCTCATCGTCCTTCTTCGACGACACCATCTGGAACAAACGACTCTGGCTGGAGTGGCCCGGCACAATGGCACGTTCACCCGAGTCCCCGCCTTGGAACGCCTCCGCTTTGTGATCGAGCCGGAGCCCGCCTTTCTGCTTATCCGACCCGTGACATTTGAGGCAATGCACCTCCAGCAGAGGCTTGATGTCGTCGTGGTAGCTGACGGGCGGGACCGCTGCGGCATCCGGCGCGGCGGCGAATGCCGTGATCAGCAGGAGACAAATATCTCTCGGAGACATGGGCTGAATGTTATCTGCCGGACTGAGCCTGAGTCGATTCAAGAATGGTCTGAATCGCGTTCGCCGGATTGAACTCTGAAACCGAGTGAATCACCGCACCGAAGCGGAGGCAGAAGTCATCAGCGCCCATCGTGGTCACGGCGCTCCGACCTCCATGGGGTTGCGGGAGGGTTGTTGCCTCCAGCCGGGCGTGCGGCCCTTCGTCGCCGGATCGGCCTGATACTCCGTGCTCCAACCGCTCCAGCCATCAGAATAGTTTCGGACGTTCTCGAAACCCAGCAGCCAGGCATAGAAAAAGGCGACACTCGATCGCCAGCCGCCTCCGCAATAGAAAACCACTTCCCGCTCGAACCGCCCGCCTTCTTTCGTCGCGACGATGCCCTGCCGCTGCCAGTGTGCGAGAATCTCCGCCGGCGGCTTTAGACGGCCATCGCGTTGCTTGTAAAGATACGCGCCATCGTCCCCGTCCCCGACATGCGCTGCGGAGGGAATCCGCCCCTTCGCCTCAAGATAGCTGTAGCCGCTGGTGCGGCCGGTGAACTCCTCCACGCTTCGCACATCCGCCAGCCAGACGCGCGAATTTTGAAGGCGCTCGCGGATGTAATCCGTCGTGGCCAGCAGATGGGAAGCAACTGGTGCCGCAAACTCCACCGACTGCGGCAGTCGGACCTCCTGCTCCACCGGATATCCCGCCTCGGCCCACGCCGCGAAGCCGCCGTCCAGCAACCGCACGTCGGCCACGCCCGCATATTTCAACGCCCACCAGACCCGCGCGGCGGCAATCAGTTTTCCGCCGTAAACGATCACCGTCGTGTCCGGCGCGATGCCGGCCCGGCCGATAGCCCGCTGCAATTCCTCCGCCTCGCGCAGCCGCCAGCGTGGAGAGCCGTTCTCCAGGTCATCGGTGTTGAAATGGATCGCTCCCGGGATGTGGCCGCGGTGGTAATCCTTCGCCTTGTCCAGCGTGGCCCAACTGGCCTCGACGATGGCGAAACGCTCATTGCTATAAGTGGCAGGACGCGGAGCTTGAAACCCGGACTTCTGATAATCCAGCAAACCTTTGAGCCAGCTCACTGAAACCAGCCCCTGGTAGTTCGGCGCATTGCGGGCCGGGAAGTCGGTCAAGACTTTGGGTTCAACCTTCCCGCAGCCCGCGAACAGGCAAAAGGCCAGCGCCAGGACGCCAGCCGCCGTCACCGGCAGCCACCTCGTCGGCAAAGGCCGTGTGTTCGCTGGGGATGCGCTACTCCAAGGTTCCGTGCCCGGACTGATTGAGGGCTTGAGCGAGCTTTTCATTTCCGGGACTCAGCTTGAATCAGTTTGTCCCTGACGGAAGCGTATTCTGCCGAGGCCGTGGACGTAAAGAACCGGTGATAGGCTGCCGCTGCGGCGGCAAGGAGGTCGCGAACATCTACGACCACACCTGCGCGATGGACGCCGTGAAGATCGGCCAACCGTTGCCCGTCGTCGTCCTCCGCGACGGCCAGCGCGTGCCACTGTCGGTCACGCCTGAGGCGAGGAAGTAATCGTCGCTGGCCAATGGTTTACATGGATCGCTCAGTGGCAGCCCGGCGTAAAGCCACCGTCTTGCGCAGGTGATGATTGTCATTGCCGGATGGCCAGTCGCTATTTCTCATCATGGGTAAAAACGCCGATCTGACGGAGGTGAACACGGCGCGGGTGCCATTGAACTGGGGCGAGGACCACGTGCTCCACCGCATGCCGGACGGACGCGATCATTCACCCCGGCGACGGCGCGATGTATTTCGCGATTGGCGGGCGCAGAGTTCAGTCCGGCTTCTATCGCGTGACCTACACGGGCAAGGAATCGACGGTGCCAGCGAAGATCGCGAAGTCCGACGGCGCAAAAGCCCGGACCGAGCGGCACACCCTTGAAGCCAAAGAGGATGTTATCGACCGGGCAGTCGAAGTGGCACCTGTCGGGGACCTTCGGAAAACGAATCCGTGTTCGCGGCTGCCCTCGGATATTTCAACGTCGCAGGTTTTCCAGGATGAGCGCCGCCGCGCCGTTGGCCCGCCAGTTTTCACGCGCGGTGGCGGGCACGGGCACCGTGGTGGGGCCGGCCACGAACGAGCCGAGGGCGAGGTCAATGTCGCCGTCGCCGTCGAGATCCCCGGCGTCCAGCGTAAGCCAGCGGCCGGCGGTGCTTTCGGGAATGGTGCGGGGAATGAAGCGGTGTTGGCCCAGGTTTTCCAGCAGGACGAAGCTTTCCTCCGGCGCGTTCTCGAAGTCGGGATAGAACGCGATGGCCGCGATGTCGAGATCGCCGTCGGCGTCGAAGTCGCGGGCCAGCGCCTTGTAAGCGCCGTGCAGCGGGTGAAACCACGCCTGCGTGAAGTTGTTCCGCCCGTCGTTCAACAGGAGCCGGATGCCGTGATAATTGCGCGGAGCGGAAGGAAAGTCGCCGTTGTCACCGTTGGCCGTGAGCAGGTCGAGGTGCCCGTCGCCGTTGAAGTCGGTGACTTCGAGGCCGGCGTAGCCGAAGGTGGGCGGCTGTTCCACGATGGTCTGCATTTTGAATTCGCCTCTGCCCTGGTTGAGAAACAAGTAGATGCCTTCCCGCGCCTGGGCCATGAGAACGATCAGGTCGGGACGGCCGTCGCCGTTGAAGTCGCGCGCCTCGACCCGCGTGGCACCGGGGCGGTCGAGCAGGACGTGCTCACGATAGCGGCCTTCGCCAAGGTTCTGAAACCAGGAGAAGCGGCCCAGGCGGTTTCCGTAAGCGCAGACGGCGAAATCGTTGCGCCCGTCGCCGTCGAGGTCGGCGACGGTTGTGTCCGTCGGACGAGGAAGTTGTTCGAGCACGGGCCGAACTTGCGGGATGGTCTGGTCGCGCGGAAGAAAAATGAGTCCGCCCTCACGTTTGTCCGAGGGGAAGATGTGGCCGATGAGAGTGACGTATTGGCCGGCGGGTTGGAGCGAGAGGCTCACCGGGGCGCTGGGCAGTCGCAGGGTGGCGAGAAGTTCGCCGGCGGGATTGACGGTGACGAGCAGTCCGGCGAAGGCGTCGCCGATGAAAAGGCGGCGGCCAGCGGGATCAATCTTCAGCAACGAAGTCATGGGTGCGCCGGGGTGGTGATTGACTTTGCGGACGCGAAAATTCTTGAGCGGCGATGGGGAAACGGGCTTGGGGTCTTGGGGCAGAGGATGAGGAGGTGCGGTGTCCGTGTAGTATTTCCAGATCGCCAACCAGTCTTCCTTGCTGATGGCAGGCGCGGTGGGAAAGAGATTGGCTTCCCGAAGAATCTTTCCGTCAGGCTCCGTCTCGTAATCGAAGCGTTTGAGGCCGAGCCAGACGGCCATGTCGGGTTGGACGTGGTCCACCCAAGCGGCTTGGGGCAGCAGATCGGGCGCGGGAAACAGATGGCAGCCGGCGCAGTGCGTGTTTGCAAGCTGCGCGCCGCGCGCGGACGCCGGGGCGGGCGGCGGCGCGGGCGGACGGCGCAGCAAGCAGGCTGCGACGACAGCGAGGAGCGCCAAGGCAAGGGCGACGATGAGCGGACGCTTCATCCGGCGCGGCGCGGGTCCGTGGCCTCGATGATGACGCTGACGGATTTCTGGTTGAAGCCCTTGAAGCCGCCTTTGCGCTGCAAGTTCTCCAGGTGGCTGCCGATGGCGCCATCGTTCACGAACTGGTGAAATTGATTTTCATCAATCAGGCGCTCGCGCAACAGCCGCTCCGCGCGTTCGCGGCGCACGGGCCAGCGTTCGCCTTCCGTGAAGGCCTGCTTCAAGAACGGCAGATCGGAGAAGGGCTTCATGGTGGGCACACCCGCCGCGGCCAGTTGTTCGCGCAACAGTGCGTAGTCGAAGCGGCATTCGAGATGATGCATTCCCGCGTCGAGGAAACTTTCGCCGTGCAACCCCACCCACAGGCCGATCGTGCCGAGGCGTTTTGACGGCGGCTAAACCTCCCGGGAGAAATCGCACTCCGTTTCCTCCGGCTCCAGGTCCACGTCGCAGAACGCCACGAGGCCCTCGACCGGTTGCTCACAGATCTGCGCGCCCCAGCCCGCTTGCGCGCCGGTGTAGTAACGCTCGCGCCGCTCGAATCCCAGCCGCTCCAGCGCCCGCATCAAATCCACGAAGTGTCGGCGGGAACTGCGGAAGGTGTGGTGGTCGTGGTTGGCCCAGCCCAGGCCCAGCCGTTGCTGCCGGGCGTGCTGCACCTGGGCGGCGTGATTGCGCCCCTGCCAGTAATCGCGCTCGGCGGCGAACACGACGTGGCAGGCGAGGTCGCGTCCGATCAATTCAACGAGCTGATCAATGAGCGCGACCGTTTGGCGATAACCGTCCGCGTCATCGGCGAATGTGCGCGGGCGCGCGCGCCACAGTTCGGCGGCGCGGAGAATGGCTTCGACCTGCCCAGGTTCCCGCTGTGCAGGCACGTATCCGCGGTAGCCGCGCCGCTCCACCACCGTCAGGCGCGCGTCATGTTCCTCCGCGACCGTGACGCGGCGGAAGCGGGAGAGGGGAGCACCCACCGGTTCACCGGTGAGCCGGTGGGCGGCCATGAAACTCAGGACGCTCTCAACGTGAAGCGCCACTTCCGCCGGACCTGGGGATTGGCCAACATCGGAGTCAAGCAGGACACGCGGCAGCATCGCCTCTGGATGCCAGAGCGTTCTCCGCGTTCGGGGTGTTTCGCCGAGCGGGTCTTCGACAAAACCCGCCTTGCGCCACGCCGGTTCTTCCGATGCGGAGACGACGAGGTGATCCACCCAGTCAATGAACAGCGTGCCGGTTTCGTCACGCATCCGCTCTGCGAGCCGCTTCGCAAATCCGTTCCGCGCGATGAAGGCGTCGAGGCGGGCGAGAATCAAGTTCTCGGCGTCGTGACAGAGCGGCCAGTCAAAATGTTTTTCCGCAGCGGTCATGCCTTCACTCCCCGAACTTGATTCCCTGCGCCAGCGGCAGTTCGCGCGAATGGTTGATCGTGTTCGTCTGCCGTCGCATGTAGTTTTTCCAGGCGTCGCTGCCGCTTTCGCGCCCGCCGCCGGTTTCCTTTTCACCGCCAAACGCGCCGCCGATCTCGGCACCGCTGGTGCCGGCGTTGACGTTCGCGATGCCGCAGTCGCTGCCGCGCGCGCTCAGGAATTCCTCCGCCTCGCGCAGGTCGTTCGTGAAGATCGCGGAGCTGAGTCCCTGTGGAACCGCATTCTGCATCGCGATGGCTTCGTCGAACTGCCGGTAGCGGATCAAGTAGAGCAGGGGAGCAAACGTCTCTTCCTGCACGATTGGAAAATCATTTCGCGCGGTGGCCAGGCATGGGCGGACGTAGCAGCCGCCGGGAAAATCTTTGCCGTGAAGTGGCTCGCCACCGGACAGAAGTTCCCCGCCTTCCTGACGAAGTTGCCGGATGGCGTGTCGCATCGTCAGCACCGCCGGATGGTCAATGAGCGGACCCATGACTGTGGCGGGGTCGAGCGGATTGCCGATGCGCAGCGATTCGTAAGCGGCAAGCAGACGCTGGCGCAGGAGCGGTTCGAGGGACTCGTGAACAATTACCCGGCGCGTCGAAGTGCAGCGCTGTCCCGCTGTGCCGATGGCACCGAAGAAAATCGCGCGCACGGCCAAGTCCAGGTCTGCACTGGGAGTCACGATGACGGCGTTGTTGCCGCCCAATTCCAGAATTGTCCGGCCCAGCCGCCCGTGGACGGCCTTCGCCACCGCGACGCCCATGCGCGTGGAGCCGGTGGCGGAGACGAGCGGGATGCGCGCGTCCGCCGCGAGCCGTTCGCCGACGGTTGCCGCGTCTCCCGTGATGAGCGTGAAGATGGCGGGGTCCGCGCCGGTGTCGCGGCAGACTTTTTCCGCCAGGCGCGTGACGGCGATGGCGCAGAGCGGCGTCTTGTTCGACGGCTTCCACACGACCGCGTCGCCGCACACCGCCGCGAGGGCGCTGTTCCACGCCCACACGGCGACGGGGAAGTTGAACGCCGAGATCACGCCGACGACGCCCAGCGGATGCCATTGCTCCATGAGCCGGTGGCCGGGGCGCTCGGAAGGAATGGTCAGCCCGTGAAGCTGGCGAGAGAGGCCGACGGCGAAGTCGCAGATGTCGATCATCTCCTGCACTTCGCCTTCGCTCTCGGCGATGATCTTGCCGGTCTCCAGCGTGACCAACCGGGCGAGATCGGACTTCGCTTCGCGCAACGCATTGCCCAGGCGGCGGACGGTTTCGCCCCGAACAGGCGCGGGCGTGGTCCGCCATTTCAGGAACGCCTCGTGCGCGCGTGACACGGCCAGTTCGCAGTCGGCGGGGCTGGCTTCGCGCACTTGTGCGATCAACTGGCCGTCAATGGGTGACGTGCGTTCCACCACCGGCCCGTTGCCGAACCATTCACCGGAGAAAACGCCGGGGTTGGTCGTTTCGATGCCGAGCGTGTGAAGAAATTTGTGCGCGGTCATCACAGTAACATGGGCGTGGCTGCGGGCGCTGAAGGAGCAGGGCTTGGTTCAACGCTCAATTTCTTTTGTATCGTGGCGGTCTCGCTGGGGCGGCGCGGCGTGTGGCCGGGCTTCATGCGCGCGCATTGTTCCCGGAGCAGGTGAAGCGCGTCGTCAATCGCCACGGCGGGCAAATCCAGCGCCGGTCGAAACCGGATCGAGCGTTCGCCGCTGCGGATGGCCAGCAAGCCCAGTTCAAACAAGCCGCGATAAAATTCGTCGCGCGCAGCGCGTTCCGGCAAGTCGAACGCCAGCATCAAGCCGCGCCCGCGCACCGCTGAGATCATCGGCTCGGCGTCGGCCAGTTCGCGCAGTGCGTCGAGAAACCGCTGGCCCATCACGCGAGCGTTCTCGACGAGGCGTTCTCCTTCGATGATGCGCAGGTAGTGCGTCGAGCGGACCATGTCCGTGAGGTTGCCGCCCCAGGTGGAGTTGATGCGGCCCGGCAGGCGGAAGCAATTGTCCGCCACCTCGTCCAGGCGCGGCCCGGCCATCACGCCGCAGATTTGCGACTTCTTGCCGAACGCCAGCAGGTCCGGCACCACGCCGAAATGTTCGCAGCACCAGTTCTTCCCCGTGAGACCCATGCCGCACTGCACTTCGTCGAAGATGAGCAGCATCTCGTGCTCGTCGCAGAGCCGGCGCAACGTTCGCAGCCATTCGCCGCGAAAGTGATTGTCTCCGCCCTCGCCCTGGATGGTTTCGATGATGATGGCGGCGATGTCCGCGCCACTGCGCTGGATCACTTCGCGGATGACGGACTCCGAAAGTTGCTCCCGCTGGGCCGTGTCTACCGTGCGTTGTGGCTCCGCCAGCGAAAAATCCAGCGCCGGCGCCGGCACGCGCGGCCAGGCGAATTTGGCGAAGTAATCCGTCTTGCGCGGGTCGGTGTTGGTGAGGCTCAACGTGTAGCCGGTGCGTCCGTGGAAGGCGCGCTCGAAGTGAAGAATCTCCGTCCCGCGCTCGCCTCGGCCCGCCGCGAGATTTTTGCGAACCTTCCAATCCATCGCCGCCTTGAGCGCGTTCTCCACCGCCAGCGCGCCGCCATCAATGAAGAAGTATCGGTCCAGCGGCGGCAGCCCGACGACGCGGTGAAACGTCCGCACGAACGTCGCGTAGTGCGTCGTGTAAACGTCCGAGTTGGCGACCTTCGTGCGCGCCGCCTCCAGCAAGGCGCGCTGCACCTCTGGTTGGTCGAAGCGCGGATGATTGAAACCCACCGGCAGGGAGCCGTAGAAGCCGTAGAGGTCGAGAAATTCGCGCCCGGTGGCCGCGTCCACCAGCCGGCAGCCGCGGCTTTTCTCCAGATCAAGCACCAGGCGGAAGCCGTCCATGAGGATGTGTTTCTCCAACTCGGAAACGACCTCCCCGTGGGCCATCGTGAAGTGCGCCTTCATCTTGGTTGAAGGTTAGTGCCGAACAAAACGGCGGTCAAACCAAGGCGCGCGGCGTGGGGGAAAAACGGAGCAGTACCCGCGAATGGACACGGATGCCAAAGCCTTGTTAGGAGGCACCGTCATCTCTCGAACTCGAATTGTGCAGCCGGCCAAGGCGTATCGCGTTCGAGACGAAAAGACCGGAAATACCTAGCAAAGCAATCCAGACGACGCGCCAGAGAATCATCTGTACGCTTCGTGACTTTTGCCCACGACTGAGCAGATCGTTAATCAACTGGCTCATCTGTTCGGCGGTTCTTGCACTCTGAACTTGCTCCCATAGAGCCGGGCTGTCGCTCCACCGTAGTAGGCTGTTAGGGACAACCATAACCAGCCAGAAAGTGAAGAGAAGGCAAAGGATGGCGGCGATGGTGTTAGTACGAAGCAGCCTTTTCGTGGTGCGTGAATCCATGCCCGTTCTTGATGCCGTCTAACTCAGGCTCAACGGCCCGCCCTCGCAGAGCGACGGCTTGCCGAACGTCTCCACGCGATGACCGACGGCATGCGCCAGGGCGAGGTGCAGACGATTGTGCGCGACCTTCTCAAACTTGAGCGAGCGGCCCATCTGGAAGCCGAACCCGCCACCGACGAGCAGGAACGGGATGTTGTCCAGCGTGTGGGAATTGCCCTTGCCCAGTTCGTTGGTCCAGATGATCAGTGTGTGGTCGAGCATCGAACCGTCGCCGCCCGGTTCGGGCGTGCTGGCGAGGCGCTGCGCGAGGTAGGCCAGTTCGCCGCAGAACCACCGGTTGATTTTCATCAGCTTCGCCTGCGCCGCTTCGTCCTTGTCCGGTTCGTGCGAGAGCGAGTGATGACCGTCATTGATGTCGAGCCACTTCATTTTCGCCATGCCGACGGACTTGGTGTATTGCAGCGTGGCCACGCGCGCCATGTCGTTGACGAAACTGTTCACGAGCAGATCAATCTGCATCCGGCTCAGGCGCGGCACGTTGTCGTTCTGGTCGGCGATGCCTTCCGCGAAAGTCGGCGGCGTGACGCGCAACTTCTGCTTGCCCGCCTCGGCGATTTCCCGCTCCATCTGCCGCACGAGCGCCTCGTGCTCCTCCAGCAACCTGCGGTCTTCGGCGCTCATCAACTTGCGCGCCTTCTTCAAGTCCCCCTGCACGTCGCCGAGGATGCTCTGCAAACTCTCCTTGTCCCGCAACTGTCCGTAGAGCTTCTGGTACATCTGATACGGGTCGGAGATCGGCGCGACCGGCTTGTTCGGGCCGGCGTAGCTCATGCGCGTCCACGGGTCCGCGCGGTCGGTGACGCCCACGCCGAATTCCAGCGAGCCGAAGCGCGTGCGCGTCTCTTCACGACTCTGGAAAAAGTTCTTCAACTCCTGATCAATCGAAATCCCGCGCGCCCAGCCCGCCGGCGTGTCCGAGCCGCCCTGGATGTTGCCGGGGAACAACTCGATACCCGTGAGCAGGCAGCTCATCCCGCGCATGTGGCCGTCACCGTCGCCGCGCACCTTGTTGCTCAGACCTTTCACGAACAGCATCCGGTCCTTGAACGCCTCCAGCGGCGTGACGATTTCCTTGAGCGTGAAGTCGCGCCCCGTCTCGTCCGGCCAGTAGGCGGACGGGATGGTGCCGTTGGGGCTGAACATGACGACCAGCCGCTGGCGTGGCCGCGCGGGCGCGGCAAGACCGAGGCTGGGCAGCCCCATGAGAAACGGCAGCGACGCCGCCGAGAGGCCGAGGGACTTGATGAATTGCCGGCGATGAATTGCGTTCATATTCTCGGCATTGGACGGGATGGGCGGCCATTGCTTCAAGGAGAATTGCTGTGCCAACCGCTTCGTCCGATGGCTGCATTTTGTGACATCGCCCGGTGGAAACGCGTCGGCGCCGCGTGCCAAGTTGAAAGCACGGATGGACACAGACGCACCGGCCTTCCGGCCGCTGCCACGTCCGAGGGGGCCTGGACGACCATGGTCCCGTGGAGACTTGGTGCCGCTGAAGTGGCGTCATCGCCGCGCGCCAACGCGCGGCGGCGGGCGCAGGCGTTTGGGGCTTGAACCTTGGCAACGGGCGGTCAACCTCGTCATGCAATGAATAAACCGGGACGGATGGCAACGGGGGGCGCGAGTGGAGTCTCCACACCAATAGACTTCCCCTCGCCATCCTTGGGAATCATTCCCCCAATCAAACCGCCGACACTCATCTCCCGCCGGCAGATGCTTCACTCCCTCGCCGGCCTGGCGGTGGGGGCCGGTTTTGCTGGTTGGCCGCGTCGGTGTCTGGGCACGGCCCACGAGCGCATATTGGATGACACCTTCCTCGACGAACTGGAGCGTGCTGCCGCGCTTTACTTCTGGGAAGCCGCCGATCCCGTGACCGGTTTGGTCAAGGATCGCGCTCGCGCCGATGGGCAGCCTGATCCGCGCGCCATTGCGAGCATTGCGGCGACCGGCTTTGGACTCACCGCGCTGTGCATCGCGCATCAGCGCCGCTATTTTGATCGCAAGTTGATTCGCGAGCGCGTCATCCACACGCTGCGTTTCCTTGGGGAGCAACTCCCGCAGGAACACGGCTTCTATTATCACTTCGTCAACGCGCACACTGGCGCACGCGAATGGAAATCTGAAGTATCCTCAATCGACACGGCGTTGCTGTTGTGCGGCGTCCTGACCGCGCGCCAGTATTTTGACGATCGGGAGTCGCGCCGCCTCGCCACCAGAATCTACGCCCGCGTGGAGTGGCCGTGGATGTTGAACGGCGGCGCGACCTTTTCGCACGGCTGGCATCCGGAGAAGGGTTTCATCAAGCACCGTTGGGACCGTTACAGCGAGTTGATGATGATTTACCTGCTGGCCATCGGCTCGCCGACGCATCCGGTAAGCGCGGCGAACTGGGAGGGCTTCACGCGTCCGTGGTTCGATTACGAAGGCTTCCGCTACATCAACCCGGCGGCGCCGCTTTTCATTCACCAGTATTCGCACGCATGGTTTGATTTCCGCCGCCAGCGCGACCGGCACGCGGACTACTTCGAGAACTCAGTGCTCGCCACCAAGGCGCACCGCCACTTTTGCGTCAAGCTGCAGGCACGTTTCCCGCACTTCAGCGAAGACTTGTGGGGCATCACCGCCTCAGATTGGGAGAAGGGCTATACTGCGTGGGGCGGGCCCCCGGAGCACGGCCGGCTCGACGGCACGGTGGTTCCCTGCGCCGCAGGTGGGTCGCTGCCATTTCTGCCGAAGGATTGTCTGCGCACGCTGCGGTTCATGCGCGCCCGGTTCGGTGAGTCGGTCTGGAAGCGCTACGGTTTCATTGATGCCTTCAACCCGCACAAGGGCTGGTTCGCTCCCGACGTCATCGGCATTGACGTCGGAATCACCCTGCTCATGGCGGAGAACCTGCGGAGCGGATTTGTCTGGAAAATGTTCATGAAAAACCGCGAGGCCAGCGTGTCCATGGCAAAGGCCGGTTTCCGACGCATCTGATCCGGCAGTAGCGGCAGTGGCCGCTGGAGGAGTTTCGAGTCGCCGGCGCCAACGTGAGTTGTTCCAGCAAGCACGCCAGGGTATTTCGCACCAATGTTGAGGCGCTGCCCTGACGAATAGTGGCGCAACACGGCCGTCTGCCTGCGGCTCTTCTGGGTTGACAGCGACAATCCGCAGCGGGTATGTCCACGGCACTCGACCGAGACGTGGTGCCGATGAGAATTTGGTGAGGACTCGCCAATCATCAGCGCGCCTCTCCGTGGAGCGAAGACATCACCAGCACATCAAGCACTATGAGCGACAAGAGAATCAATGTGGCCCTCGTCGGCCTGAGTTTCGGCGCGGAGTTCATCCCGATTTACCAGAAGCATCCCAACGCGAACCTCGTCGCCATCTGCCAGCGCGACCCGAAGAAGCTCAAGGAACTCGGCGACGCCTTCGGCGTGGAGAAACGCTTCACCAGCTACGACGAGCTGCTGAAAGATCCGACCATTGAGGCCGTGCATATCAACACCCCGGTCAACATGCACGCCCCCCAGACCGTCGCCGCGTTGAACGCCGGCAAACACGTCGGCTGCACCATTCCCTCGGGCACCACCGTCGAGGAGTGCTGGCAGATCGTGAAGGCGGCCGAGCAGAACAAGCGCAATTACATGCTCATGGAGACCGTGATCTACTCGCGCGAATTCCTCCATGTCCGGGAGCTGCGCGACCAGGGCAAGCTCGGCCGCATCCAGTTCCTGCGCGGCTCCCATCTCCAAAACATGGAAGGATGGCCGGACTACTGGGAAGGTTTCCCGCCCATGCGCCACGCCACCCACTGCGTCAGCCCGTGCCTCGCGCTGGTCAAGGGCGAGGCGGAATGGGTTTCCTGCGTCGGCTCCGGTCGCATCAAGGAGAACTACATCGCCAAGTATGGCTCGCCCTTCGCCTACGAGTCCGCCCACTTCAAGGTCCGCGACCAGGACGTGGGCTTCGAGGTCAGCCGCTTCCTCTACGGCGTCACCCGCCAGTACGTCGAGAGCTTCGATGTCTATGGTGAGAAGATGTCCTACGAATGGCAGCGCGCCGAGGGGGATGATCCCATCCTGCACGTCGGCGGCGAGAAGGTGGAGAAGATCAAGGTGCCCGACTACGCGCACCTGCTGCCGGAGCCGATCCGTCGCTTCACCACCAAGGGCGTGTACGACGACCAGCATCAACATCTCTCCTTCGCGCAGGGCGGGGGACACGGTGGATCGCATCCCCATCTCGTGCATGAATTCCTGTCCAGCATCGTCGAGGGTCGCCCGTCCTTCCCCGACGTCTATCAATCCTGCAACTGGACCTGCGCCGGCCTCTGCGCCCACGAATCGGCCATGAACGGCGGCAAGGTCATGCAAGTGCCGAATTTCAAACGCTGAAATGGACCGGTGTTGGCGCAGAAAGTGACCGTGGCGCTTGCTTTGGAAGCGCATCGGCAGGTGTTCTGTGTTCAACTGCGTCGCTCGAAGTTTGTTCCACGTTGCTTTGGCGTGGTGCTGGCGTGGTGCTGGCGTGAATGAGTGCTCTCCGGTTGTCAGCTAACGAAGGCTTCACCGCATTGCCCCGGAGCACCTCAAAATCCACCCGGCATAGGAGCCGCAAGCGGCAAGGCACGGTGACTACTCGTTAAATTCTTCGCGTTGTGCGCACGCCTCGGCTTTGCGCAGATAGGAAATCGCCTGCTTGTAATCACGGCGCCTTTCAAAACAGTGGCTCAAACGCAAATACGCCCCAGCGCTGGGTCGAACGGACGCCTGTTCAATCATCCGCTTTAATTCACCTTCGGACATGGCATGTGACGTCGCCATGCCTGCGGCAACGACGACCACGGGGGCCTGCGAGTGGCCATTGGTGATCAGGTGCTGCAACCCGGCGATCAGCGCGGCTCCGAGCAGGAATAACTTCAGATTTGGCCTGATAAATAGCGTGCTTCTCATAAACTTCTTCAACGCATTTTGTGGGCACCGGGACTTATCCCCGGGAGAGTGACAACCACAGTGTAACTCTCGTCCAACACTACATCGGCGGGATTAGAATTCAACTTGACGACCGGCCCTGGCTGTCTGGGGCAAGACCGGCAAAGGGATCGTCATTCATCCACCACCGCCCGACCGGCCGCAGATATTTTCTTGAGTTCCCCGGAAGCGACTCCAAAACTGCACCTCATGGCAATACCATCAGATCCATCCGCGTGACGCTTTGTTTCCCTCTCCACAGTCGAGGTCGAACGGGTGCCCCCGGTCACGCCTCACCACTGATATTGCAAACCCGGCATGGTCGGAGAAACCCGCTTCAGTTTCATCCCCGCGCATCCGTTGCCGGACCACACTCACAAGTTGCACCACCGTCCGCATCTGGAGGAATTCCTTTACGTGCTGTTTGCCAGGGCGCAGCAGTGAATGGAGCAGATGAAGCGATTGATCAGACCAAACGGTATGGTCTATCTGTCGGTGGGCCTGCTGCCCGACGCTCCAAGTGTCGGGGCCGTAGTGCGGTAATTCCTGCCAATCCTGGCACCAGCGGAAAACCAGGTGGCGGTTACGGTGGCCTTAGCTGGCGTGGCAACATTGGGGGACTTGCGCAAAGGAGCGTGCTTGGAGCTTGGAGCTTGGAGCCTCTTCCTTTGCCGCAGACACGATGAAAACGCTGCATCTCTATCTTACCCGGCAAGTGCTTGCCACCGTGGTGATGACCGTGGCGGTGTTCACTTTTGTGCTGATGCTCGGCAACGTGATGAAAGAGATCCTTGCGCTGCTGGTCAGTCGGCAGGCGACGCTCGGAGCGGTGGCCCAAGCGGTGGCGCTGCTGGTTCCATTCGCGCTCGTGTTCGCGCTGCCGATGGGACTGCTCACAGCGACGCTGTTGGTGTTCGGCCGCTTCAGCGCGGACAACGAACTGACCGCCGTGCGCGCCGGCGGCGTGAGCCTGGTGGCGCTCATCACGCCGATTTTGCTCGTGAGCGTGGCCTTGAGCGCCGTCTGTGCGGTGGTCAACATGCAGTTGGCACCGCAATGCCGCGTGGCCTACAAGAAACTTCTCTTCGGCATGGGGATGCGGCGGGCCGGCGCCTTCCTGCCGGAAAAGACCTTCGTCAAGGACTTCGCGGGCCGCATCGTTTACGTTGGCAAGGTGAACGGCGCGGAATTGAAAGATGTGCTGATCTACAATCTCGACGCGGCCGGCAAGGTGGAGAGCTACGTCCGCGCCGCGCACGGCACGTTGCAGGTGGACCGGTCCCAGAACAAGATCAGCGTGCAGTTGCGCGAAGCCTGGCGCGTGGGCCTGTTGGACGGCCGGCGCACGGCGGGTTACGCAGAGGAATGGGAACTGCCGGACATCCAAATGGCCGCTGACAGTGAAGAGCAGGCGAAGATCAGCAACATGACCTTCTTCCAACTGGCCGAGGAACTCCGCGAGTTGGAACAGCGCATCGTCGCCCCCGCGCCCGTGCAAAAACTACCGAACGCCGCGCTGCAGGAACTGCTCCGCGAAGTCCAGCAGCAGCGCGACGAACTAACGCTGCCGATCAAAGTACAAATGCACCGGCAGGTGGCATTTTCCTTCGCGTGCATCGGGTTCACCCTGGTCGGCATTCCGCTGGGCATCCGGGCGCACCGGCGCGAGACGACGTTCGGCATCGCCGCGGCACTGATACTGGTGATGCTCTATTACAGCTTTTTCATTCTCGGCCAGGCGCTGGAAACGCATCCAGCCGTATTCCCACACCTGATTCTGTGGGTGCCGAACTTCATCTTCCAGGCAGTGGGCACGGTGATGTTATGGCGGGCGAACCGGGGTGTCTGACCGGTTCAATGTCGCCGGCAACACCACCGCGACGATCGCCCAGCAATTCTCATTTTGCAGGATGAGGTTGGGGAACGGTTGGTTGGGGCGGGGTGAAAAGGGAGGACCGAACTGCCGTGGCTGAAGTCATCCCGCGTGCCGCGCGCCGGAGCCGGGCATGGCTCCGCTCACACGCACGGC
>JANNEF010000254.1:0-14005 GCA_031378375.1 Verrucomicrobiota bacterium | reverse complement strand
CTCGGGCCGGCCCCGGCCGAGGAGCGCCCCGCCGGCGGCCCCCGCGCCACCGGCCAGGACGGTCGAAGCACTGCGGAAGAGCGGGGTGTGGCAACCGGTGAGAACCAGGAGACCGAGCGGCAGGAGGCAGGCGATTTTCATATCAGGCAGTCAGTTGTTGAATCCGGGTGAGCACATCCGCCGACGGGTCGAGCGCGGCGCGGCGCGCGTCCATGTGCGCCGGGGTCGAGCAGGTGGCGTAGTGCATTTCCGCAGAGGGCATGTGACGCGCGACGCCGCAGACCGGATGCGGCGTGTCCCGGCTGAAGAGCGTGAAATCCGCGTAGCCCGCTTCGGCCGGTTTGCGAAAAGTTTTGATGGCGTCAATCACACTGATGGGCAACCCCAGGTCGTCCACCAACTGCTTCAGGTCGGCGGGGTCATCTTGTTTCAGCAGAAAGAACTGCTGGGCGTTGCCCATGAGGGAGGCGCGCACGAGCAAATCGCGGAGCCGGCTGTAAGACTGGAACACCGCGCCCAGCACCGTGTTGAACTTCCGGGCCTGTTCATAGCCGCGGCGCAGCAGCGCCTCCGCGCCCGGCACCTTCAGAAACTCGGAGGTCTCCTCAAACAGCAGGAATTTTCTTTCGGCGCGCGGCCGGGCATAGATCTGTTTCCAGGTCTGCGTCTTGACCAGGTAGTGGGCGATGTGTTGCAGCGCCGGCACCTTGTCATCGAGCTGGCCCAGCTCCCAGCAGAGCACCGGCCGGTTGAGCGCAACCGTGCTCACGCCATCGAGCAACTGGCCGCACGCGCCGCCGCGACACCAGTCCTCCATGAGGGTGGCCAGTTCGGCCGCGATCGGCTCGTCCGCGCCCGCGGCCCGGAGCCGCAGCGACTCCTGCAACTCGCGGTGGGTGGGCTGTTCGTGCGGCGCGAGCGCGGCACAGGCGAGGGAGACGACGGCGGGGCGCGTGGCCGGGTCTTTCAGACAGGCGAGCACCTCCGCCTCCGAAAATGTGGCGAGGAAAGCCTGGGCCGCTTCGGGGTGAGCCGCGCGCCAGTCGCGAAAATCGACGAAGGCATCGAGCGGATCGGCCCCGGGCGCCTGCCGCTGGCGAATCGCCAGAACCTGCCGGGCCAGATCGAGCGCGCGCCGCGGGTCCCGGCGTTCCAGTTCATTGAAGCGCGCCGCGTAAAGTTGTTTCAGCGCCGCCGCCACGACCGAGCGGCGCAAGCGATCTTCGCGCTCCGTGGCGTGGCCTGCCATGAGCGCGACGATGGCCGCGACGTCGGCCAGATGTTCGCTGGTGAGCGGAAGCCCCTGCGTGTCTGCGTAATTAATCGTAAAGCCCGCGTTGGCGCGCAGTACGAGCGCCGGCGAAGCCGGGTCAAGCAGCCGGACCAGGGTCTGGTAGGACTGGCCGTAGTCAATGATGGTGATCAGTTGGAAGAGCGCCGCGATCTGGCTGATTAGATCCTGCAAGAACATCGATTTGCCCGAGCCGGTGCCGCCGAGGCAGATGAAGTGCAGCGGTTGGCCGCCGCTGGCGGTGCGCAGGCCCACGAGACTGCCTTGCGGACTTTCATAGAAAGCCTCGGCCGCTTCGAGATAGCCCGTGAAGCTGGCGACGAGCGGCAGCAGATTCGGCACGAAGGGGCTCTCGGCGTAGTGTTGATAATGCGCATAGCCGCCCCACGGATGACCTGGCCACGATTGCGCGAACAGCCGCTTGCTGGTGGTGGGCAGGACGGGCGCGAACCACTGCGCGCCACTCGCCTGGATGGCCTGCTCGGCGGCGGCGCACTGGCCCGCGAGTGCTTCGCGGGTCGAGGCCCAGGTGTGGACGAGCATCTCGGCCGCGAAGGGCCTGATCAAACCGCCGGCGAGATTCTCGATGCGTTTGCGCCACTTCTCGATGCCCGGCAGCAGGCTCGGCTTGCGTTCGGTTTCATACTGGCCTTGCAGGCGGCGCAGTTGACGCTCGCCGCGATGGATGATCTCGCGCTCGTCCAGACAGCGGAGGTTCAAGGTCACGCGATAATTGCCGCCGGGCAGCCGCCAGAGCGGTTGCAGGGTCAGCGGATCAAGTCGCTGCGGCCAGCGCGTCAGAACCCGCAGCGCATGGTAATGCCGATCCATCATCCACCCAAAGTCCGTGCCCTCCGCTTCACTCCACCAGCCATTGGCGTGAACGGAGCACGCGGGATCGAAGGTGGTTCGCGGATCGAAATCCGGCCGCTGGGCCAGCGACGGATTCAACCAGCGGGCGAAGTAAACGTGGTGCTCCTCATCGTTGAGGGCGGTCAGGCAGCCGCCGTGGCTGGCGAGCAGGCGCGAGAGATTGTCCGCCGCCTGCTGAATCTGTCCCGCGGCCTGTTGCAACACCACGCGGTAACGCTCTTCCAGTCCGAACGGGGAGGTGAACAGGTGGGGCAGGTGTTCCAGCCGTACCGAGAAGAAGATCAGGGTTTGCTCCCGGAGCAACTCTCCCGCCCGCATCCGCTGCTGGTAACGCGCGTGCCGCTCCTCGCGGACGCGCCGCGACCAGCCATGGGCGGCCTGGGCCGTTTGCGCGGCGTAACGATCCAACGCGGGACCAAAATCGGCGCTGCGGCTGGTCTGGAACTGCAGCCGCAGCGTGGCCGGAAGCTGTTTGAGGAAACTTTCCCAGAGGGCGGAGAATTCGTTGAGCACCGCGGGCCGGGCCTGACGCAGATCGGGCAGGGCGAGCGCAAAGCCGCGACTGGCGGCGTGCGGAAACACGATCAGCCCATCGAGCAGCCGCGCATCGGGAAAGCTCATGACATGAAATCAGTGGGCGGCTCAGGTCCGAAACCCGGCCCGTGCCACCACAAGTCCAACAGATCGGAGTCGTGCCCGGGGGGATGGGTCTGCTTGAACCAGGCCAGGCCCAGAGTGACCGCCGCGGGAACACTGGCAAAGATCACGCCTACCGGACTCGCGCAGCGCAACCAGATCAGGGCGGCGACGAGGACGATGCTGACGCCGACGCCGCTCAAGCCCAGACACAGCAGATCGAAGCGGACGCCCCAGACCATGGCGTCGCCCTCGTCGCCCGGGGCGTTGGTTTCGACCGAGCGTAATTCCTCGGGCATGGCGGGACTAGTTACCGAAGACAGACCCCTCGGAGTTAAAGAAGATCTCGAAGAGGATCCGCATGATCAGCGGCGCGGCGGCGATCAGCGCGCCACTCATGATGGCCGCTTTTCCTTCCTCGGTTTCGCCCCGGCGCATCGCGCTGGCCCCGCCAATAATTCTGACAGTAGCCGTTATGAATCCAAACAACATAATGATCGTGAGTAGTTCGGCTAACTTGGCACGCAGGTCGGCGACAGCCGTGGCCAGCAACAGCGGGTAGATAATCGAGGCAAACATAATTTGGTTCAGTTCAGAGAAGGGATCATCCCTTCAGGAATGAACTAAGGGCGGAGACAGGAAGTTGTTACCGCCGCGCGAGCGAGGCCGGAAGACTTTACCGGACGGGACGCGGCGGCAGGGTGCGGACGAAGGCGCGGTAACTGACGGGGTCTTCGAGAACACCAGCAACCAATTCCGGGGCCAGATCGCCCTGCACCAGCGCGCGGCGCACGAGGGTCAAATCCACCTCGGGATACGCGTCCTTGATGAGGCGGCGTTCCGAGAGTGGCCGCTTGGTAAATGCCCGAAGTCGGGCCGGAACGAGCGCGGAATACTCGTCGATGATAGCGCCACGGGAATCCCCCTTGCGCCCGCGGCCATCGGACGCGCGCGCTTCGAGTACTTCGACGAGGGCCTCGGCACAGAGGACATGCCGGCCGGCCGCCTCGGCATTGACACGCTGCGCGCGCGTTGCTTTGAGCGCCGCCGTCAAGCGACGGGCGAGTTTCGGAAAGAAGGCTGACAAGCGTGCGCTGCCGAGCAATTCGGCAGCGGCACTGGCAGCCACGCTATGCAGCAGGTGGCCGGTCTGCGCCGCGTTGAGTTGAAGGCGTCGGGGCACGCGGAACCAAGCATGGCCGGTGGAGATAATCTGGCCAGACAAATTCCGCCGGTCAGGCCACGACCACGGCCTGCGGTTTTGACATCCAGCAAAGTCGAGCCTCCCGCGAGTTTGGAGATTGAAGACCAGGACTTCACTGAAGCAACTCATACAAGCGTTTCCGGGCCCGGAACAGGCGTATCGCCAGGTGGCCGCGCGTCCTGATACCAAAAAGGTCAAAGTCCCACGGAGCTGCAATGTCGGAGCCGCGATCAGCGGTGCGCTGGTCGAGAAGATCCTCCACGGCATCGGCACTGTCGGTGAGGTCATAAGTGTCGCGGGCCGACTGGATGATGTCGAGAATCTCCTTCTCAGAATAGAGGCACACGTGTTTGAGGATGAGGAGGCACGCATCCGTCGGCTGCAATTTCGCCAGCCCGTTGCGGATCATCCCAATGGCGGGCGCTTCGGCGTTCAAGGCATCGAACGAAAGCATCCCCATCAGTTCCAGCAGACTTAGGCGAAGCGTATTTTGAGCCGGGCTGATCTGGAGTTCGTTGGCGATCTCCTGCATGACGTTGACCACCGCCCGGATGTCCTGCTTCGCGAACCGCGCCAGTTCGATCAAGGTGGGTTTGAAACCACGACGTTGTTCAAAATCGACAAACGCGTCCCGGATTTTGCTGCTGGGGTGCTGCCCGTGGAGCGTGCGCAGCGCATAATCGACTATTTTCCGGACCCAGTGCGACAGGGAAAGGCCGCTGGCCAGATCAGGCTTGTAGCTTCGCAGCGCTTTGCCCAGCGCATCGATGGCGACGTCCTGAGCCTCCGGATGAGGCGAGCGGAATGCCAGGAAAAACACCAGGGCGATCAGATCCAGCAATGCGGAATCGCTCAGGCCGAGATCGCGACACACTTGTTCGAGCGAAAGTGGCTGCTTTGGCGGAGCCGGGGCGAGCGCCTTCAACGAGGAGGAAGTTTTGTTGGTGCCGGAGCACTTTTTGGGGGAGGCGGCGCGACGTCCACGACGAGTGGTCCGGCGAGAACGGTTGCGGGGTTTGGGACTCCGACGGGGACACTTGCGATGTTTTCGTTTCATGGTCTTGTAGCTGTGGCGAGAGGTTGAGGCGTGCAGATCATTGCATGATGGACGGCTGACTGAGGGCTTCTGCCCGATGCCCACCAACAGGCAATCCGTTCGCACACAACTAAGGCGTGCTTGAACAAGGCAGGAAGGAGAAGAGAGCGATGCGTGGGGCCGGTTCCCTGCCCGCCGCGCACGGCGACGCACCGTGCCGCCGGCTTGCGGAGGTGGTGGCGCGTGGCAAAACGCTCGACCAGACCCGCAGCCACTGTCAGATGAGGCTCCGTCGTGGAAAGCAAGGCCAAGAGTCGGTTGGGCGCGCGAACTCCGGTGGGGGAAGTTGGCTGCCGAATTGGGTTTCCCGCAACGTCGCGGCGAATTGCCTCGCGGTATCCTCTGCGACCGGCTTCTCTTTCGGACTTGGTGACCATATTCATTGTGCTTGCATTTAACGCCGCGCACGGCTGTCTTTCACTACGCCTGCGGTAGACCCGCGGTGCGACGAAGACGCCGATTGACATGCAAAGACTATGAGTTCCCCAGCCCGTGTGAAGGTAAGTCAGGCGCAGGTCAAACGAAGGTTACCCGCAACCGCCGCCTTCCCCAAAAACGTCGGAAAAATCATCGCCGCCGCGCGGGATGAGTTGGGCATGAAGCAGGCCGAACTTGCGAAGGGGAGCGGGATCGAGCTTCGCTCGCTTCAGAATTTGGAGAATGAGAAGCACCGTAATCCATTGACCATTCGTGCGGTGGCAGACTTTTTGAACGCCCGGCGCCGGGAACGCGATTGGCCAGAGATTCTCGTTCCGGAAGACACCGGCCCGGTCAAGGCAGGCAACTGGCTGACGCTTCCCGAAAGAGCCTGGGATCCGAAGTTCTGCGGACCGGCCTCGTTGTTGAACGCGGAATTCGAAGTAGTAACGTTTCACGGAAAAGAGCGCGAAGAGGAAGTTGCACAACTGATGCACTGGTGCCGCTCCGGAGCGTCGGTGAGCCTTCGAGTGTACAAAGGGTCCGCGGGCATGGGAAAGACGCGACTGGCGCTGGAGTTGTGTCGGTGCCTGAGGAGATTGAAGCAGGAGTTATGGACGGTGGGATTTGTCGAGGCGGATCGGGTGCCGCTCACCTTGAATCCCTGGCTGGCGGTCTGCGCCCGAAATCGTCCGGTTCTGATCGTCCTGGATTACGCAGGCGAAAAGGAGAAGACCCCGGTGATTTGTCACCTGCTGCGGCATCTTCCCCAATGTCCGGCATCCCGGGTACGCCTGCTCTTTCTGGACCGCGACGACCTCTGGCTCGGCCGTCTCTACGATGACAAGGCGGCGCGGGCCGTGTTGAACGGGAGCCCCGTCGTGCGGGATGAGTTCAGAGTCGAGTTGAAGCCGGTCGCAGCCACGAAAGCCGAACGCGAGTTCTCGTTCGTCACAGCTATCCACTCATTTTGTGGTCGATTGGGCGTTCCAGTTCCTGAAACGATCAAGAGCAAGCTTGCCGGCGAGCTATTCAACCAGGTGCTCTTCATCCATAGTCAGGCGCTGTTGGGGGCGTTGGGGACGAAGGTAGTGACAGGGGAACAGCAAATTCTCCGGCATCTCCTGCACCGCGAGCGCGAGTATTGGAGCCGGATGGCCGACGCCTTGAATCTGGACCGACAGTTACTCCCGGCCATAGAGGAAGCCGTGTATGCCGTCAGCCTCAATAACGGCGCGGCCAATATCGCCGCCGCCAAAAAGATTTTTCGGAAAACCGACTTGCTCCGTGATCAGCCCGACGTCGTCCTTCACCGGGTGGCGATGTTGTTGCGGGAATGTTACCCTGGGCGCGGGCCGGGGATTGCGCCGCTGCAGCCGGACAGACTGCGTGACTTCCTGGCCGAAGAATTTCTGGGGCGCGGCGCGGCGGGAGTCTAACGCAAACACCGGCCGAGGGAGCAAGACACATGGAGGCGAAGGCTCAAATCTTGAACCTGCTGCGCGGGGCCGCGCGGTATCCGCATACGCGCGCGGAAATTCTCCGCAGGCTGAAAGCCGAACCCGGGGTGTATCTTCCACTCATGATAGCGGTCGCCATCGAGGATCGAACGGAGACGGGGGAAACCGCCGCGCGCCTTGTGACCGAATTCCTGGAGCAACACGACGACCTCAAGCTGAATAATCTGGCCCGCGCCCTGTTACCAGTCCGAACCACGCGGCTGAACTCCGCTGCGATGCTGGTGCGCGGCCGCCTCCTGGCGGCGTTGAAACGGGAAGCGCCGACACCGGACCGGGAGATCGCCCTGCTCTCGAATGATCTTTCGGAATTTCTAGCGCTTGACGGCCAGACTGCGGAGGCCCTGAAGCACGCCGCAGAGGCGGTCCGCCAATTTCGTCTGCTGGTGCGCGATGACGCGAAACATCGTCCGGACTTAGCCCTGGCGTTGAACACGCTGGCCAAGCGGTTGGTGGCCCTCCAGCAGTTGCCGGAGGCCATCGCCATCGCCCGTGAGGCGGTCGGGCAAGCGAAGCGACTGGTCCGGGAAAACCCCCAAGCGGGTCCGCTCATGCTGGCGCAATCGCAGACCAATCTGGCCAACCGCTTCGCGGCCTTGGGAGATCAGCGAAAGAGTCTGAAATGGGCGCTCGCCGCGTGTGCCGGCCTGGCCGCCTTGGCCGCGGCGCAAGCGCCGGTCCGGGAGGACTGGGCCATCGCCAGCCTGACTTGCGCGAACCGCCTGATTGAACTGGGCGATTTTGAAACGGCGCAGCGTCACGCCAGAAAAGCGCATGAAATATTCCGTTCCCTGGTCGCGGGCAACTCCGACCACTACCTTGAATTCTATCTGGCGGCGGGCAATTCATTGTCAATCTGTCTGGCCTTCCATGGCCAACCCCAGGCTGCCGCCCAAGTCGCCAGCCAGTATCTCAAAGACCTTCGTGCTCTGTCGCGTCAGTCGCCCCGGCGCTTTCTGAGAGACTATGTGACCTGCCTGGTGAACTACTCGGCGTCACAAGGGGAAAGTGGGCAGATCGGGGAAGCTCTTCGCGCGGCTTATCTTGCCCTGCGTGCCGCGCAACGGCTCGGTCGTGTGCTCGGTGCTCGTGATCTTGTCCTGGAAGGCACGGCCTTCAACAATCTGTTCAACCGGGAATACGATCGAGGGGCTTGTGGGAAAGCCGCTGGCCACGCGCAGAAGGCGGTCGAACGCTTTGAACTGGCGGTCGCAGCAAGGCCGGAGTTGCGACTCGATCTGGCACGAGCCTGGCGCAACCTCTCGGAAGGACTGCGGCTGACAGCCCGATCCCGCGCCCCGCTGGTCCGCGCCACTCGCGCCGCCATCCGCGCACTGCGCGAAATCGAGAAACTACCGGAGCCCCGCGCCGAAACGGTGATTCAGATGCATGCGTATTGCCTGGGCACCCTGGCGTTGTGCCTGACCGACGCGGGTCGCCCCAGGTTCGCGCGCCGGGCACTGATCTCGTCCGTGGCACAGCGGCGCCTGCTCTTTCGGCGAAGCCCGAAGATTTATCGCCCAGACTACGCGTCCGGTCTCTACCTACTGGCGGGATTGGAACTGGATCGTGGCCAGGCCCAGGAAGCTCTGCGTTTGGCCACGGAGTCCGTCCGGCAGTACACACTTCACGGGAAACGGTCGGAGGATCATGTGTCGATCTATTTATCGGAAGCCTTGGACATCAAAACTCGCGCGCTGGTGGCTTTGAACCGGCCCAAGCTGGCGCTCCGCTGTCTGTCCAAACGAATTGAACTGCTGCGCCGGCTGGCGGAGCTTCCGAAAGGATTCAAGGGCCGGCTGCGCGTGGCCTGCCGGGTGTATGAAGAACTGGCCAGGGCCGTCCAGCGAGCCGACGCGGCAGGTCAGTGACCGAGGTCGGTTGTAACTTCGGCGCACCTTCAGGCTGAGACCGGGGTGATGATCCGAAAGAACAACTTGGAAGCCATCCGCACACTCCCGGCTCAATTGTCCCGCCGGGTGCTGGGCCAATCCGCCGCGCTGGAAGCCATCGCGACGTGGGGCTGTTCGTGGCTGGCCGGGGTCTTGGAGAAAGCGCCACGAATCCTGCTGCTCGGCCCGACGGGGGTGGGGAAGACCGAATGCGCACTGGCCTTGAGCGAGGCGATGACCGGGCGGGAACCGGCGCGGCTCGACATGAGCGAGTTTCAACTGCAGGAGTCGGTGGGGGCGCTGCTGGGCGACCGCACTGGCGACGCGGGTCGGCTGCGCCCGCTGCTGGTCGGCTCCCCCCGGCCGTTGCTGCTCCTGGACGAAATCGAAAAGGCCCATCCGCGCGTGCTGGATCTGCTGCTGCAAATGCTGGAACCGGGCCACCTCACCACGGGCGACGGCCAGCGCATTGACCTGACGCCCGTGCCCATCGTCTGCACGAGCAACCTTGCCACCGCCGCAGTCGCCGACGTGCAATCGCTCTCCGCCCAGGTGGTGGAAGAGCACATCCTGGCGCAGGTCCGCAAACATCTGCGCGCGGAAACCCTCAACCGTTTCGACGCGCTGGTCGTCTTTCAGCCACTCGACCTGGACGCCCAGCACGCCATCGTGCGGTATCAACTGGACTGTTATCTCCGCTGGCTCGAAACGCGGGGCTATCGGGTCACGGCTACGGAAGAAGTGGAGCAGTTCCTGTTGCTGCGCGGTTTTGATCGCAGTTGGGGGGCGCGCCCGTTGCGACGGGCGATGCGCCAGCACGTCGGGAAAGCCATCGTCACGGCCCTGCTGCGGGACCATGACGGCAGCGGCACGCTGGCCGTGGACGGTGCCGAACTGTCGCTCCAGGAATTGCCCGCATGACCGCGCGCGGCTGGAGCAGCCTGGGGCTGATCGGTCTGGGCTTCGTGGCGGCGTGGGCTATGCCGGGGCCTGCCGGGCTGGCCCTGGCGCTGGGTCTTGTCCTGGTGGCGGGCTGGCGGGCGAGCCATCAGGAGCGGGACGTGATCGTCCGACTCGGCGGCATGAAGTGGACGGCGCGGGATTTCGCGCGCGGCTGGTTCATCACCGGCGACATCGGCTCGGGCAAAACCAGTTCCGGAATTGTGCAACTCCTGCGGCAGATCTTCCTCCGCCTGCCCACCTGGGGCGGACTGTGCATTGACGAGAAAGGGGTGTTCTGGGAAACGCTGACCCAGATGGCCGCGCATCACGGTCGGACGGACGACGTGGTGGTCCTGGAAGTTCATCCCGAAGGCGCGCCCGCGGATTGGCAGCCACAACAACGCTTCAACCTCGTGGGGGATCGGTCCATTCCCTATTCAGCCTACGCGCGCATGGTGGTGGATGCGGCCAAGTCGCTGGGGCAGGAAAACGATCAGAACTTTTTCCGGGAGCAGGCCGAACTGCACATCGCGGCGGGATTGGAGGCGCTGGTCGTGCTCGGTTACGACGTGACGCTCGAAAACGTCTGCGCGTTCCTCACCCAGGAGACGGAACTGACGCCGGCCGTGGCCCAGTTGCGGCGGCTGGCTTCACCGGAAGCCATCCGCCTGGCCGACCACTTCGAGCAGCAACTCTTGCGGGCGCCCTTCGAGCAGCGCAGCGGCGTGACCAGCACGGTGCTGAACTTTCTGCGCCACTTCACTGAGCCGGACATCGCCGGGGTCTTCTGCCGGGATTCGACGGTGAGCCTCGACCAGCTGGATGAGGGGAAAATCCTCTGCCTGTTGATGCCGCATCGCCATCAAGCGGCCCGGCGCTACGCGGGCCTGTTCCTGAAGAGCCTGTTCTATCTGCATGTGCTCCGGCGCTACAACCTTCCGGCGGAGGAGCGGGCACGAAAGAATCTCCTCGTGCTGTGGGTGGACGAGGCGCAGCGGTTTGTGACCACCTCGAAGACCGGCTACGGCGAACAGGCCGTGGTGGATCTGGTGCGCGAGGCGCAATGCGCGGTCGTGTTTGCCGCCCAATCCATCACCTCGCTCGTGGCGCCACTGGGCCGGGACGTGGCCAAGATCATCGCGCTGAACCTGCGCAACCGGATGTGTTTCAAAGCGGCCGATCAGGAGGATGCCGAGGAGGCCGCTTCCCGATTGGGCAAGCGCAAGCAGCGAAAAGTGTCGTGGACCAGTGGCCGGGACGGACGGCGGCAGACCGTGTCGATGGAGGAGGAGTTCGTCGTGCCGCCACACGAACTGCGCCGGCTGCGTCCGCACGAGTGTCTGCTCATCCATTGCCTTGGGAAGCACCGCCGCGTCATTCTCCCTCCCTTCCTGCCCAACGGGAAAGTGGCCCCGTGGTTTCGCCGCTGGTGGTGGTGACAAACAGCCGGTGAAAGCGAGGCGGTAACTGTGCTCCGTCAGAACACGGCCCAGCGGGTCACAAGACCTGACGGAAGCCACCCACCCGGAGCAACCAAAGATCCTGCGCGTTCACTCCCCGCGCGAAATCCTAATCGTCCGCCTTCCCGGCGGCACGGCGCGGGTCAAGGTGGAGGCCGGAGGCGGGGGAGGCACGACCTTGAGGCGCGCGGTGCCGCCGTATAATGGCGGACACGATTCGCGCCCCGAGCCCGGTTCGCGAGGAGGGTTGATCCAAAAGTGAACCAGGTTCAGCGGACCCTGCGACAGTGAAGCCGCTCTGGCAGAGAACCGGGGACAGGTTGCGGGCGCCGGTCCGCGAAACCGCCCAGCACTCGGACTGCTGGAAACGCCTGGCGTCATCCCAGTCCGAAGTCGCGGGCGGCTTTCGGCGGACGGGCGCTCAGTGGCCGGAGCCGGCAGTCGGCGCCCCATCCGGCCACGGCAACCATTTGCGACGGACTGGAGCTGGACCCGATGCGCCGCCGACGGATGGGGCGGCGTCTGCGGGCGTAACCAGTTCGCTGCGTCGTAGCGACGACATTGATCCGAGTGGTTTTGAATTTTCTGACACCCGGAGGGTGTGCGGCGCGGTAGCGACACGAAGTGCCTATCCGAAGGATAGGAGTTGGTGTCCTCTGAAAAATTCACAAAGCGGGTTCATCCAGGAAAGAAGGGATTAGGGTCAGACCACCGAAGAACTTACGGCAAGCCAAAGCGTATTTTCACGGCCACTTGCGCATGAGAACTGGCCTTCAGAAAGCCAAACTGTCTGGGGAAAGTGGTTGAGGGAGGGCGTGCGGGGCTGGGGCTGGAGCCGGGTTGGTTAGTGATCGAGGAGTCGTTGCGCCGCCGCCGCCGAGGCGGCGGTGTTCGTGACGCAGATAGACGAACTGGCTGCCGGTTCCCGCCATGGTCGCCGGTCGTGGCGGGTCATTCCGGAGCGACCAGCAAGGCTTTTTGCCCGCCCAGTGCCACCTCCTCCACAAAGAACACCGGCGAATCCAGAAACCGGTCGGTGTCGAAGACCAACCCGTCACAAACGGCATCGTCATAAACGCCGTAGACTTGCGGGTAATAAAGCTCGAACAGTTCGTAGGCCGCATCAAAGCGCAAATGGCTGATGGAGTTGCCAAGGAAAACATGCACGTAATAATCCTGCATCGCATCGGTGGACAGTCCGGCCAGGTTTGCGCCGCGAACATTCACCGCGTAATGAATCCGCAAATAGTTTTCCAGCGAGTCATCACCGAGTTCCACCAGCAAGTGATCCAGATCCAGCAGTTCCCCGGCGGTGACTGCCGATTTGCGATTGAAGACAATCCCGACGCCAAACTGGTCACCCGATGGCCAGAACTCGGCTTCGCCCTGGCGGTCGTGATCCCAGGCGACCACGTCGGCGGCGGTCAACAGGCGTCGGATGGCGGATTGCGTCCGGAAGTTAAACCCCTCGAAGGTTCCTAAATTAAAATGAATGGCCTTGGTTTCGGGCTGGCAAGATACGGTTTCCATGGTTCTCTCCTTGATGGTGTAAAAAAGATGCCGCCAGGGCGAATTCCCCGGCGGCATCTTGGCACTAATAATCTTCTGGCAACAAGATGGTCGTCACCGAACGATCCCATTCGGTGATGATCCAGAACTTCGTGCCGCTCCGGTCGCAATAGGCCGACAACAGGCGGCAGCCTTCGAGCAGCGCGGCGTTATTGGTTTGCGCGTCCTGCGGGCAACAGTCGCCCCAGTCGCCACGGACGTGTCGCCGCAGCGACTGTTGAACATCATCGGGATGCAACGCGGCCAGGGCAGCCTGGGTGATGACGGTTTGCCCGAGCGGAAAGGCGGGGGCGGTTTGATGCGTGATCATGGTTTTCTCCTTAAAAAAATAATCAACTACCCATCTTGTATCATGTCTTAATGATAAAAGGTAGATATATTGTGAAGATATTCTGATTATTTTTGCGAAATATCATCGTGCCGAGATGTGGGATGCCGCCGAACCAGACCGATGATCGGCTGCTCGCCAACTGGGCGGAGTTCGCCCGCGCTGCGGTTGCGGGCGGGCGGGTCAAGGTGAGTGGTGACGGACAACGCCGGTGCGGGTGCCTGCCGGTTTACCCACCCGCCTGATCCCGGCGATGGCTGCAAGAGAGCACCAGCTTTTTTCCACCCTAAACAACTTCTTCCCGCCTCGACTGGCAAAGTTGCCAGGGATTAACGGACGTTTGCGCGCGCGGGCGTGGTGCCTGGATGCAGACCTTCCTCCTGGTCTGTCTTAATGACAAGCGGTGGATAGATGATTGTCTTTACCAGCGCGATGTGTCAGGATGCGAAGCGATGGGACGCCGACGAACCAACCTGGCCATGAACACCGCGCAGCGCGCGGAATTGCTTCAGCACTTGCGCACACCCGCCGATGCCCGCGCCAAGGAACGGTTGCAAGTCGTGCGGCGGGCGGCGGGCGGGCATCATACCCTGGAAGACCTCGCCCGCCTGGCCGGTCGGTCGCGCTCGACGATTCAGGTCTGGCTGGCCAAGTTCGCAGCGGGCGGCCTTGCCGGATTGCTGGAACGCGACACTCCGCCCGGTTCGGCCAGTCCCATTGGCGAGCGCAAGGTTCAAACTCAGTTGCTGGCGGGTCTCCAAGCAGGCCGCTGGCGCACTG
>JANNEF010000167.1:0-24664 GCA_031378375.1 Verrucomicrobiota bacterium | reverse complement strand
AGCCTGGCTGGCCGAACGCAACCGCCAACCGCAGCGCTACGTCTGGCGTGCCGAAGGTGCCGCCATCCTGGAAAAAATCACCCGCGCACGCGCTAAACTCGAAGAAATAATGGCAGACACTTCAAGGACAGCAGACTAGGGCGGACCTCAATGTGCCCCCCGGCCTACAGCTTCACCAGGTTCGCCACCTGCGCCACGTCCTTGTCGCCGCGCCCGGAGAGATTGACGATGACGAGTTGACCCTTCGCCATCTGCGGCGCGCGCACGATCACTTCCGCGATGGCGTGCGCGGATTCCAGCGCCGGGATGATGCCCTCCAGCCGCGCCAGTTTCTGAAACGCCGCCAGCGCCTGCTCGTCGGTGGCATACGTGTATTCGGCGCGCGCCTGGTCGCGCAGCCAGGCGTGCTCCGGGCCGACGGCGGCATAGTCCAGGCCGGCGGAAACCGAGTGCGTCATTTGAATCTGGCCGTGTTCATCCTGCAAAATGTAGGACTGCGTGCCCTGCAACACCCCAAGCGAGCCACCTTGAAAACGCGCCGCGTGCTTCTCCGGCCGGATGCCCTCGCCGCCCGCCTCGACGCCAAGCAGCTTCACCGACGCATCCCCGAGGAACGGATAAAACAGCCCGATGGCGTTGGACCCGCCGCCCACGCACGCCACGAGCAAATCCGGCAACCGCTCCTCCTGCTCCAGGATCTGCCGCCGCGCCTCGTCGCCGATGACGCGCTGAAAATTCCGCACCATCACCGGATACGGATGCGCCCCGTAAGCGGTGCCAAGAATGTAATGGGTGGTACGCACATTGGTCACCCAGTCGCGCATCGCCTCGTTCACCGCCTCCTTCAAGGTCTTCTGACCGGCCGTCACCGGCACGACCTCCGCACCGAGCATCTTCATGCGGAAAACATTCAACGCCTGCCGCGCGCAATCCACTTCGCCCATGTAGATGACGCATTTCAACCCGAACATCGCCGCGACCGTGGCCGTGGCGACGCCGTGCTGGCCCGCGCCGGTCTCGGCGATGACGCGCGTCTTGCCCATGCGCCGCGCGAGGAGGATTTGCCCGATGGCGTTGTTGATCTTGTGCGCACCGGTGTGCAGCAGGTCTTCGCGCTTGAGGTAAATTTTCGCCCCGCCCAGTTCGCGCGTCAGCCGCTCGGCGAAGTACAGCGGCGTGGGTCGCCCGCAGAACTCGCGCAAATAATATTTCAACTCGCGCTGGAACTCCGGGTCCTGCTGCGCGCGCAGGTACTCGTCCTCCAACTGCTGGAGCGGATAGACGAGCGTCTCCGGCACGAAACGCCCGCCGTAGGGACCGAAGTGCCCCTGCGCGTCGGGCACGGTTGGACTGGCAACATTGCTCATGCCGTGACGTTAGTGGAGCGGCGCAGTGGGGGAAAGTGGGAAAGTAGGTCAGTAAGTCAGTAATCAGTGAACCAGTAACCGACGCGCATCCGATTCACTGGCTCACTGATTACTGACCTACTGATTACTGATTCACTGACCTGACTGCCTGGATGAAGGCGCGCAGCTTCGCCGCGTCCTTCCGCCCCGGTGCCGATTCAACGCCGCTCGAGACGTCCACCGCGAAGGGTTGCACTCGGCGAACGGCGTCCGCGACGTTCTCCGGCGTCAACCCGCCGGCGAGGATGATGGGACGTCCCAGCTTCTTCGCTTCGAGCGCGAGGTCCCAGTTGAACCTCGCGCCGGTGCCGCCGGGTTGGCCGGGCACGAAGCTGTCGAGCAGCCACGCGCTGTTGTCGTAGGCGGGCAAGGCTTGCAGCGAGGCGAGATTCTGGATGCGAAAGGCCTTCACGACTTTCACCGCGAACTTGCGGCAAAACTCCGGCGGCTCGCTGCCGTGCAGTTGCACCGTGTCCAGGCCGCATTCCGCGATGGCCTGCCGGATGAACTCATCGCCCGCGTCCACGAACACGCCGACCTTCGCCACGAACGGCGGCAACTGCCGGATGATCTCCTCCGCCGCCGCGAACGACAAGTTGCGCGGACTCGGCTCGTAAAACATAAACCCCAGCGCGTCCGCGCCCGCCTCGACCGCCGCGAGCGCGTCGGCGACGCTGGTGATGCCGCAGATTTTTACTTTCACGCTCATCCGCGTAACGCACTTGGGGCCTTTCGTCCAGTAAAACACAGCTTTTGTGATTGCGGACGAAGGGCAACTCGTCTATGGTCGCCGTGATTCACTCAGCCAAAGTTTCGTTATGACAAGGTCAATCCTTCGGTCGCTGCTGTTGGGATGGTTCGGCGTCCTGTGCGCGAGAGAACTGCCCGCCGTCCCCGTCAATGACAACTTTGACGACCGCATTTCTCTAGCCGGTTCTCACGTTGCGACCAGCGCGAACAACGTCGGCGCTACCAGGGAGGCGGGCGAGCCAGCCCTCGTCGGTAACCCGGGCGGCAAATCCGTCTGGTGGACCTGGATGGCGCCTGAAAACGGCACGGTCATCGTCAAGACGGCCGGCAGCGACTTCGACACGCTGCTGGGCGTGTTCACCGGCTCATCCGTCGCCGGCCTGACGGAGGTGGCCAGCGGTGATGACACGCTCGGCCCGGAGCCGCTGACGAGCCTCGTCAGCTTTCACGCTCCGAGCGGGGCGGTTTATCAAATCGTCGTGGACGGTTATCGCGGAGACTTCGGCGACGTCGCCGCCGGAAACATCACTCTCAGTCTCGATTTTATTTTTGACCGATACACGGTGACGCTCGGAGTGAACGATACCAATCGCGGTTCCGCCGGCATCAGCCCGTTGCCGGACCCGGACGGAAAATTTCTCGTGAACAGCATGGTGACCGTTGCCGCCGAGCCGATGCCCGGCTGGTATTTCGATTCCTGGAGCGGAGATTTCACCGGCACGAACAACCCCGCTCCCATCGTGTTGCGCGGCAACATGAACATCACGGCGAACTTCAGCCCGGTGTTGGTGCGAACGCTTCGGCGCAGTCCGGCCAGCATCACCCGATTCAATACGCAAGGCGCGTATCTGGAGGACACGGGTTTCAAGGTTTGGAACACGGAGGCGGGCACCTTGAACTACGAGATAAAGACCGACGCGGCCTGGTTGCAGATTCAGCCAACCACCGGCAGTGTGCGGGGTGAAACGAACAGCCATTTTATCTCCTTCAACCTCTCAGGATTGCGGGTGGGAAATTACGTTGGGACGATTCTCATCTCCCCGCTCGTTGAAGGAGGACAGCCACAATCGGTCGTGGTGGCGCTGCGTGTTGATCCGCTGACCTTCTCTCCCCAATGGCAGTACTCGTTTATCTCTGGCGAACCTGTGCGCAGTCTGGAGCAGACTTCAGACGGCGGTTACATGATTTTCGGTTTCGGGAGTGTGCAACGACTGGACCAGAACGGCAGCAATGTGTGGACACAATCATTCAGCGACGATCTAAGCAGCCTATTCACCTCGCATCAAACCGCTGAGGGCGGCTTTCTGCTTGCCGGAGGCTTCGCGGGGGACTTCGCGATCACCCGCTTGAATGCGGCTGGCAACAAACTTTGGGAACGGACCTTCGGAGGCACGAATAGCGAACAGCTTGCAGTCGTGCGACAGACCGCCGATCACGGCTTCATCCTCGCGGGAAGCTCATCCTCCGGTCCGAGTGGCAACAAGGTGAGCGAGAATTTTGGAAGTTACGATTTCTGGATTGTCCGTTTGGACGCCAACGGGAAAAGGCTGTGGGATAAATCGTTTGGCGGGACAAACTACGATGTCTTGATGGCGTGCGACGTGAATGCGGCTGGGGAAATTCTTTTGGCGGGCAATTCAAGGTCTGGCGCAAGCGGGAACAAGACCAACGAGAATTACGGACTTTGGACGATCAAGCTGGACGCAAGTGGGAACAAAATTGAGGAGCGTGTTTTGAATATCAACTCGGACTATTTTCCTCTCGTTCAGTTTGCTCCCGATGGGGGACTTGTTCTAGTCGGCGGCTCCGGCGTGGGGCTGGTTTTGCGTACCGACGCTTACGGAAACGTGCTCTGGCAAACAGTGACTCACCAGATCCCTTTCTATTTTGGGTGGAGGTTTCTAAACCTACAGCAGACTCCGGATGGCGGTTTCCGGGTCTATTCTCAAATACCACTCAATTTCAGTTCTCAGTTGGAAGCAATCCAGTTGTCCGCCAGCGGGGAGATGCTTTGGCGGCGCAAGCTCTTTCGTAGTTTCCCCAGCGATATGGTGAAAAGCACTTCTGATGGCGGCGTTCTCCTCGCCGGATACGGAAGCGGTCATCGGGTCGTGAAGTTGATGCCGCCGCCGGCTCCGCCGGACCGATCGGTTTACTCATCGTTCGGTTTTCGCTTTTTCGCCTCGGGCGAATCCAATCACCTTCAAGTCACCGACTATTCCGCGAACCTGGCGGACTGGACGCCGTTGCAAACCAATCTTCTTCAGGAATCCGAGCTGGAAATCTTTGATACCAGCGCGACCAACGCCCCAACCCGCTTTTACCGGACGCGCCCCGCGCCGTAGTTGAAGCATCCGCACATTGCCCCAGGCGCGCGGCCTTCCAGGCCGCTTCCGCCTGCAACGGTCCGCTGGCGCGAAGTTGCGCCCACGCCCTGCCAACGTCCAAAGCGGCCTGGAAGGCCGCGCGCCGCCAGCTTGCCATCGGGGGGACAGCATCGAGACGCGCGCCGCATCTTTGCACGCGCAAAAATTCTGTTGGCCCGCGCGGCAAACCGGCTAGAGTCCGGACCGCGTTTCCAAACGAAAATTATGAAAGCAAAAATCTCTTTTCTCCTGACTTGGCTGGTTCTGCTCAGCGCCATCGCCGCCACGGCGGCGCCGCTCCGCGTGTTCATCCGTGCCGGGGTCAAGACGCACGGCCCCGGCCAGCACGACCATCCGCAGTTCCTCAAGGACTGGGTGCCGCTGTTGAACGAGCGCGGCTTGAAGGCCGACGGCGCGATGACGTTCCCCACCGCCGCGCAGCTTGAGGCGACCGACGTGCTGGTCATCTTCGCCGCCGACGGCATGAAGATCACCGGCGACGACCGCGCCGCCTTCGAGAAATTCCTCCAGCGCGGCGGCGGCGTAGTGGTGTTGCACGACGGCGTGGTGAGCGGCGACCAGCACGAGTGGTGCAAGAGCGTGATCGGCGGCGCGTGGATCTGGCCGAAGAACGCGCCGGAGAAGAAGGGCACGCGCTGGCTGGAGGGCCTGGTGGGCTTCTACGTCATCGAGCCGGAGCATCCCATCACGCGCGGCGTGTCGAACTTCGACTGGAAGGACGAGATTTACTACGACCTCGACATGTCGCCCGACGTGACCGTGCTGGCGACGAGCTTCCACGACGTTCACACCATCGCGCCGCAGATGTGGACTTACGAGAAGACTTGGGACGGCGGCACAAAGCCCTACCGCGCCTTTGTCAGCATTCCCGGCCACGAGTACGTCTCGTTCGGGCTGCCGCATCATCGCGCGATGCTGATGCGTGGTATCGCCTGGGCCGGCGGGCGCAAGGACGTTGACGCCTTCTGCACGAAGACCGAACTCGCTTCGCTCACCTATCCCGAAGGCGGCCCCACGCGCGCGAGCGAGGCGGTGAAGAAGTTGAGCCTGCACCCGGAATTCAACGTGACGCTCTGCGCCGACGAGAACGTCGCGGAGAAAATCATGTCGCTCGACTGGGACGCGAAGGGCCGCCTGTGGGTCGCGGAGACGCCGGAGTATCCCGGCGGGCGCACCGTCAACAAGAACGACTTCAACGCCTATCCGAATCGCCGCGCCGACCCGGAGCATTTCCCCGTCGGCGGCAAGGAGCCGCGCAAGCCGCTCGACCGCATCTCCATGCTCGAAGACACCGACGGCGATGGCGTGGCGGACAAGCGCACGATCTTTTATGAGGGCTTGGAGCGCGTCACCTCGCTGGTCTTCTACAAGGACGGCGTGATCGTCGCGCAGGCACCGGACTTCCTCTGGCTCCGCGACACTGACGGCGACGGCAAGGCCGACAAGGTCGAGACCGTTCTCACCGGCTGGGGCATTGGCGACACGCACGCCTGCACGAGCAATCTCCGCTGGGGACCGGACGGCTGGATTTACGGCTCCGTCGGCTATTCGCGTGGCGCAAACATGCGCTCGCCGATGACCGGCAAAAGCTTCGGCGACATCTCGGCGGGCATCTATCGCTTCCGCCCCGACGGCTCGGCGCTGGAGCAAATTGCCTCCGGCGGCTGCAACACCTGGGGCTGCGAAGTCGCGCCCGACGGCGAAATCGTTTTCACCACCGCGACCTGCGGCGAGCCGATCTGCCACGTCGCGCTGCCGGAGAAATTCCTCGCGCGCGGCAGCGTCGGCGGCCATCGCTCCTACGCCAGCATCATCGAGGAGAACAAAATCTTCCCGCCCATCAAACACACGCGGCAGCCCTACGTGCAGATTGACTGGGTCGGCGCGTGGACGGCGGCGGCCGGTTCGTGCATCTACGACGGCGGCGCGTGGCCCGCGAAGTGGGCGCCCGACGACCACTATTCGTTCTTCATGAGCGAGGCGACGATGCACCTGTTCCATCACGAGTTCCTCGACCCGAAAGGCTCGACTTACCAGGGCCGCAAGGAAGAGGCGCGGCGCGAGCAGCACTTCCTCACCGCGCAGGATTACTGGTTCCGCCCCATCCACAGCCGCGTCGGCCCGGATGGCGCGATGTATGTCGTTGATTTCTACAACCAGATCGCCACGCACAACGACACGCGCGGCCCCAAGGTTGGCCACGGCGCGCACAACGCCGCCGTGCGCCCCGACCGCGACCACCACTTCACGCGCGTCTATCGCGTGCAACACAAAGAGGCCGCGAAACTCCCGCCTTTCAAACTCGACGCCGGTGATCCCGCCGGACTCGTGAAGATGCTGGAGCATCCGAACGGCTGGGTTCGCACGACCGCCAACCGCCTGCTCAACGAAACCCAATCCGCCGCCGCCGCGCCCGCGCTCGCCACGACGCTCAAGACCGGCGCGAGCAAATACGGACGCATCCAGTCTCTCCACGCGCTGAACAATCTCGGCAAACTCGACGAACCGCTGCTCCTCGCCGCGCTCGCGGACAAGGACAGCGCCGTTCGCAAGAACGCCACGCGCATCGTCGCCGACCGCGACACCGCGCCGCCCGCCGCCGAGCAAGCCATCATCCGCGCCCTGCTCGAAGAAAAGGATGGACGCGCCCGCATCAACGCCGCGATGGCCCTCGGCAGCTTCCCGCCCAGCCGCTACATCGCCGGGGCAATCGTCACCGCGTGGCCGTCGGCGACGGGTGACAAGTTCCTCCAGTCCGCGCTGATCGGCGCCGCTTCCCGGCACGCCCGTGAAACGCTGGCGGCTGCCGTCGGCGGCGGCACGGTCGAATCACACGGGGAATTCATCCGGCAACTGATTCGCAACATCGCCGTGAAAGGCGACGCCACCCTGGTCAGCGCGCTCGTGGCGCAACTGGGCAATGCCCCCGGCGGCAGCGCGCACAAGGCCATCGCCCTTGAAAGCCTTGCCGCCAGCTACAAAGGCGAGGCCCCGGAGTGGACTGGCGAGTTGCAGGCCGCGATCAAAAAGCTCATCGCCTCGGACAATCCTGCCGTCGCGGCGTCGGCCATTCCGTTGATTGGCCGCTGGGATAAATCCGGTGCGATGGCCGGCGAGTTGAAACCCTTGATCACTTCGCTCACCGCCCGGCTCGCCGACGCGAAGCTTCCCGATGACGCCCGCGCCCAGGCGGCGGCCAACCTGCTTGGCGTGCGCTCGATGGACGCGGGCATCGTGCCCGCCGTGGCAAAGCTGCTCGCGCCGCCCAGTTCGCCGGCGTTGCAGAAGAGCGTGGTCGAATCGCTCGGCGGCGTGCCGGAGACGGCGGCGGGTCAGGCGCTCATTGCCGCGTTCCCGAAACTCGCCGCGCCCGCGCAGGACGCCGCGTTCGCCCAGTTGATCAAGCGCGCCGACTGGTCCGCCGCGTTCGTCAACGCGGTGAAAGCCGACGAAATCAACTGGCGCACGCTTGGCCCCGGCCCGGCGTTCCGCCTCAAGACTCATTCCGACAAGTCCGTCGCGGCGCTCGCCACAAAAGTCTTTGACGGGTTGCGCGGGCCGGAGACCAAGGAGAAGGATCAATTGATCGCGCAGTTCGCGAGCGCGGTGGAGAAGCCCGGCGACCTCGCCAGCGGCAAGGCGCTTTACGAGAAGAACTGCGCCGGCTGCCACCAGTTCAAGGGTGCCGGGCGCGACCTCGCGCCCGACCTCACCGGCATGGGCGTGCATGGCGCGCACGAGTTGCTTGTCCACATCCTTGATCCCAACCGCGTCGTGGAGGACAACTTCATCGCCGTGAGCATCGAGACGAAGGACGGGGAGACTTATGACGGCGTGGTGGCGACGGAGAACAGCGGCAGCGTGAAGCTCCGCAACGCCACGAGCGACGTGGAGATTCAGAAGAAGAACATCGCCTCGCGCCGGGCCACCGGCCGCTCGCTCATGCCCGAAGGATTGGAAGCGCTCGGCGCGGAGGGCTTGCGCGACATCATCGGCTACATCGCGTCCGAGGAAGGCAAGTATCGCATCGTTGACCTGCGCCCCGCCTTCACCGCCGACAGCACGAAGGGCATCTACGCCTCGCGCGAATCCGGCCGCGAGAGTCTTGCGTTCCGCAAGTTCGGCGTGGTGAAGGCGGGGGACGTACCGTTTGACATCGTGCATCCCAGCAAGAGCGCGAACGGGAACAACTTGATCGTGCTCAAGGGCCGTCAGGGCATCACGCGAGAAAATCCGCAGAAGGTCGAAGTGCCCATCGGCAACCTCAAGGCCAGCCGCCTGCACATCCTCGGCAACGTCGCGGGCTGGGGCTATCCCGCCGTGCCCGACCCGGTGCCGGTGGCGAAGTTCACACTCACTCACGCCGACGGCGAGACGGAGAGCTTCACGCTGACCAACGGCGTTCACGTCGTGGACTACATCAATCCCGAACTCGAATGCCCCGGCTCGAAGAAGGTCACCGGCATCGTCACGGATCGCGGGAACCAGGTCCGCCTCCTGAGCAAAGCCATCAAGGGCAAGGCGCCGATCACGAAGCTCTCCATCGAGAGCTTCAACAACGGCGTCGCCGCGACCTTCGCGGCGATCACGCTGGAGCTGGGCGAAGGCGGCACGGCGAAGGACGAGACGCTGGTCGCCTCCGCCGCGACCGGCACGCCGGACGCCCCGCCGTCGGCTCCATCCAAACTCGCCGGCCAGTTTTCCAAGAACGACAAAGTCCTTGGCATTGCCGTCACCGGCGGCGGCTCGTCGCACGACTACCCAAAGTGGTGGGGCGGCACTGACGTGGCGACGCTCAACGCGGTGGCTGGCGTGAAGGCGGTTTACACCGAGAACCCGAACGATCTGCTGGACGCGCTCGACGGCATTGAGGTGCTTTACCTCTCCCACAACAAGGCCACGCCAAATCCGAAAGTGCGCGAAGGCATCTTCGCCTTCGCCAATCGCGGCGGCGGACTGCTGATCAACCACGCCGCCAACTGGCTCAACTGGCCCGACTGGCCCGATTACAATCGCCAGCTCGTCAGCGGCGTCACACGCGGCCACGACAAGTTTGGCGAATTCGAGGTCGTCGTCACCGACCCGGCGCATCCCGTGATGAAGGGCGTGCCCGCGAATTTCAAAATCACCGACGAGCTTTACAACTTCATCCCTGACGACAAGAGCGCCGGCCGCCAGGTCCTGGCCACCGCCAAGAGTCCGACCAGCGGAAAGGAGTTCCCCATCATCTGGGTGGTGAAGCACGACCAGGCGCGCATCCTCTGCAACACGCTCGGCCACGACGGCAAGGCGCACGATCATCCGGCCTACCAGACGCTGCTCAAGAACAGCGTGCAGTGGCTTGGCCGGAAGTAGCGGTGGCGGCAGCGCGGCGGTGAGGCGTCAAGCCTCCTCGCCGCTGTGATCCATCTGGCGGGCCAAATCCAGACGTGCGACCGCGGCGTCGAGCAGACGCCGCTTCAGCCCGGCAGGCAGGCGGAAGTCTTCCAACCGCACCTTGATCACCCGTTTGAACAACTGCATCAGCGACCATTTCAACAGGCCGCGGTTCTCGCGGCGAAAACGGCTGATGACCAGCCGGCGATTGGGAACATGCTCACCGCAGATGCTCCGGAACGCCTCGTCGGTGTGGCTGCGCCGGATGATCTCCTCGGACTCGAAGGAGGCCGTGGCGTACGCGTACGTCAGCAGGGTCAGCATCGTCCTCGGCTGATATGCCGGGTGGTTGCGCAGGTGCTCGACCAGGCGGGGGTTGGCCCAGTCGAGCGTGTCCAGTTCCTCCACGATCCATTGCCGCAGGCACGCCGCCTCGCACCATTCGGTCAAGTCCCACGGCAGGACGACCTCATCGCTGCGGACCAGCCGCTGAACGTCAGTTCTCATTTCCGATTCGGCCGCGAGTGCTTGCATCGTGCTCACACGCAATGAATCGCCCGGGACTGTGGCAATCGCGTGGCGGCGTGATTACGAGTTGGAAACATCGGCGGGCCGGTCGGCCGCCGTTCTTGAGCCACATGGATGGAGAATGTTCAGGCACGAAGGATTCTTTCCACAGAGCAAGGCCGGGCGCCATCCGATTGTTGCGAACCCAAAAGTCACGCTCGCCGGGATGCGCCGGCGTTCCACGCCTTACCGCTTGATGAAGGCGATCAAATCCGCCATCGCCTGCGGCGGCAGCGCCTGCTCCAGACCTTCGGGCATGAGCGACCGGCCGGAACTGGTGAGTTCCTTCAAGTCGGCGCGCAGGATCGTTTCCTCGCCGGTCGCGTTGCGCAGCGTCAGGCTGTTGGGCGATTCGGCGGTGATGATGCCGCTGAACTCGCGATCCGCCTTCGTCACCGCCGTGAAGCTCAGGTAGCGCGACTCCACGGCCTTGTTCGGATCGAGGATCGCCTCCAGCAAATACTCCACCGGCTTGCCCGCCACTGTGCCGAGGTCCACGCCCAGGTTCGCGCCTTCCTCCTTGAAGCGATGACACGGCGCGCAGTTCTGACGGAACAGTGCCGCGCCCTTCACCGGATCGCCCGCCAGTTTGCCGGCCTCCTGATACTCGTTCAACAGCGCCTGCCGATCCGCGCGCGTGGCGGAGAACAGTTTCACGGCGCGTGTCTGGATGGAACTGTTCGCGTGCGTCCGCAACTGCTGCTGGAGCGGCGCGCTCAGTTCGCCGGGAGAAATCCCGCCGCGCTCGATCTCGGTCAGCAGCCGTTGCACCCACGCCGGACGGCTGAACAGCGCGGCCAGCACCCCGGCGCGCAGGTTCGGGCTGTAGGTTTTCCAGCCGGCGAGCAACGTCCCGGCGACCTCCGCGTCGTTCCAGCCGGTGAGCGCGTTTACGGCGGCCTGATGAATGGCGGCGGAATGTTCCGGACGCAGCAACGCCGACAACTGCTTCAAATCCCCGTCGCGTTGCGGCTCGAAACGGCCCAGCAGCCGGATCGCCGCCAGTCGTTCCGCCTCGGCTTCCGTTGAACGGCCGGCCAGACGTAGCGCGTCGGGGAAAAGTTTTTCAAGCTGCCGCAGCACGTCGCGGAACGGCGGCTTGGAATCGCGCGCGAACTGCTCGAAGAAAACGTTGCGCCGGGCCAGCGCGTCGAGAAACACGGCGAAGGCGGAGAACTGCCGCGCGCGGCTGGCGGCGGGCGCGGCCACATTTGCCAGGGCCACGGCGATGGCGTCGTCCCGGTGCAACGCCGTGGCGAGGCCGAGCAGTTTTTCGGTGAAGTCGGCGGGCGCGTCGTCCGCCCTTTCGCTGAAAGCCGCAGCGAGCATGGCGGCGACGTGGTTGGTCGCGGAACTCAACACGGCGGTTTGCAGGTGCGCGTTGTCGCGGTCGCGCGCCGCGAGTCGGACGAGCGCGGCCCCCGCGCGCGGGTCGTTCCACTCGCCCAGCGTGAAGGCGAGTTGATAGCGCACGCGCGCGTCAGAATCGTCCGCGTGTGCGAGAAGCGCGGACAACAGCGCGTTCGGAGTCCCGCCTTCTGCTCGGACCGCAAACGTCTCGCTCAAACGAACGGCGTGTTCGCGGACTGCGGGATGCGCGTCGCGCAACGCCGACACGAGTGTTTCCGCCGTCAGCGCGGCCAGCCCGTCCAGCGTGCAAAGCGCCTGCAAGCGCGCCTTGGGATTCTTCGCGTCAACGGCCAGGCGCTTCAGCGGTTCCGTGGCACGCTTGTCCGGTTGATGCACCAGCAACCGCTGCGCGGTGTCGCGTTGCCAGCCGTTCGCGCTGTCGAGCGCGGCGACCAGGCCGGCGGTGTCGAGTTGATCGAGGCGCGGAATCTTGCGCGGCGTCGCGCCATCCGGTAGGACGCGGTAGATGCGCCCCTTGTCGTCGCCGGCACGCAGGTCGAGCCGGGCCTGGATGTGCTTGGGAATCCACTCTGGGTGTTCGAGCACATGGCGGTACATGTCGGCCACGTAGAGCGCGCCGTCGGGGCCGGTCTTCGCCTGCACGGGCCGGAACCAGTTGTCGCTCGACGAGAGAAACTCGTTCGTCGCCTCGCCGGGCGCGCGGCGGCTGGCGAAGGTCACACCGTCGGGCGCGAGCACTTCGCGGTGGACGAGGTTGTGAACCGGGTCGCAGATGAAAACGCTCGTGGCGAAATCGGGTCCGAACAACTCGTCGCGATACGCCCCCAGTCCGCAGCCAGAGGTGACGTGCTGGAACTGGTGCGGGTCATTGAAACGCTGGCGCGTGCGGCTCGTCGGGTAAAGGCGCGTGGACTCCGGGTAATTGTGCGTGGTGTGCCTGGTGGTCTTCACCGCGAGGTGCGGATTGCGCGCGAGGTAATGCTCCGGCAGGAAATAGTGCCACAGCCAGGTGGGATTGTTGTTGCCGAACCAGTTTCCCCAGTCGTCGCGGTGGCGGCCGTATTGCGTCTGCCCGGCGACGGCCTCGAACAAACCCTCGTCGGGACGGAAGCGGAAGTCGTGATTGCGGAGGCTGACGGGCTTGGTAGCAACCGACGTGAGGCGGCTCTGATCTTTTCCCAGTTCACGGCTGTTATTCGAGAGCCTCCTCACGTCGGCTGCCACGATATTGCCGCCGCTGTCACCGTTCGCTCCGTAAATCCAGTTGTCGAGGCCGTGGGCGAAACCGTTCAGGCGATGCTGCTGGTTGCCTTCGACGAACCCGGTGAAGAGCGTCCGGCGCACGCCTGCCTTGCCATCGCCGTCGGTGTCTTCCGCGTAAAAAATGTCCGGCGCGGCAGCGACGATGACGCCTTTGCGCCATGGGAACACGCCAGTGGGAAACGGCACGCCGTCAAGGAACGCGGTGGATTTGTCGTAGCGCCCGTCGCCGTCGGTGTCTTCGAGAAACACAATCCGCCCGCCGGGGCGACCGTTCACTCCATCCCACTCGCCCGCCGGACGCGCGCGCGCCGGCGTGTCGCCCGGAGCCAGCGGGAGGCCCGCCGGGTAGTCGCCCATCTCGACCACCCACAGCCGGCCATCCGCGCCCCACTCGAATGCGATCGGGTCTTTGACGAGCGGTTCGGCGGCGACCAGCTCTACTTTGAAGCCGGGCCGCACTGTGAAGGCGGCAAGCGCCTCCGCCGGAGATTTGGGCGGCGGTTGATCCGCGGTGAGCAGTTGCTTGAACGAGCGGCGGTCCACCTTGTCCGGCAGATGGGCGGTGTCCTCGTTTTGCACCCACATCGTGCCGTGCTTGAACCAGACGCCGTTGTTTCGATTCGTGCCGCCGCGCACGATCATCGGTATGTCCAGCGGCGACTCACCGCGTTTGCCGGCGAACACTTCGTCGTTCCAACCGACCTTCCACATGAGGCGTGGGTTGGCCTTGGGCACGAAGAGGTGGAGCGAGAACCGTTCTTCGTTGGAGAACAAAACGTCGTCGTAGCCGTCGCCGTTCACATCGATGAAGCGCAGGCCGGCGTCGCGGCCTTCGGCATCGACGATGGAAGTGCCGCGCGGGAGGGCGTAATCCAGTTTGCGCCAGCGGTTCGATTCCCATTTGCCAATCACGGTGTAGTCCGGAAGTCCGATAATCAGTTCGCAGCTCCCATCTCGATCCAAGTCTCTCAGCAAGAGCCCGGGGTTCCCGGTGGCCACGCGAAAAATGTTGGTGATGCTGGTGAGCCGTTCACGATTCAGATCCGCCAGCGCACCGGGTGAAAGCAGATCGCGTTGCTCGTCCCGCCGCCATTTATCGCCTTCGAAGACAAAAGAGCCGGGGCTTTCAGCATCCTGCCTCGCACCGAACCACAGAAGGACGGGGGTATTATCAACAATGCCAAACCTTGCCGGCCGTTCCGCGAGCGGCAGATCAAAGCGATGTCCCAACCACGACGGTGGTTCGAGGTGCCACCACCGACTGATATTCCCCCCGATTACCTCGAGAAACCCGTCATTGTTCACGTCGAGCCATCTTATTCCATTATCCTTTCCAGTCTTCGCGACTCGCAGTTGACCGCTAAGATTTTCGTTCAACCGGTCTTGCGCCTCCCGGAAATTCAAAAACTTCACGCGCTTGCCGTACTTCGCCACCGCGTAGTCGATGAACTCGACGAATTGCGCCGGGCTGCTCCAGCCGTGCGGATGGAAGATGAAGCTGAACACGCCCTGCTTGAGCACCACGGCGTCGAGCGCGGCTTTCCAGTCGGCGAGCGTCACCGGGTTGGTCGCGCCGTGCAGGTTGAACGCCTCCCAGTCGCTCGGCACCATCGCGGGGAATTCCCAGCAGAGCCTCCCGATGACGTAGGGATACGGGTAGTCCTCGATGGTGGTCGCGAAGTTTTTCAGGCTGACGCGCGTGGTGGCGTTCGTCGCCGTCGGGAAATACTTGCGGAACTTCTCGCGGCCGTCGGCATCCAGCACGAGCGCGCGCGGGAGCGCCGGGTCGTTCGTGGTGAGCAGGCACATCACGGACGAGTCGATGGTGAGGAACTGGCCGGCGGCGTTGGCGCGGTTGAAAATCTCGGCGTAGAAGCGCGGGCTGGGGCTATTCATCGAGTCGCAGCACGGCATGCGGAAGGCGACGGGTTTGTTGCCGGGAATCTGGTTCATCAACTCGACGCAGCCGTGGTAGGTGTTCGCGGCGGCGGCGAAGTCGCCCTTTGCCAGGCACGGGCACGGGTGCGCGAGCGTGTGGACTTCGAGCGAGAGACCTTCCTTGAGCCACCCCTGCAACTGCGCGTTCGTCGGCGTGATGGCGTTGACCATGATGCTCACGGGCGCGCGGCCGTCGATGCGCTTGAGCCGTTCGAGGATGGGGCGGAGGAAGGTTTCGTATTTCGGCGTCTCGCGCATGTCGTCGATGGCGAGGATGACGACGGCTTCGACGCCCGGTTCGCCGACCCATTGCGGGGTGGTGAGCTTGGGGAAGTTGCGATGCGGGTAGAACGGGTCGTCGCTGTCGAGGTAGGCGAGGCGGTTGCCGTCGGCAGACGCGGCAGGGGCGCCATCGGGGAAAATCAGGGAGGCGACGAGAAGGAGAACGATTGACAGGATCCGCCGCAGGTTCATGAGCGCGGAGCATGGGCGGGCGCGAAGGGCTTGGCCAGTGAAAATCAGCACCGGGGCCGCCGACCGGCGCGATGGCTCCGTCACAACTCCGGGCAAGCGGGCGGCACCTCCACCGCGCGATAGAAGCGTTGCGACTGGTCCGGTGCGCCCAGGGCAAACACCAGCGGCGTGCCGAAGTGGTTGGTGCGCGTGACGAGGGGCACCCACGAAGCCAGGTCGGGCGATGCCTCGATCAGATACAGGCGTCCGGCTTCTCCGGGCAAGGTGAGTTGCAACTGGCCGTCCGAGCGGAGGGCAGCCGAACTAAACTGCGCGGGCGGCGCGAATGGAATGATCGCCTCGACCTCGGCGGCGAACACCGCGTCCGCGCTGTTCGTGTCGGATTGATGCAGTTCGACGGCCAGCACGTTTGTCCCCATGAGCAGGTTGGTCACCGGCAGATCGAACGGGCCTTCGTAGTCAACGATCCCCACGTCGCGGGCCGCGAGCGTGTCCGGGCCGGCGGGGCCGGGGGGCATGCCGGTGCGAAGGATTTCCACGCCGTTCAGATAAAAGATCGCGCCATCGTCCAACAGCGGGCGCAAGCGCAGGCAGGTTCCCGGAATTCTGCGGGTGAAGTTGAAATGCCGGCGGAAGTAATGCGTGACGGGGCCGGCGGTCAGCGCGGTGTTCGGTGGGTCGGGCGGAACGGCACCGTCGCCGGCAAAGGTGGCGGGAGCGGGGCCGAGCCAGTCTTCGTCGTTGAAGTTCAGCCCCGTCCACGCGGCGGCGGGCGGCGTGGCGAACGGCCAGTAACGCCATTCGCTGTCCATGGCCGCGAGCGCGGCCACCGCGGGCGGGGCGTTGGAGGGCGGGCCGTTGGTGCCGGAAGGCAGGGCGCCCGCGGCGGGCGCGACGAGCACGTTGTCGAAAATCACCCCTGCGCTGCCCCAGGTGTACAAGGCCACGGTGCCGTTGCTCAGTTCGCCATCCGTGATCGTGTTGCCGAAGAGAAGGGTTCCGTCGAGACACGCGGCCATCTGGTTGCCGGACGTTTCGACGCTGAATCGGATGTCCTGGTTCTGCGGATAGCCGCCCGGTTCGGACGCCAGTTCGGTTTCGACACCGCCCACCTTCTTGAACAGCTTGTGAAAATTCCGCTGCCGGTCGAGTTCAAGTTTGTAGTAGTTCGCCGCGTCCTGGTAACGGAAGAGCACGCCCAGCCCGTCGTCGTCGGTCGTGTTGACGGTGACCTGGAAGGTGTAGTTCGACCAGCCTGCCGAGGCGGGATGGTTCCAGTAGGTGAAGGTGCCATGGCGCTGGGTTGTCGCGCTGGCGTTCGGCCCATAGATGTTCGCGGATTGCAGCAGCCGGCCCTGGCGGACGACCCAATTGGAGGGCGCGTCGCGCTCGCCCTCGTCCACGACCGTCCAGTCGTCGAATGTGCCGGCTTCAAAATCATCCGCGAGGAACGCGGGGAAATAGACGAACTGAGCCTGTGAGTTTGTCCGCACTGGATTGGCAGAGGCGGCGCGGTCCCGCACGTTGGTGACGGTGAGCGTGTAGGTGACACCGGTGGCCAGCAGCGTGTCCGTGCCGAGCGTGACGGTTTGCAAATCCAGGCCGAGCGCCGCCGTGGTCACGTTGACACCGGGCGTGACGAGATAATGGAGCGTGTCCTGCGCGCTGGCTTGCTCCAGCGGCTCGTTGAAGCGCACGACGATTTCCGGAGGCACGCCCGACGCGCTGGCGGCAAGCAGCACGGGCGCGTTGGTGTCAATGTCGTCGTCGAGAATGGTGATGGTGGCGGTGGCGATGTCCTGCTTGATCTCGTAGGTCAGGTTGGTGTCGAAGATTCCCAACTGCTCGTAGGCGAACTGTTGTTTGGCCGTGGTCAGAAAATAGTTCACATACGGCGAGTAGCTCTGGACGGAGAACCGGTCGCGGCCCGGATCAAACTCGATGATGCGCAGGTAGCCGTTGCCGCCGAAGGTGAACGACTGGTAGTTGGCGAGCATCTGGTAAACCTTGTTGCCGGCGTCGCCGATGCCGACGAGCCGGCCCGCGCCGTCGTTGAGCACATGGCCGTTGAACACGAAGGAAATGTTCGCGTGCAGCTTGATGAATTTGTCCCACACCTCCACGCCGTTGTTCGTGCGCCCGTAGCTGGCGGGCGTCCACTGGTGCGCCGGCGAACTGCCATGCAGCGTGTCGTCACTATAGACATGCGTGTGGCTGACCAGCATGACGCGCCGGGCCGGATGCGCGGCGACGACTTGATTGGCCCAGGCCAGCACCTCGTCGCGCGGACCGAACTCGTAGGACAACACCAGCCAGTCCACGCCGCCGCCGGTGAAGAGGTGGTAGCAGTTGTCCATCTTGTTCGACTCAAAGACGCCGCCAAACGTGGGCCGTCCCTGAAAGTCGCCGACGGGAAAGAAAGTGTTGAACAGAGCGGTGTCGCCGACCGGCTGGTCCAGCCCGTCATGGTTGCCAACCGCCAGCGCGTAGGGCACGACGCCGTCAATCGTGCTCATGCTATCCCTGACCATCTGCCACTCCTCAGATGTGTTCTGTTGAGTGCAGTCACCTTCGTGGAGCGCGAAGAGGATATTGCGTGTGTCCCGCTCGTCCGCGATCCACCGCGTCTGGCGGGTGAACATATCCGGGTGCCCGCCGTAGAAGGTGGAGACGTAATACTGCGTATCCGGCAGCACCGCGATGGTGAACGGGCGTGTGTTGGTCGTGAGCGTCAGCGTCACGGTCCGGGGCGACTCCTCTCGCTCGTTGTTGATGGGGACGACGAAATTGGTCACGACCTGCTGACCGGCGAGCGTGACGGAGCCGGTCAACCGGACGTAATCCCGGCCGTTAACCGCCGTGCCGGTGATGAGGTATTCCACCCGGATGGGCGAGCTGTTTCCGCCTTTGCGCGAAATGACGAACGCCGCCGGGTTCGTGCCACCTTCGGCGACCGTGGAGGCAAGCGCCTGGATGCGGACGGTCGGCAGTTGCGGCGCGCCGGACGAGTCGGACGGCGATCCGCCGGCCAACAGCGCGCCTGCCAGCAGCAGTGGCATTGGCCACCGTCGCCGGGAAACTTCCGCGTTCAATTTGACGTTCATCCGTGATTCGGGAAATGAAACCGATGGTTGATCCATAAACCATCTGGTGTGCGGCGTCGAGCCGTCATGCCCAATCAACGAGGAGTGGCCGCAGCGGTTCCGTTCCCGCCATGGAGGCGTCACCGTTCCGAGCAACTGAGCGGTGCCAGCCAGGCGCGGTAGAAGCGTTGCGACGCTTCAGGAGCGCCCAAATTGAACATTAGCGCCGTGCCGAAGAAATTCACGCGCGTGACGATGCGCTCCCAGTGAACGAGGTCAGGGGAGGCTTCGATCAGGTAAGTGCGCCCCGCCACGCCGGGGAGCACCAGTTGGAGATCGCCGTTTGCCAGCAGACGGGCCAGGCTGAACGGTGCGGGGATGAGCGCGGGAATGACCGCTTCCAACTCCACACCAAAAGCCACGTCCTCGCTGAACAGGTCATACTGGTGAATTTCCACCGCGAGCACGTTGGGGCCGGCAATCAGGTTGGTCACCGGCAGGTCAAACGGGCCTTCATAATTCGCGTTGTCCACGTCTCGCGCGGCCAGCGTGTCGTAGGTGATCGGGCCGGCGGGCATGCCGACGCGGAGGATTTCCACGCCGTTCAGGTAGTAAACCGCGCCGTCATCCACCAACTGTCGCAGGCGCAGACACGCGCCAAGCGGGCTGTGGGTGTAATTGAAACGCTGGCGGAAATAAAAAGTGACCGGACCGAGCGACAGTGAGGTGTTGATCGGGTCGGGCAGGAGGTCCGCGTCGTTGGCGAAGATGCTGCGATTGGGGCCAGGCCAGCCGGTGTCGTCGTGGGTCGGTTGGTTCCAATCCGGGCCGGGCAGATCTTCAAACGGCCAGAACCTCCAATCGCTGTCGAAGGAGAATACCGACACGACGGCGGGCGGGCCGACGCCGGGCGCGTTGGTCGGGCTGCCGGCACCGGGCAGCGCGTTGCCGGCGGGCGCCACCAGGACATCATCGAAACTGACGCCCTCGCAACCCCAGGCGTAAAGGGCCACGGTGCCGCGCGGCAGGCTGCCATCGGAGACAGGGCCGCCGAACAATAACCCGCCGTTGAGCCAGGCGGTGATCTGGTTGCCGAGAATGGCGACGCGCAGTTGCGCGGCCTGGCTTTGCGGATAGCCTCCCGGTTCGTACGCCAACTGGGTTTCCAAGCCGGCAACTTTCTTGAACAGTTTGTGGAAGCCCCGCTGGTAGTCCAGTTCCAGCTTGTAGTAGTTGGCCGGATTTTCAAAGTGGAACAACACACCCAAGCCGTCGTCATCCGACGTGTTGAACGTGACCTGCAACGTGTAATCCCCCCAGTCCGCCGCCGTCGGGTGGTTCCAAAAGGCGAAGGTGCCCTGGCGTTGATCCACCGAGTAGATCGTGGGGCCAAAGATGCCCGATGACTGCTCCACCCGGCCGCGGCGGGCGCCCCAGTTGGAGGGCGCGTCGCGGGTGCCTTCGTCCACCACCGTCCAGCCGTCCAGGCTGCTGTCCTCGAAATCCTCCGCCAGCAGCAGCGGCAGCCACGTGAAGGAACGTGACAGGCCGGCGGTGATCGCGTTGGACGCGGCGGCGCGGTCCCGCACGCCGTTCACCGTGAGCGTGTAGGTGACGCCGGTGGCGAGCAGCGTGTTGACGGCGAGCGTGACCGTGCGCAAATCCGACCCCAGCGACGCGCCCGCCAGTTGCACGCCGGGGGTCACGGAGTAATGGGCCAGGTTCACTGCGCTGACCCGCTCCACCGGCTCGTCGAAGGTGACGAGGATCTCCGGCGGCAGCCCGGTGGCTCGCACGCGGGCGATGGCCGGAGCGCTCGTGTCGAAGTCATCATTGATGATGGTGACGGTGGCCGCGGCGGCGGATGAACTGATGGCGTAGGCGGCGTTGGTGTTGAAGATGCCGAGGTGCTCGTACGCGAACTCATGCTCGCTCCAGCGCAGAAAAAAATTCAACTCCGGCGAATAGCTCTGCACGGAAACGCGGTCGCGCGCCGGATCGAATTCCAGGATGCGCAGGTAGCTGTTGCCGCCGTTGGGGAGCATCTGGTAGTTCGCCAGCATCTGGTAAACCTTGTTGCCGTGATCGCCCGTGCCCACCACCCGGCCCGACCCGTGGTTCAACACATGCCCGTTGAAGACGAAGGCGATGTTCGCGTGTTTGCGGATGAATTTCTCCCACACCTCCACGCCGTTGTTCGTGCGCCCGTAACTCGTCGGCGTCCAGTAATGCGCCGGCAGGCTGCCGTGCAGTGTGTTGTCGGTGTAAACATGCGCGTGGCTGACCAGGAGAACGCGGTGATTGGGATGATTGGTCACCACCTGATTGGCCCAGTCGAGCACCGCGTCGCGCGGGCCGAACTCGTAGGTCAACACCAGCCAGTTCACGCCCCCGGCGGTGACGAAGTGGTAGCAGTTGTCCATTTTGTTGGACTCGAAAAGACCGCCGAAGGTCGCGCGGCCTTGATGGTTCGTCACCGGGAAATAGGAATTGAACAACGACGTGTCGCCGGCCGCGTCGTTCAGTCCGTCGTGATTGCCCACGGCGATGGCGTACGGCACGACGCCATCCAGCAGGTTGATGCCCGCCTTGAAATTCTGCCATTCGGACACGGAGTTCAGGTCCGTGCAGTCCCCCTCGTGCAGCATGAAGGCGATGTTGCGCCGGTCCTTCTCCTCGACGATCCACTCGGTCTGTCGCCTGAACAATTCCGGGCGACCGCCGTATTGCGCGGACACGTAATACTGGGTGTCCGGCAACACCACGAGCGTGAACGGGCGCGTGCTGTCCGCCAGGCTCAGGACCACCGTGCGCGCCGGCTCCTCGCGCACATTATCGAACGGCGCGACGGTGATGGTGGCGGAACTTTGACCGGCGGGAATCACGAGCGAACCCGGCAGCCGCGCGTAATCCTGTCCGTTGGTGGCGGTGCCAGCGATGCTGTATTCAACGCGCAACGGCGCGGTGGTGGCACCGATCCGGCGAACCGTGAAGAAACCGTTATTCGTCCCGGCTTCCGGCACTGAAGCGACGGTGGTTTCGATGCTGACCGTGGGCGGTTGCGCCCGGCCCATTGACGCGAGCAACCCGAACAGCAGACCCGCCAGCGGCAGTCCACGAAGCAGCTTCGCAAACGCTCCGGGTGGGGAGATGGGGCGAGCCAACGGGGCGCAACCCGTCGCCGGCGACTTTATGAACCACAAAAATCCAAGCACAAATTAAAAACGCGCCCCGACCATGTTGTGAGACTAACACAACCCTTCGGGCTGTTGTCCGGCGGCTAGGAGCGACGGTCACTTTATACCGCACCGGCGGCGGCTTGTCGAGCAACGCGGAGGGAGACAGTAACGCGGAGGCGGCGGGATGCGATTCGGGCGCGCGGCCTTCCAAGCCGCTTACACTTGCGCCGAACCGCCGGTGGGAGATTGCATCTACGCCCTGCCAACGTGTAAGCGGCCTGGAAGACCGCGCGCCGGGGCAATACGGAATGCCCCCGCGTCACGCCAGTTCGAACCACTCTTTTTGGTAAATCACCTTCTGGCCCGTGAGAATCGCCTCATTGGCCTTGATGGCGGTGACAGCCGACTCCAGGCCCTCTTTGTAACCGGCCGCCGGCAGCTTGGTTTTGGTCAGCGTGGCGAGATATTCGCGCACGCCCTTCTCGCTGTCGCCGAAATTATCCACGTAATCCTGCACGCCGGTGCCGACGAGGCCGGAGTTGGTGATGAACGCTTCGAGCGCCTTGTAGAGCGACGTTTCATTAGGCGGAATGGTGTCCTCGCCGGCTTTCACGTTCTTGGCGCCGAGTTTGGTGGCGTTGGCCACGAGCGCGATGCCCGTCTCCCGGTGGAACGTGTCATTGCGCGCAAAGACTTCCCAGCCCAGCAGCGGCGAATCCACCTCCTTGAACATCCACGCCTTGTTTTCGCGGATCATCACCGCGCTGTCCGTGCCGTAAAACATTTCGTAGTCCGCGTCGAACGAGTTGGCCAGCGTGCAGTCGTAACTCAGGCGCACGCCGCCCGGATACTCGATCACCGCCTGGACGGTGTCGGGCACGTCGCGCCCGTCGTCCCATTGCAACACCCCGCCGAAGCCGGACACGGAAACGGGTCGCGCGTTGATGAACAGGTTGGCCATGTCCACCTGGTGAATGGCGATCTCGCCCATCAAACCGCTGGAGGTGGTGCGGCTCAGGCGCCAGTTCAAATCCTGTTCGCGCTCCGGCGTCGGCGCGGGGCGGCGCCAGCTCTGTTTCTTGTGCCACTGCGCGCGGGCCATGATCGTCTTGCCCATCGCGCCGGAGCGGATGAATTGAAGAAGAAACTGGCGGTGCGGTTCCGAGCGCATTTGCAGGCCGGCCTGGAAATTCACTTTGTAAGCAGCACGGGCGGCTTGCGCGATGGCGCGGGCGTCCTCGACGGTATGGCCCAGCGGTGCCTCGCAATAGACGTGCTTGCCGGCCTTCAACGCGGCCTCGGTAATCTCGCGGTGCAGATGCGACGGCGTGGCCACAAAGACGGCCTGCACCTCCGGGTGGGCCAGCGCCTTCTTGTAGTCGGTAAACAGTTCCGCTTTGGGCGCGGCTTCCTTCACGCGCCGCACGAAAGACTTGGCCTCGTAGGTGTCGCAAATGGCGACGACCGGCGCGTTGGGCAGGAGCGCGAGCGTGTCGAGAAGTTTACGGCCCCAGTCGCCGCAGCCGATGATGGCGCAATTCTGCGGCGGCGCGTCCGTCTTGTACGCGGTCACTGGTGCGTCCGCCTTGGGTTTGTCCTCGGCGTGGAGCGGAACGCCACCCATCATGGCCATCAGCGTGGCAAAGGAAGTGCCCCGGAGAAATTCGCGACGGTTGAAGTCCGTCTCACGTTCGGTCGTATCGTGTTGCGTCATATCCGGGAATTATTGCCAGCGCCGCGCATCGAACGCCATAGATTTTTTCCGCCGACGGCGGTGAAAATTCCCCGAAAGCGTTCGCTCCATGACCCCTCGGATCGAAGATGGCTTCCCATGGATTCAAAGCGTTCATGGATTTGGACCAATCCCTGTGCCGCTTTGAATCCGTGGGACGGTTCGTGAGAGCGGCCGTAAATACCCGCGCTTGTCGCCCGCCCGGCGTTACGCCTACTCTCTCCGGCGTCCGTGAAACCAATGACGACTATAGACTAACACTTTAACCAACAATAATTTCGCGCAGCTTCGGCTGCTGTTCTCCTCGAAACCTAGGAAATTTCGCACGAAAGACAGCGCTCGACGCGCGCCCCATCGGGGGCGCGCCGAAAGCGTTCTTTCGTGGGCCCTCCTAGTGCGTCCGAACCAGGCTGGTGGGGAACCAACGCAGCACCGGGCCACCGAACAAATTGAAGCGCGAGGGCGGTTCAGAACGTCCAACTCCAACTGATTATGACCACGCACCGTTTTTCCCGTCGCACGTTTCTCCGTGGCGTCGGCGTCACCATGGCGCTGCCGTGGATGGAATCGCTCACCGTCTGGGGCGACACGCCGCCCGCCGGGGTCAAGCCCGCCAGCGAAGCACCGGTGCGCCTCGCGGTGTTGTTTTCGGGCAACGGCTTTCACTCGAAGGAATGGTGGGCCAAGGGCGAAGGCAAGCAGATGGAACTCGGCAAGGTGCTCGCGCCGCTGAACGATTTTCGCGAGAAGATGCTCTTCGTCCGTGGCCTCTATAACGACGAGTCAACCAAGGGGAACATCCACAGTTCGCAGACGGGTAACCTGCTCTCCGGCGCGCCGCTGGCATCCGGCGGCGAGATTCGTTCCGGCACGAGCATTGATCAGTTGATGGCGCAAACCTACGGCCGCTCGACCAAGGTGCCGAGCCTTGTGCTCGGTTGTGAGAAGTCGAATCCGTCCGTCCACAAGAATTACTCGATGCTTTACAGCTCGCACATCTCGTGGAGTTCGCCGACTACGCCGACGCCGCTGGAGGTTTATCCCGCGCTCGCGTTCGACCGGCTGTTCAAGGACGAGGTGAGCAAGGGCGACAAGAGCGTGCTCGACGCCGTGATGACCGACGCGAAGGACTTGCGCC
>JANNEF010000143.1:0-18891 GCA_031378375.1 Verrucomicrobiota bacterium | reverse complement strand
GCTGCGGCGGCTGGCGCTGAATTTGTTAAAGCGCGAGAAAACCAAGAAGCGTGGGATCAAAGGCAAACGGAAAAACGCCGGCTGGGACCACAGCTACCTGCTCAAACTTTTGGGCGTCCCAATTTAGCTGCGTCTGCCCTGAGGAAGAGACAAGGTGCGCTGGTCAAAGCCGGGACAAATGCTAGACTCAAACCATGAACGACCGAATCGTCATTGACCCGAAGATTTGCCACGGCAAGCCGGTGGTTCGCGGCACGCGAATGCCCGTCGCCCAAATCGTTGGCAGCCTCGCGGGCGGAATGAGCTTCGAGGAAGTCGAGCGTGAATACGATTTGACGCGTGACGACATTCGCGCCGCTCTCAAATTCAACACGGCGAAGCAATCGTTGAATCCGACCGGGCCAGTGATACAATGACGCCATGAGCAAAGCCGTCACCATTACGGACGAAGATGCCCAGCACAAAGCGCGAGCCGAGGGCGCTTTGGCAGAGGCCCAACGTATCCTGCGCGCCCTGGCCACCGATCGTCGGCGCTCGGAACGCGCCCGCGTCGCTCGTCCACGCATCATTACCGAAGTCAAAGCCATCCTCCAGGGCGCGTAGCCGTGCGCCCTGCGGCTCAAAGTCGCGGCGAAGGTGCAGAGAAAATAGTGAGCAATGACCGAAACCGTTCCATCGAGAAACGGCGTGGCGATCCGGCTGACGGATGAACGCTGGTCGCACATCACCGAGGAACATGCGGAACTCGCCGGTTATCGTCTTGAAGTCTTGGAAACAGTTGCTGAACCAGAACGAATTCTCGCGGGTGGCGCGGGCGAACTTCTCGCGTTGAAACGGCAAAAGGATGGTAAGATTCTCGTGGTTGTTATCGTGAAGCATCCGATGACGGTTTTGTGATTACTGCGTTTCACACGCGGCGCGAAGCCTCGTTGCAGCGAAGAAAGCAATTATGGCCGTAGCTCAAATCAAAGAATATCTCAAGATGGTTGGAACGGTGATAAACACGCCGCACCAATATCTCTGGTCCTCTTACGACGCCGCAGCCGACGTGCTTTACATCAACTTCAAAAAGCCCAGCCACGCCACCGACAGCGAACTGACCGACGACGACATCATCGTGCGCTATGAAAATGAAGAAGTGGTTGGCCTGACCGTCTTGCACGCGAGCAAAAGGTAAGCACCACGATGGAAACCGGCCCGGCCAAGGCCTGCCACCAGGACGACGCCACCGGCTTCATCCGGCTCAACGCGCTGCGCCTGAAAGTTGCGGCGAAGGTGCGGAGAAAGAAATAGCATCGGCGGGGCGTTGTGATATTTTCCAAACATGAGCGCCGTAGAAGAAATCAAAGCCGCCGCTGCCAAACTCGACCCCGACGAACAGGTCGAACTCTTCCGCTGGTGGGTTGAGTCGGACGCCTTCAAACAAAGGCAACTGGCCGCTTTGAAGCGAGACCTTGCGCTGGGCATCGAACAGTTGGATCACGGACGTTATCAGTCTTACGACGGTGCCAATGTGATGCAACTGGCCGAGGACGTTGGCGAGGCGGGAAGGGAACGGCTGAAAAATCACGGCGCATGAGCCAATGCCGGCTTTCAGACGCCGCGCGGTCGGACTTGGATGAAATCTGGTTTTACATTGCGCAAGACAACGCGGACGCGGCGGACAATTTCATCCGGGCCATCGTCTCGCGGTTTCCCAAGCTGGCGGCCATGCCGCAGATGGGACGGGCGCGCGAAGAATTATCCCCTCACTTGCGATCTTTTCCCATCGGTCGCTATGTCATCTTTTACCGTCCGATGGAGAACGGCGTTGAAATCGCGCGCGTGCTGCATGGGGCGAGGGATTTGCCACCGCTGTTTGATTGAACGCACGACCGCCACGGGGACAGCCGGCCCGGCCAAAGCCTGCCACCAGGACGACGCTACCGGCTTCATCCGGCTCAACGCCCTGCGCCTGAAAGTCGCGGCGAAGGTGCAGAGTAAGAATTGAGGCCCGTGACTTTGCGGCGTGGATCGTCAACTCGCTTGAAAGCCACGGCTGCATGCACTATGAAATGACAGTCAATTTTCCCGTACATCCGCCAGCGATGGCATGAAACGAATCCTCAAACTCGGCGTTGGCCTGTGGCTGGCGGCTGCCATCACTTTGACCAGTGCCCTGGCTGGCACCGGGAGGGATGGTTTGATTTCGGGTGGGGCGCTGAATTACTTCACGAACGTGGCAGATTGTTTGTTGCGGACGCAATTCGACTTTGGGGTGGCGGGCATCCCCTTGCATCCCACCAACCGTTACGACCCGGCGGTGCATCGGCTCCTGCAACTGACCGCAAATGTTTACGACGCCAGCCACGCGAGCCGGGCCGGCGAGGCCGGGCCGTTCCACCCGTCCGTGTTCCGCCCGCGTTTCCGCAACGCGGGCGGCGTCATCTCCATCGCCGGCTACGAGGTGGTGGACGATTTGTCTTTCCGGAGCCGGCCCTGGCGCGATTTGAACAATCCAGCGGATCGCACCGCCCTGGAGCCGGACGACAATGTTTACGGAGTGCCGTTCGTGATCGGCGCGAAGAAGGGTCATGTGAATTTCAACGAGTTGTCGCTCCAAACCGCCGTGCAGTTGACGCGCAAGCTGAAGCTGACCCGTTCGAGCCTCAATGCGAACATCGTGGCCGATAACACCGATTCGATGTTCATCATGGGCGTCTCCAACGTCATCAGCGCGGAGAGTTGGAATTCTCACACCTCGGCGTATCCGCGCGATTTGCGAATCGAGATCACCAACCTCGTCAGCTTTTCGCTCACGGCATCGTATGTCACCCAGGCGTTCACCACGAATTGGAGTTTTACCCTCGGCCAAACGCTGAACGTGCCGTCGAACACCTGGCCGGGCTACGGGTACAAGATTCCCCTTCACGCTGGTTTTGTCTGCCTGCCGGACATGGTCTGGGGTGGTGGACTGAACCCGCCGCGCTTCGTGCGTCTCGGCTCCCCCTTCGTGTACGAGCGGGCTTTCGTTGACTGGCAATGGCGGCTCACGGTCAGCAACCGGCTGGTTTACATCGTCACGGACGGCCCGCGCGTGGTTGACTTCGTGAACCTGAACGATCTCACGGCTGAGTTGAACCTCAACGACATCATGGGCACGCCGCGCACGCCCGCCAGCGGGTTTGGCAGGGTGCTGTTCGCCAACCAGTGGCAGGAAAACGCGCGCTTCTTCGAACCGGACTTCTTCAGTTCGTTCTGGCAAAGCAACCGGGCGTACAGCGTCCCCGCTTACGTGGGACCGCAGGGCGACGTGACCGAAGGGGTCATCCAGCAGTTGCAGGCTTCCTTTGGCTTCCCGGCCATCAGCCTAGCCGACTGGAACAACTGGAGCGGCCGGAGCGACAGCCTCAGCGAGAAAGACGCTGCGATAGACAGTGCCCGGAAGTTCGTCGGTCTTGCGCCGATTACGCACTACTATTCGACCAACACCTGGACTGCGGGCCTTGAAATCGAAGCGCCCTTCACTCCGACGCGTAAAGTTTTCCACTACACCTCCTGGCAGGTGAACGATCCGCTCGTGCATTACACCGCAGCCGATCTGGTGCAATACACCAACGCCCTGCTGCGCGTCTCCGATCAGGCTTTGCCGCACCTGACCGAATTCGTCTGGCCCAAGACATGGCTCGCCACCAACGGTTTTTTGCATTCGCTCAACCAGCGTTACCGCCCGTGGGGGCCAAACGTCATCAACACCAACCAAGACGCGAACACCTACAACCTTGCCGTCAAAGACCCGCTCGTCCGCAGTTCATCCGACTGGGATTTTCCCAATGACCTTTTTCTCAATCTGACCGGACTGGGCCGTGTGCATCGCGGAACGCCTTGGCAAACGCTCTATCTTAAATCCGCAGTGGCCGACGAGCCGGCCTGGCTCGCTCATGCCGGGACGGCTTCCAATCATCCCACGAACGACTGGGCGCTGGCAGGCACGCTCGTGTCGCTGCTCAACACCAATTCCATCGGCCAGCTTTTCTGGGCCAACGAAACCAACGCGGCGGTGTGGGCAGGCGTCCTGCGCAGCCTGACGGTGATTTCAAACTCGGACCCGAACACCGTTTCCATCGTGCAATCCAACTCCCCGCAGGTGGCTCCAATTGTCGCCGGCATCAACCGCACCCGCGCGGAACGGCCGGAACAGTATTTCCCGCGCCCCGGCGATCTGTTTGCCACTCCAGAACTGAGCGCCCTGTCACCCTGGCTCGACACAAATCTCTTCGCCAGTCGTTACCTTACCAGTGACGCCGCTTACGAGGCTTTGCCCGCCCAATTGCTCCCGCTGCTCCGCGCGGGTGCGACGCCCGCCGGTGACGTTCAGCCGACTTTGGTTTTTGCCACCGTCGGTTCGAGTGGCACCTTCACGTTCACACTCCACGGTGAACCCGGCCGGTGCTACCGGATCGAAGCTTCCGCCGACCTGCGAAGCTGGTGCGCGCTCGAAATGTTTTCCCACGCGGACGGCCCCCAACAGTTCACCGACCCCGCTGCGGGAAACTTTCACCAGCGGTTCTATCGCGCCGTGCTATTGCCTTGAGCTTTGAACTTTGAGCTTTGAACTTTGAGCTTTGAACCGCGCCGGTTACACTGCGGTCAGATGCGCGCGTTCAACTCTCTCCACGGCGGGGCAAACCAATCTTAAATGCCCGAACTGCTCCCAGACGAATTGGCCCGCATCCTCGCCGGCACGCCCGAACTGGCGCAGTCCTACCTCGTCGGCGGTTGCGTGCGCGACTGGCTGCTTGGCATCCCGAACAAGGACTTCGATGTGGAAGTCTTCGGCGTCAGTTACGAGCAACTGGCGTCGGCGCTCGCGCGCTGGGGCCGGTGCGATCTGGTGGGGCGCTCCTTCGGCGTGCTCAAGCTGACCACCGGCGGCGGGTGCGGGTTCGACTTCAGCATCCCGCGCCGCGATTCCAAAGTCGCCCCCGGTCACAAGGGCTTCGCCGTCACCTTCGATCCCGCCATCACGCCGCGCGAGGCGGCGACGCGGCGCGACTTCACCATCAACTCGCTCATGTTCGATCCGCGCGCGCGGCGCGTGCTGGACTTTTTCGGCGGGGAGGACGACTTGCGCAACCGCGTGCTGCGGCACACCAGCGAGGCGTTCCGCGAAGACCCGTTGCGCGTGCTGCGCGGGATGCAGTTCGCGGCGCGCTTCGACCTGCGGCCCGCGCCGGAGACGGTCGAGTTCTGCCGGAGCATCAAGGGCAGCTACGCCGAACTGGCCGTCGAGCGCGTGCGCGAGGAATGGTTCAAGTGGGCGGAGAAAAGTTCCACGCCCTCCGCCGGACTGCGCTTCCTCGCCGCGACGGAATGGATCGAACACTTCCCCGAAATCAACGCCCTGCGCGGCACGCCGCAAGACCCGGAGTGGCATCCCGAAGGCGACGTGTTCACCCACACCGGCCATTGCTGCGACGCGCTGGTGAAGCTGCCCGGCTGGCGCGCGGCGGACGCCGAGTCGCGCATCGTCTATTCGCTGGCCGTGCTCGCGCATGATTTCGCCAAGCCACAAACCACCCACGAGGCGATGAAGGACGGACGCCTCCGCATCGTCTCGCCCGGCCACGACGAGGCCGGCGGCCCGCTCGCCGAACAATTCCTCACGCGCATCAACGCGCCCAACGCGATCCGCGAGCGCGTGCTGCCGCTGGTGACCAACCACATGGCGCACCTGCAAACCGTCACCGACCGCGCCGTGCGCCGGCTCGCGCGCCGGCTCGCGCCTGAAACCATCCAGGGCCTGTGCCTCGTCATCACCGCCGACGCAAGCGGACGCCCCCCCTGCCCTCCCGCCGTGCCCGAGGGCGTGCGAGAAATCCAGGCGCGAGCCGCAGACCTGCGCGTGCAAGCCAGCGCGCCCAAGCCCATCCTGATGGGCCGGCACCTTGTCGAATTGGGGATGAAGCCGGGGAAGGAGTTCGGCGAAATTCTGGACGAAGCCTTCGAGGCGCAACTGGAAGGAAAATTCTTCGACCTCAACCAGGCGCTTCACTGGCTGGCCGAACAACCTGGCAAACTCTCCGGGCCGATCCGCGATGCCCTCGGTGCTGTCCTCGCGCAAACGGGAGATGGCCGTTCCGGCTGAATTCGGCAAGCGGAACGGCAGCGTCCAGTCTGGGCGGCGCGCTCAGTCGAGGCGTTTGACGCGGATGTTCTTGAAGCGAACGATGCTCTTGGGGTCGTGGGCCTGGAGGGCGAAGGTGCCGGCGTCGAGTTTGCGGGCGAAGTCCTTGCCCGGCGGTTTGTCGGCGGGTTCGGTGTATTCCATCACGGTCTTGCCGTCCACCTTGACCGTCACTTGGTTGCCTTTGACGATGATGTGCTGGGTCCACCACTTCTTGTCCTGCGCGGCGGATTCCTTGACGTTGACGACGTCGTAGAGGCTGCCGGTTTTTTTCCAGTCGGCGTGGGTGTTGTTGACCTGGGTCTCGAAGCCGGCCTTGGGCCAGCCGGTTTCCTGGTATTTGGTGTGGAAGTAAATGCCGCCGTTGGAGCCTGGCTCGGTCATCACGTCCACTTTCAGCTCGAAGTTCTTGAAGGGCTTTGAATCGCCGGCGTAGAAGAGGTGATTGCGTTCGCCGTGGGCGACGAGCGCGCCGTCCTCGATTTTCCAGGTGCCGGGGTTTTCGGTGGCTTTCTTCCAGCCGTCGAAGGATTTGCCGTCGAAGATTTGGGTGAAGCCATCCTCGGCGGCAACGGCCGCGCGGGCGAGGGTGGTCAGGGCGATGAGGGCAACGAGGTAAATGTTTTTCATAGGTGCGGCGAATTGTCGCGGGCGGTTGGCGGCGTGGCAATGGAAATTTCGGCGACAAAAATATGTCGCGGGCATGTGCCACCAGTATCAGACTCGCTCTTTGAAGTGGAGCGCGGTCTCGAATACACCAAGCCCCAGGCCCATGCAGCGCATCCTCACGGCCGTTTCCAGCCGTGATGCGGAAAGCGGGAGGTAAATCGCCTAAGCCACGGAGGCGGCCAGTGCGGTTCGGAATTCAGTCGCGCGGCCATCCAGACAGTTGCGCACGGCTTGTGCGAGGTTTTGCGGCCGATACGGTTTTTGGAGGAAGTTGACGCCTTCTTCCAATTGTCCCATCTCGTTGCCCAACAAATCCATGCTGTAGCCGCTGGTGTAAATCACCTTCAACGCCGGGTTCCGGCTTCTCAATTGGTCCGCCAGTTCCCGGCCGGTGACGCCTTCGGGCATGACCATGTCGGTCACCAGCAGGTCAATCCGCCCTTGTTGCTGCTCCCAGACTTTGATCGCCTCGACGCCGTTGGCCGCGCTCAAGACCTGGTAGCCGTAGCGTTGGAGGATGCCCTGCACGAGTAGCAGCAGGCCGGGTTCGTCCTCGACCACCAGTAATTTTTCCCGCCCCCCGACGATGGGTGACGCCGCTGTCGTTTCGGACAGCGCCTCCGTGGCGGCGGGGCTGGCGGGTAAAAGGATTTTGAACGTGGTTCCCTGACCGGGTTGGCTCGCCACCTCGATCCAGCCATTGTGCTGTTTGACAATGCCGTAAACGGTGGCGAGTCCCAACCCGGTGCCTTTTCCCACTTCCTTGGTGCTGAAGAAGGGTTCAAAAATGCGGCTTAGAGCGGACGGTTCCATCCCGCAACCGGTGTCGCTCACGGTGAGACAGGCGAAACTGCCCGCGCGGGCTTCGGGCTTGAGCCGGGCATAATGCGGGTCAATGTCCGCCGCGCCCGTGCTAATGGTGAATTGCCCGCCGCGGGGCATCGTACCGCGCGCATTCACGGCCAGGCTCGTGACGATTTGTTCCATCATGCCGGCATCGGCGTGAACGAGTGGCACATCCGCGGAGAAATTAAATTTCAGCGTGACGCTTTCGCCAAGCGACCGCAGCAGCGGGGTGGTCAGGGAATGAATCACCAGGTTCAAATCCAGGGTCTTGGGTTGCATAATCTGTTTGCGGCTGAAGGTGAGCAATTGCCGGGTCAGGTTGGCGGCGTGCTCGGCGGCGGTGGAGATCGCCGCGAGCGAAGCGCTGGCCCGGGCGTCCAGGTTTGGTTCCGTCAACAACATGCTCGTGTGGCCCTGCACGATGCACAAGATGTTGTTGAAATCGTGCGCAAACCCGGCGGCCAACTGGCCCACGGCCTCCATCTTTTGCGTTTGGAGCAGATGAGCTTCGCGTTGCACGCGCTCCGTGATGTCATAGGCCGTGAGGAGCAGCACCGGGCAACCCTGCCGTTCAAGCCGTGCCACGGAGCAAAGGACTTTTCGGATTTCACCAGTGAGGGCGCGCACCCGGCATTCCACCTCGCGTGCCAGCGTGTCTCCCGCCAGCAGCGCCGGCCACGGGTTGCGGTTGTCTGAATTGTCCCACAGCCCCAGTTCTCCATCCGTGAAGCCGATGACTTCTTCGCGGCACCTGCCCAGCAATTTCAGGAAGCCCTCGTTCAACTCGACGAATCGCTTCTCATCCGCCGTGCATACCGCCATGCCTACCGGCGAGGCGTGGAAGGCCTGGTTCAGCAAGTCGGCGCAGGGTTGCGGCGCCCGCTCAGGTTGCGGTGCCTTGAATGTGCCTGAAGCCGCGAGGGACAGCGGCATGGATATTCCGGCCATCACCGGCGCCAGGCCACCGTCAGATTTGCTATCCAGTGGCGGTGAGACATTGACGTCCTCGGAAGTGGAACCAGTCGGACCGGTGAGTCGTTCCGCTCGGCCGATGCTGAACTTCTCCAATAACAGGAGCGCCATCAGAAAACATGCGCCACCTCCCATCACCAACCGGAGCGCGACCGCAGTCGCCGAGGATTCGCCGGGCCCGTGCCGTTCAAAGGCCAGCGTCAGCGCGGCGAGCAGCACGCCCGTCAATCCGGCCAGCGCCAGGGCCGCGAGCCAGGGAAGGCTTCGGCGCATGGTCATGGGTGGAACTTCCCCCCATGGTTGGCCCCCGGCAAACCCATCGGGCACTCGTTGTCGCAATGATGGAACATTGTTTATCATCGGACCCATGGAAATTTGTCGTCGGTTCCAATCAGGTCCTGAGTGTATGTCGGCAGGGGCGTGGAATTCCTGAAATGCTTTACTCGGACCCGCGAATCGCGCGGTTGAAACAAATCCCGTTTGCCTTTTGCCGCCCTTCTCCCCAATCATCCGCTTCATTCAGCGCCAACACATTGCTATGGAACAAGACGAACTACCGCCGCAACCTGATCGGCGCGGTTTCCTGACCCGGTTTTTCTCCGTCGTGCTCGGCGCGGTCGCCGGACTGGTCCCGGTTGGAGCGGGGTTGGCCGTGTTTCTCGACCCCCTCCGCCGCCACGCCGGCGGTGGGGACTTCATCCGCGTCGCCTCGGTCAACGCGTTGCCCGACGACGGCACGCCGCGCAAATTTCCCGTCATCACCAATCTGGTGGACGCCTGGAACAAGCTCCCGAACGTGCCCGTCGGCGCGGTTTACCTGCGCCGGATTGGCGGTGACAAGGTGCAGGCGTTCACCGTCGTCTGCCCGCACGCCGGCTGTCCGGTGGATTACAAGCCCGCGCTCAACAGCTATCTCTGTCCCTGCCACAACAGCACCTTCGCGATGGACGGCAAGGTGAACAACCCCAAAAGCCCCAGCGCGCGCGGCCTCGATGAACTGGAGGTTGAAATCCGCGACGGCAAGGAAATCTGGATCAAGTTCCAGAACTTCCGCGCCGGTCCCGCCCAGAAAATCCCCCTCGCATGAACGCGCTGAAAAACTGGCTCGACCAGCGCACGGGCTACAAGCAACTCCTCCGTGAGGCGCTCCTCGAAAACATTCCCGGCGGTTCGCGCTGGCGTTACATCTGGGGCAGCACCCTGGTCTTCACGCTCACCGTCCAGTTCATCACCGGGATGTTTCTCTGGATGTCCTACAGCCCCAGTTCCACCACGGCGTGGGAAAGCGTGTATTACATCCAGCACGAGATGAGCGGCGGCTGGCTGCTGCGCGGCATTCACCACTACACCGCGTCCGTGATGAACGTGCTGCTCGTCCTGCACCTCATGCAGGTGATGATTGACGGCGCGTACAAAGCCCCGCGCGAAATGAATTTTTGGATCGGCCTGCTGCTCATGCAACTCGTCCTCGGCCTCTCCCTCACCGGCTATCTTCTCCCGTGGGACCAGAAGGGCTACTGGGCGACCAAGGTGGCCACGAACATCCTCGGCATTGTTCCGTTCATCGGGCCGTCGCTCCAAAAACTCGTCCTCGGCGGCACCGACTACGGGCACCACACGCTCACCCGCTTCTTCGCGCTGCACGCGGGTGTCCTGCCGGCGCTCATCGTGATGCTGCTGGGCTTTCACATCTTTCTGTTCCGCCGCCACGGCATCACGGCCAAGCAGCCCAGACGCGCCCCCGATCAAAAGTTCTGGCCCGACCAGGTGCTCAAGGACGCCGTCGCCTGCCTCGCCGTCCTCGCCGCCGTGCTCTTCCTCACCCTGCGTCCGTGGATTCTCGGCACTGGCGGTGGCGAACTGGGCGCGGAACTCGGCGCTCCCGCCGACGCCGCGGAAGCCTACGCCGCCGCGCGGCCCGAATGGTATTTCCTCTTTCTCTTCCAGTTCCTCAAATACTTCCCCGGCGAAAGCGAAATCTGGGGCGCCATCATCATCCCCGGCCTTATCATGGGCGTCATTTTCCTCATGCCGATCCTCGGCGGCTGGCGGCTGGGTCACCGCTTCAACGTCGGCCTCCTCTTCGCGCTCACCGCCGGCATCGCGATGCTCACCTGGCTGGCGATGCAACAGGACCGCCGCGACCCCGACTATCGCGCCGCCGTCGAGGAAGCCGCCCGCGACGCCGCCCGCGTCAAGTTGCTCGCCCAATCCCCCGCCGGCATCCCGCCCGCCGGCGCCGCCTCCCTCCTGCGCGCCGACCCGCTCACTCAGGGGCCCAAACTCTTCGCCCGGAACTGCGCCAGTTGCCATCGCTACGACGGCCACGACGGTCTCGGCAAAGTCCCGACCGATCCCCAATCCGCCGCCGACCTCAAGGGCTTCGCCTCGCGCGAATGGCTCGCCGGCCTGCTCGACCCGGCGCGCGTCAGCACCACCAATTATTTCGGCGGCACCAAATTCGCCAGCGGCAAGATGGTCAAGTTCGTCAAGAAAGACATCGCCGCCTACACCCCCGACCAGCGCGAAAAACTCCGCAAAGTCATCCTCGCCCTCTCCGCCGAGGCCGGCTTGAAAGCCCAATGGACGGCCGACGAAAAGGAAGCCCCGCTCATCAAGGAAGGCCAGGCGCTGTTCAAGGATGACGGCGTTGGCTGCATCGAATGCCATCGCTTCCACAACAACGACGAGGACGCCACCGGCCCCGACCTGACCGGCTATGGTTCGCGCGACTGGCTCATCAGCATCATCACCAACCCCGCCCACGCGCGCTTCTACGGCAAGCGCAACGACCGCATGCCCGCCTTTGGCGACGAACAAATCCTCAACCCGCCAACCATCGGCCTCCTCGCCGACTGGCTGCGCGGCGAATGGTACGGCCCCCAGGAAACCGCCGCCGCGCCGGCGCCGTAGCGCGACCCCGCCGCGGGCAAGTGGGAGAAATCGGGGCGCGTCTCATTCGGAGAGGGCGGGCCAGGCTTCCAGCCTGACGGTTCGGGCGGCATCCCTGCCGCCCGTTTCAAACACGCGCCACCCGGCAACACAGGGCAGGAATGCCCCGTGAACCGTCAGGCTCGAAGCCTGACCCACATGATCGCCGGCGGTGCCGAAGTGGGAAGGCGGTCATCATGCGCCAGCCGGCGAGTGGGCACGAATAGCCGTCCAGTTTGCTCAGCCGACCGTCCAGTCTGACCGATCAGCCGTCCAGTCTGGCCAGTCGGGCGTTCAGTTTGGGCAGGCAGCCGCCCAGTTTGAGCCGCCGACCGTCCAGTATGCCCAGGCAGCCGCCCAGTGTGGCCAGCCGACCGCCCAGCAGGCCCATCCAGCCGTCCAGTTGGGTCAGGCGACCGCCCAGCAGGGCCAGCCGACCGTCCAGTTTTGGCGTGACAGAATTGTGTAATTGTCTGCCGGGCATATGGTTGCGAGGCAATGTGCGGTTTTCAAGGTTCTAAGGGGTATTGACCGGGCGGAAGCTCAAAGCGCAAAGGTCAAAACTCAAGCGGAGCTCCAAGCCACAAGCTCAAATCCGCTCCCATCGGAGGTCACAACGCCTCAGAACCTCGTGATGGGAGCTTTTTGTTTCTCTTGAGCTTTGAACTTTGAGCTTTGGGCTTCCCCCTCAAACCGTGTCCACGCCCGCGAATGACAGCGATTCATCCAGCCAGGTGTCCGTGCGCAGGACGGCGCGGCGCTGTTTGGCGGCGAGGTTCTGTGCGTTGCGCTGGGCCAGCGCGAAGGCGGCCTGGGCGGCTTTTTCGTGGCCGGGCGCGCGGGTCTTGAACACGCGCAGGAAAAGTTCCCGCACCGCACGCGGCAGATGGCGCCGGAGCAATTCATCCTCGGCGCTCACGAAGGCTTGCGCGCTGCCGGGGTCGCCCTGGCGCGCGGAACGGCCAAAGAGCTGGCGGTCCACGCGGCCGGATTCATGGCGCTCGGTGGCGATGACGTGCAGCCCGCCGAGGTCCACCACGCCGCGACCGAGTTTGATGTCCGTGCCGCGCCCGGCCATGTTCGTGGCGATGGTGATGTGGCCCGGCTCGCCGGAGAGCGCGACGATCTGCGCCTCTTCCGTGAGCCGCACGGCGTTGAGCACGCGGAAGTCGAGGTCGCGATGGCCGAGCATTTGGGCGAGCTTCTCACTGGCGGCCACGCTGCGCGTGCCGACGAGAATCGGCCGGCCCGTGGCGTGAACGCGCACGACTTCATCGGCGACGGCCTCCCACTTGGCGTCCTCGCGCGCGAACACGCGGTCGGGCCAGTGCTCGCGGACGCAGGGGCGGTTGGTGGGAATGGTGATCACCGGCAGTTTGTAAGTCTGCCAGAACTCGCGGCTGGCCTCGTGCGCGGTGCCGGTCATGCCGGAGAGCTTGTGGAAGCAGCGGAAGAACCGCTGGAAGCTCAGGCGCGCGATGGTCTCGGAGGGATCGGAGATGGGCAGCCCTTCCTTGGCTTCGATGGCCTGGTGCATCCCTTCGCGCCAGGTGCGCTGCGGCATGGGCCGGCCGGTGAATTCATCCACGATGACGATCTTGTCGTCGGCGATGATGTAGTGCTTGTCGCGGAGGAAGAACTCGCGCGCGGTGAGCGCCTGCTTCACGAGTTCGAGGCGGCGTTCGCTGCCGCGCCACAGGCCGGGGAGGGCGGAGCAGCGCGCGGCGATCTTCTCGCGGCCCTCGGCGGTCAACTCGACTTCGCGATAGCGGGCGTTGCGCTGGTAATCCACGCCGGGCACGAGGTCGGTGACAATTTTCTCGGCGATCTCGCCGGCTTCCTTGAGCACGTCGTTCTTGTGCGTGGTGGAAATGATGAGCGGCGTGACGGCTTCATCAATGAGCACGCTGTCGGCCTCGTCCACGATGGCGGTGTGCAGGCCGCGCAGGACCAGACCGTCGTGGGCGGTGGCCTGCGGCTGGAGCATCCGGCGAATGAGACGGCGGGTGGGCTGGCGCAACGGGCCGACGCGGAGGCGGTCGCGGAGAAAGTCGGCGAGCAGTTCCTTGCTGGTGGTGTAAGTGACATCGCAGCCGTAGCCTTTCTGGCGTTCGAGCGGCTGCATTTGCGCGGTGACGTGGCCGACACGCACGCCGCAGAAATGGTAGAGCTGTTGCAGCCACTCGGAGTCGCGTTGGACGAGGTAGTCGTTGACGGTGACGATGTGGCAGGGGCGTTTGGTCCAGCCCGCGAGCACGCCGGCGACGCCGGCGGTGAGGGTCTTGCCTTCGCCCGTGGCCATCTCGGCGAGGTAGCCGCGATGCAGCGCGAGCGCGCCCATGAGTTGCACGACGAAGGGACGCAGGCCGAGCTGCCGGTCGGAGGCTTCGCGGATGGCGGCGAGCGCGTGCAGGAGCAGTTCGTCGGGAATGACGCCGCCGCGCCGGAAGGTTTCGCGGTATTCGAGCAGGCGGTCGTGCAGGCGGGCGCTGGCGAGTTCGAGGAACTGCGGCGCGAGCGCGTCGGCGCGGTCGGCTTGTTCGCGGAGACCGGCGAGCACCTTTGCGCGGCGATGATACGCGCCGAAGACGGTGTTGACGGCGGCGTCGAGTCCCTTGAGCGACTTGTCGGGAACACGATGCGCGGTGCGGCGGTAATCGTGGGTCGGCGTGATCACAATTGATACCGCTTCTGGAGAAGTTGTTGCAGGCGGCGAATCCAGCGCGGCAACAGCGGCTCCGGTTCCAGGTCAAAACGAATCTTGCCCGCGCGCCCGTGGAACAAGGCGACGTCGCTTGTGCCCGTAGAAGTCACGTCCGCCGCCACTTCAAAGAACGGCTCGAGGGTCTTGCGCGGGTCGTCTTCCGCCACGGGCAGTTCGCCGCCGCCACGCCAGCCGAGCGCGGCGGAGGGCAGCGTGTGCTGCTCGCCGGGAATGACCTTCCACCTGGCCACGGGAACAACCGTGCCAGCCTGGCCGAAGAGGCGGACTTCCGCGCCGGGAATCTTTTTGCCAAAGAGCGCGTCCGCATCGTCCTGGCTGACGGTGGCGGTGAACTCAAACGCGCCGGGATCGGCCAGCAACCCGAGTCGCGTGCCGCGCGGCACCCAGCGGCCCACGTAATCCTGGATGCCCGGCGCGATCCAGACGCCGTCGTGCCTCGCGCGGATGACGAGCGCGGCGCGGTCGGTCTCGAGTTTGGTGAGGCGGTTGGTGAGCGTGGCGAGGCGGCTGTGGAGCGGCTTGAGGTTGGCGATGGTTTCCTGCATCGCCTGGAGGAGGCGCGCGTTGGCTTCCTCGAAGCGCGCCGAAGTGTCGGCAAATTCCAGCGCGAGTTCGGGGTTCTCCAGTTCGATGAGCGGCTGCCCGGCGGTCACGCGCGAGCCGGGCTTCGCCTTCAACGCGGCGATGCGCCCGGTGACGTCGTTGACCAGTTCCGTCCGCAACCGCGCCTGCAACACGCCCGGCGCGCGGAAGTGATACGGGAAGGGTATGACTTGCAGGCACAGCAACACGACCGCCAGCAACGCGGCGGAAACCGTCACCGCGCGCACGCGCTGGCGTTCGAGGCGCGGGCTGGTCGCCAGGTAGTTGATGAACTTGCACACCGGCACCGTGACCCACGAGATCAGGCAGACGACGGCCATGAGGATGCCGAGCAGAAGAAACTTGTCCGCCACCACGAGCAGCACGCCGGCGAAAACGATGACGCGATACACGCCGCTGGTGCTGCCGAACACGGTCAGCCAGAACGCCTCCTTGAAGCGATTGGCCGGGCTTTCGGATTTTTTCAGGCCGAACAGGTAGCGCTCGGCGAGATGGCGCAGGTGCTTGTTGGCGCGCTGCGTCAGGTTCGGAATCTCCAGCAGGTCGGACAGCATGTAGTAGCCGTCGAAGCGCAGCAGGGGATTGAGGTTGAACACGACCGTCGAGACCGACGCGACGAACATCATGTTGTAGCAAAGATTGTGCAGCGTGCCCGGCGAGGTGTTGGCCCAGATGAAGGTGGCGATGGCGGCGACGAAGATTTCCACAATCATGCCCGCGCCACCGACGAGGATGCGCTTCCAGCGGCTGCGGAAACCCCAGCTCGACGTGGCGTCCATGTAGGGCACGGGCGTGAAGATCATCAGCAGCACACCCATGACGTGGACTTCGCCGCCGAACTTGCGGCAGAACCAGGCGTGGCCAAACTCGTGGAGGGTCTTGATGAAAATGAGGCCGGCGTACAGCAGCGGCAGGTTGCCAGGATCCAGGACGGACTGCGCCTGGTTGCGCAGCGCGGGAACATTGTCCGCCACCAACTTGAGCGCCCAGCCGACGACGGCGAGCCAGAGCACCACGCCGAACGGGCTGATCAGCTTGCCCACCCACGGCAGCGTGCGCAGAAGGAATTGATCCGGGTCCAGCAGCGGGAAGCGCATGAACATGAGGTTCGTGAGCGTGGCGCGCAGTTCGCGCTGCTTGCGCTTGGTGTAACGCTCGAACAACTGCGCGCTGTCGGCGGCGTTCTCGTAGTGGAGGAGATTGGCGAAGTAGAGTTGCGAGAGTAGCTGGATGACGGCTTCCTGGCCGGGCGCGTCATCGGGGAAGCGGTCGAGGCATTGCTGCCAGGCTTCCTGCACGGTGCGGTCGGGCCGCAGGCGCGCGACGAATTCGTAAGCGCCGGGCCGGAGGCGGAAGAACTGGTTGCTGAACGGATTCTCCAAAACGATCCACCGCTCGCCGCGATAATTCTGTCGGCGCACAACGACGCCGGGTCGCAGGCTGATGCGCTGGTTGGCGATGCGATACCAACTTTCGCTGAAGGTCTGGAGCGGAGCGGACATCGGGTTTGGTCAGTAGTCAGTAGTTCGTGGTCAGTAGCTATTCGGCTTCAGCCGGGTGGCCGCGTCCGATGGATTTCAGGTAGGAGTTTAGTTGCGGAGCCAGGTTGTCAACCAGCGGCTTCAGCTTGTCCACGTCGGGTTTGGTCAAAAGCTTTCGGCGGAAGGCGCGACGGAGGAAGTGCTGTGTTTCATTCAGCGAACCACGGGCGATGCGAACGAAACGTTTGTTGTCGGCGAAGGTTCCACGCCCCGTGCCTTCAGCGATGTTCGCACCGATGCTGTCCGCCGCCCGCACGATCTGCTTTCCGACGGTGCCTTTCGCAAAGGAATCCCACCGCAACACAATGTCCCAGACCGAATCGGCCAAGTCTTCCGAGAGTTTGTAAACCCGGAGATTCTCAAAGTCTGTTTTGCTCATCGTCGCATTTTCATTGAGGGCCAAACTTCGCCAATGCTACTGACAACTGACTACGAACTACTGACTACCACCACAACTTCAACCGCAGGAAGTCCACCGTGCGGTGGGTGAGAATCCAGAACAGCGTGCGCTTCTCGACGTTGAGTTTGCACAGGCCGCTCATGCCGGGCCGCCACCACGGTTGTGGGCCGCCGTCCACGGCCAGACGCACGAGAAAGACGTTGCCGTCGGTCTTGGGCACGGCGGCGGGTTCGATGGTGACGAGACGCACCGGGTATTTCAGCTTCGGCTGGCTGACGAACGCGATCTCGCCGGTCTTCCGGTTCAGGATTTCGTGGATGTCGCGCTCGTTGACTTCCGCCTCGACGTAAAGCGTGTCAATGCGGGCGAACTTGAACAGCGCCTCGCCCTGCTTCACCGGCGCGCCGATGCGTTCGCGCAAGTCGCCTTCGACCACCGCGCCAAGGAAAGGCGCCTTGAGCACGGCCTGGTTGAGCCGGTAGCGGATGAGATCCAGCCGCGCCTTCGACTGGTCGGCCAGCGCCTGGTTGATGCGCATGTCGGCGAGATTTTTGGTGGCGCGGGCCTTCTCGGATTCGCGTTGATAGCGCGCCACATCGGCGACCGAGGCGTATTCTTCCAACTGCATGTCGGCGGTGTTGAGGCCGATCAGTTTCCCATCCTTCGGCACCGCGTCGCCAACGCGCACGAAGACATCCTTGAGATAACCTTCAAACGGTGCGGTCAGATAGGCCACCTCGTCGCTCCGCAGGATGAAGTTGCCCTCGACGCGGAAGTTGAACGGGACGAAAAACAGGACGACGAGCAGCGCGGTGACAACAGCGGCCAGCACTTTTGCCCAAGTGTGTTCCGGTCCGATGACCTTGGCGAATTTCTCCTTCAGCCACACGGCCCAACGCGCGCCGAACCAGCGGTCATGATGCTTCAACTCGGAAAGCCGCCGCGCGGCCTGGTCGCAGGCGAGGCGGAACTGCTGGAGTTCGAGCGCCGTGAACGGCGCGCGCTGCCGTTCGCAGGTGAGCACGGCAACGGGTTTGTCGTCCACGCGCAACGGCACGGAACAGATGTTGCCGGCGGCCTGTTCCTTCAAAAACTTTTCGTGGTCGCGCGTGACGACATTGGCCTCTTCGGGCGGCGGGCAGACGATTTCCTCGTCCTGATCGAGCGCCTCCTCCATGGCGATTTCGAGCGCGCGGGCGGCGGCCATCTGGCGGTCAAATTTTTCCGTGCGGCTGATCGCGCGCAGCTTGATGTAGCCGCCCTCCAGCCAGCCGAGGCTCACGCGGTCGCAGTTGTAGTGCGTGGCCAGGCCGTTGCACAACGCAAGGGCCGCGCCGAGGAAACGCTTCTCGGCGTTGATGAGCACCATGAGGTCGAGCGTCGTCGCGAACTTCTGAACGTCCGTCGAAGCCTGCCGGCTGGCCTGGTTGATCTGGTAGGACTGCGGTGTGTCGGCGGCGAGGTGCAGGCGCAACAGCGTGTCCTGCGCGGCGGCTTCGCTGACTTCGGAAAGCAGAAAAGCGGCGACGCAGGTATCCTCCGGACGAAGCAACTTGAGCCGGACGGCAACGATGAAATGGTTCGTGCCGCGCGCCGGGGATTGTTCAAGCGGAAAGAAAAACTGGCCGTCCTGCGCGCCATGGTCGGCGACGTTCTCCAGGTTCGTCACAAACGCGGTGAGAAAGCGCGACGGACCTTCGTTGGCGGACCATTCGCCGATCTTTTTCCAGCTTCCCGGCGGAGCGGCGTCCTTGATGACGAACGTGACGTGGCTGGCGGCGCTCAGGTGGGCCAGGCAGCCGAGCAGGCGCGGCCAGAATTCCTTGGGCGTGCCAGGGAAGTGGCGCAGCTCGGACAAATCGCGGGCGGCGCGTTCCAGGGTGGTTCTGGCAGAGTCGCTGGGCATGGTTAATAGAGGATCATCTTGCCGGCCAATCCGGGGCGCACTCTGCCATCCGCATTGTCAAAAATCACCTTCACTTTTTGCAGGCCGCTGGCGGGTTCAACGACGGGAGAGAGAAAGCTGATTTTTCCCTCG
>JANNEF010000141.1:0-4431 GCA_031378375.1 Verrucomicrobiota bacterium | reverse complement strand
GCTGCGGCGGCTGGCGCTGAATTTGTTAAAGCGCGAGAAAACCAAGAAGCGTGGGATCAAAGGCAAACGGAAAAACGCCGGCTGGGACCACAGCTACCTGCTCAAACTTTTGGGCGTCCCAATTTAGCTGCGTCTGCCCTGCTACTTCAACTGTCCCGCCTGCGCGGACAGCACGTAGCCGAGCGTCTGGTTCTTGTCCGGCATGGGAAACGGCACGACTTCGGCGGCGCTGTAGTTTTTGAAATTGTGGAACAAGTCGGCCCCAAGGGTGATCGGCACGGTTTTTACCGGGAGAATCCATTGTGCGCTGGCCACGCCGATCAAATAGTCGCGTTCGCCATTTCGGTTCCGGAGATTATTGGCGCCTTTTTTCCCGTGCAGGTAGTGGAGACTGGCAGCGGCGGTGAATTGCGAGGTCTTCACCGGCAGCGCGTATTTGATCTGGCCGGCGAGCATCTGGCCGTTCAGATCGTAGCCGCCGTCGGGCAGGTAGAAGGCGCCGGCGGTCGTGGTGAGTTTGCCCTTGCCGAGTTTGGTGCCGTGGCTGCCGGTCAGGCTGGTGGGAGTCCAAGCCAAGTCCGGCGTTAGGGCCGCACCCGGGCAGAGCCATTGAACTGCGCCTGGTACTTCGGCCAGCTCCACACTGAAATCTCGCGACCGACACGCAGGCCGACGTTGTTGTCGATGGGAATGTGATAGCCGCCCAGCGCCCGGGAAAGCGCGGCCATTTCCGCCGTCATCGAAAACGTTTTCAAATCAAGATCCACTTCATTGCCGGGAAGCATCTCGGTCAATTCGCAATGCCGGCGCCGCTCCAGAAAGCCGAACGCGTCGCTGCCCGTGAAGAGTTCCAGCATCTTGGCGCAAGCGCCGCTCACTGTCGCGTGCCCGCTGGTATAACCGGGGAATGGCGGCGTGATGAACGAGTAGGGCGAATACGGGTGCCAATCCTCCGCCGGCATTTCGACCACTCCGCCTTTGGGTCCGGCCCACCCCCTCACTTTCTGGCCTTTGAAATAATGCCGCACAAGCGTCCATGGCCGCGACGAATCGTAGTAGCGCTTGGTCTCCCAGCACGAGATGAAGGCGTCCATCGCGACATTGGCGATGACGAAGTAAAGCTTCACGTCCTGATCGAGACTGTGTCTGTCGCGGCGCGAGACGTCCTGCGCGAACCGGAGCCAGTGGCCGCTCTGGCCGGTCGAACGCGGACCGTCGCGCATGAATTCGACGACCGCCTTTTGTTCCGCGGTCAGGCTGTTGTTGTAGGCGAGCACCTGCTCCGTCTCCTTCCGCAACGTCGCGTCATCTTTCGTCGTCATCGGCGGCGGTTCGGGACGGAACTGGGCGCTGTTGGTGAGCGCGAATGGTTTCACCCGATACCAGTGCGGCGTGAGAAAGGGAGGCGTGATCTTTCGCCCATCCGGAAGCGTGAACGTGATCGGCTGCCAGCGATCCGGGTCGATGATTTTGTCCGGCGGGTTGACCGGCAGATAGAAGGTGTAGTCCCCGTACGGCGTGCCGTCGCCACCGGCCTCGTTGCCATGCTGATTGGCGCCGTCATGCCGACGATATTCATTCACCGCCTGCGCGGCGAGAAAGCCAACTCCTTCCGGTTTGCGCGAATCCCTCGAGGTAACGCCCGGATCGAATCCCAGCTTGCGCATTTGCTCATCGATGAACGCCTTGTCCTCCGGATAAACGAACAGCAGCGCGTGGTAGGAAGCGTAGCTGATGGCCTTCTCCTTGTTTGCCGGCGTGCGTTCCCGTTTTGGCCGCCGCAAGGTTCCGCCCAGCCGGGAGCCAACCGCCTTGTCGTCGTACGCGGCCCACGCGTCGTACATCGCCGTCGCCCAGATGGCGAGCGTGCGCGAAATAATGGTGGGGCGGGGCGCGTGACGATCCACTTCGCGCGCGGTGGCCTCCTGCGCGATGTCGAGCCAGCGGTAGGCGAGATTATGTTTCTCCGACGGCGACGTCTTCGCATGAAGCGGCGGCTCCGCGCCAGTCATCCGAAGCGGGCTGAAGCAGAGCGCACACAGCATTGAAGCGAGCCAGGCAACACGTTGAGTGGATCCCATACGCGGCGGAAAATAAGTCGCGCCCGAAGACGCTACAAGCGCGAAATTAGCCGCTGGACGCCAATCAATCCACGTAAGCGTATTCGTTCAAACCAGCAGCACGCGGGAAGGTTCGCGGGGGCTGCGCTGTTGCAGGAGAAGCCGTCAGCGGCCCATTCATCGCTGCGTAGTGCGTGGCCGGTTGCGACCTCATCAACACCGGAGTGATGACTGCCTCAAACCAAAACGGACCGAGAGGGCACTCGGTGAAAGAGTTGCTCAGCGAAAGCATCGAACTGGCGATGACCCTGCTCGTGATGACGGGAGTGAAATCGGGAAAGGCCAGTGTCATGATGAGCGCGCGTTTGTGGCCGCGCGTCCAGTTGTCCGGTGCAAGCGGCTTGTCCACTTTGCCGAACCACATGGTGGGATCGTTTTGCGCGCTGCTGGAGAAACTGTTCGTTGCGCTGCCGCCGTGGCCGTCGCTAACCATCACGCTCACAACGTTGTTGGCAAAACCAGAGGGGATACGATTTGTCGCAACGGCATTGGTGGCGCTAAGGCCATCCGCGAACAAGCAGCGATACGTCAGCCCACCACCATCCGCATTCTGCGCCGCCACGGTGAGCGTGCGTCTCCACCACGACGGCCCGCCAGGCGCGAATCCGAAGGGGGAGGTCGTGGCGGATATTCTGGCGAGTATTCGGGAGCGGCGGACAGTTTGATTGCCCCACGGCGTTTTTGGGCTAGGCTTTCGCCGCACGTGGATCCGATCTCCCATGTATTGCTGGGCGCGAGCCTTGGTTACGCGGTCTTTGGCCGGAAGTTGGGCCGCACGGCGGCGCTGGCCGGAGGGTTGGCGGCGTTTGTGCCGGACGCGGACGTGTTCATCCGGAGCGGCAGCGACCCACTGCTGGCGATTGAGTATCACCGGCACTTCACCCATGCGCTGGCCTTCGCCCCGGTGGGCGCCGGGCTGGTGTCTCTCCTCTGGATCTTCCGGCCACGCTGGCGACCGCTGGCGCTCACGGTCTGGCTTTGCTGTCTGGTGGCCTACATCAGTCACTGTCTGCTGGACGCGGCGACGAGCTACGGCACGCAGTTGTTCTGGCCGTTCAGCCGGCAGCGGGTGGGGTGGGATCTGATTTCCATCATCGATCCGATCTTCACGCTGACGTTGCTCGCGGGATTGACGGGCGCACTCTGGCGGAGGCGAAGGGCGCTGGCCACGGCCGCGATTGCCGCTGTGGCCGCCTACGTGGCGCTGGGCGCGTTGCAACACGCGCGCGCCGTTTCCGCCCAGGCGCAACTGGCGCAACGCCGCGGCCACACCATCGCTCGCCTGGAGGTCATGCCAACCCTGGCCAACAATCTCGTGTGGCGCGCACTGTACGTGCATGACGGGCGAATCTACAGTGACCGCATCCGCACCGGCTGGTTCACGGAGCCTGAGGTGAGGGAAGGCTGGTCGCTGCCGCTTGTTGGCGAGGCGGACCTGACTCCTGCCGAACGCACCCGCAACCGTCGTAATTCTTTCGCGCGCTTCGCGTGGTTTTCCGAAGACTGGGTTGCCCGCAAGCCAGACGACACGACCGTTCTCGGCGACATGCGCTACTCGCTGTCGTCGGAGGCGTTTGATCCGATTTGGGGCATCCGCTTCACCGCGCCCGGCGCGCTTGCCGAGGTGGAATGGGTCAGCCGTTCGGGACAACGCCGCGTCAGCGTGGGTGAGATGTGGAGGGAAATCTCCGGACGAGATGCGCGCTACACAAATTTGTCCGAATCAGGCGTGGGCGAAAGCACATCAGGTGCAGTGGCACCTGCGGGGAAGTAGGCGTGCGCCTCCACCACGGCGGGCGTGAGGACGCCGTGATGTTGCTCGAGCGCGTGGCAGTTCTGAGAGCGGCGACTTGTGCGGCCGAATGGTCCTGTCTGTCACTGGCGCGACGCCATGGACATGACTCAGACCATGCAGCTTGAAAATGTTCTTTCCGCCCAAGCCTGCCAGCCTAAATTCGCCGGAAATGAAACCCGGCAAAAAGCAGACCTCAACAAAGCGAGCCACCGTCTCCGCTCCCAGCGTCAAAAGCAAAGTTCTCTCAGTGTCCGCCAGTTCTCCCCCGAACCAGGCAGCGGCGAAAAAGCCAGCCAAGGGCCCGCCGCCACGGATGACGCTCGCCGAGGCGATGCGCGAACTGGAAAAAGCAGGTTCCGCGCAAACTCGCAAAACCTACACCCGCCACGGCGCCACCGAGCCGATGTTCGGTGTGAGCTTCGCCACCCTCAAGGCGCTGACGAAGCGGATTGATGTGGATCACGAGCTGGCTTTGGCGCTCTGGGACACGGGCAACTTCGACGCCCAGAATCTTGC
>JANNEF010000128.1:0-1517 GCA_031378375.1 Verrucomicrobiota bacterium | reverse complement strand
CAAGGTGACGAGCAACGCTTCTTTTGGAGTGGCGACCGACTCAACCGGCTGCCGGTGATTAATCGTGCGCTCGTGGAAAATCGTGGCCTTCGTCGCCCGCTGCGTCTCATCGTTGTAATTCTCCAGCGAGAGGAGCAAAGGCAAATCGGGATCGCCGTCGAAGGCGCGCTGATTGGCGCGAAGATTCACCGGGCCAAAGCGCCCCACAAAACGGTCGTAAGCCTGGTTGAGTCGTTGACGTGTTTCGACGACGTGTTCCTCCGCGCTGCCGTCCATCTGCGACCGCAGGCAATCGCGGACGGCATCCCTCACCGGAATCAAATGGCGGATGCGCGAACGCATCTCGGCGGGCATGTCGGTGAGCGGTCGTAAAACATTTTCCTCACGGATGCAGACCATGCCATCGTGGAGACAGAAGGCGTTGGGTTTTACAAAATCGGGCGCGGGAATGGATTCTTCGAGTGTCGGCTCGGCGATTTTATGTGCCTGTGCCTCGTAGATACCCTGCGGCAATTTCTCGACGGCTTGAGCCAGTGCCTCCGCCAGTTTGCGACCATCGGGTTCTAGCGTCGGGTCATTGCCGCCATACATCCCACCCGCGAGACGCATTTTACCGAGCATCATTTCCGGTCGGACGGCAAAGTATTCGTTGAGCGTGAAGGCTTCGCCGATGTCGTTGTTGTAAGCCGCTGTCTCCTTCCAGGCCGTGCCGGTGGGAACTTCGCCGGAGCGGAGCTTGCGGAGCATGATGATGTCCGTCGTGACTTCCGTGCCGGCGTTCTTCTTGAAGGCGTCGTTGGGCAAACGAATCGCGCCGAGCAACTCCGTGCGCGTGGAAAGCATTTCACGCAACGTCGAATCCAACTTGTCCATCGTTCCGCGTGAAGTGATGAACATGAGCAAGCCGCCCGGACGCACTTTCTCCAAGGCGGCGGCGAAGAAATAATCGTGGATTTGAAATTTGTAATTATTGAAGCGCGGGTCGTGAACGGTGTAATCGCCAAACGGGACGTTGGAAATGGCGAGGTCGTAAAAGCCGTCCGCGAGTTTCGTCTGTTCAAACGGTTGTGGACGAACATCCGTGTCGGGATAAAGCGCCTTCGCGATGCGAGCGGTCAACGGATCAATCTCGATGCCTGTGACAGTCGAGCGGCGCAGCATGTCTTCGGGCATGAGGCCGATGAAGTGGCCGATGCCGAACGCAGGTTCAAGCACGCGACCGCCTTTGAAGCCAAACCGCTCGGCGGCGCGATACATCGCGCCGATGACGGTCGGTGCGGTGTAATGAGCGTTAAGGGTGGTGGCGCGGGCCGAACGGTGTTCCTCATCGGACAGAATTTCAGAAAGCTGGACTTGCTCCTTACGCCAGTCCGTGCTGTCCACGTCGAACACCTGGGGCATTGCACCCCAACCGACGTATTTCACGAGAGCAGCTTTTTCCTTTTCTGTCGCCGGACGTTCCTCGGCATCCAGCATCCGCAACGTTTGAATGGCTTTGAGATTCTGTTGAAACTTCT
>JANNEF010000106.1:0-6772 GCA_031378375.1 Verrucomicrobiota bacterium | reverse complement strand
GCAATACTGCGTGTTGTCACCCGTGCGCGGGTCCGGCAGCGCGCCGGCCACGGCGCGCAGACGGGCGATGAGGTCCTCGAAACCGAGCAGCTTCACGCGCCCCTTGATGCCGGTACGGGGCTACAAGTACAAGTTACAATCGTGTGACAACACCAGCGCCCCGCTGCCAGACCGCACGCACGCCTTCGCTGAACGCGGCCACACCCAGCCCCATTCTGCATAGTGAGAATTGCTGCCGTTTGGGGCTTGAACATTGGCGGGGGGCGGTTAACGTCGGCATACGCTATGAACAGAAAGATCACTGGTTGTGTGATGGGGCTGTTGATGATGGCCGCGACGAAGGCTCCGGCCCAACTCCACTTGGACCCGGTGACCAACCCGACTTACCGTCTGGATTTTGGCCCGCTGGATTACGTCTGGACCGGATGCGTTTACGCAGGAGGCAATCCGCCTAAAGTTCTCGCCTACCTTACAGACATCACGCCACAGAGCACTTATCGCATCGAACTGTTTGACCTAGCCACAGGTCTCGTTACCGCATCGTATACCGGGACTGTAATTACAACTGCCATAGGCACTTTCGCCAACCGGTCGGTGGCTCCGGTGTGGGCATCTCGTGGTGTGGGCGTGCAGGTGACGGTGCTCTCCGGCTCCTTTACTTTGGAGCGAGTGACCACCGAGGCTTTTGTTTACTCCCAGACACCAAGATGTTACTACGAAGAGGTAGCGGCTTCCTTCTACCGGACAACCATCACCGTCGTTCCCGAGCCAGGCACGCTGGTCCTTGCGGGCCTTGGTTCGGTACTCGCGCTGGGAGTTCGTTACCAAAGGAGCAGGCGCAAGCGTGCGGCGCCCGGTCAACGTTGTGACTGACACGGCGGCGTCCGCGTGAGCCGAAGGGGTTGTCATTTATTCCACGAGGCGGTATCACTGACCGCATCGCAGTTGATGTATGACGAAAGCCCCCGACCATCACGGTGAACCGGGACGCCCCGCGCGGCGTCTGCCGCGTTCCTTCAAGGAACTGACGCCAAGCAATCATTTCAATCCGCACACCTTCTTCCGCGAGATGGTTTGGAAGGCGCTGCTCACCAAACGCACCGGGCAACACCAGCGCCCAGTGTTCCCCAAACTCACGCGCGGGCACGCCGCGCTGACGTGGATCGGCCACGCCTCGTTCCTCGTGCAGTTCAACGATCTCAACGTGCTCATCGATCCGAACTTCGCCAACTGGCTGTTCCTGCTCAAGCGCATCAAGCGCGCCGGCTTGAAGATCACCGACCTGCCGCCGATTGATCTGGTGCTGCTGACGCACGCGCACTTCGATCATTTCCACAAGCCGACGCTCCGCAAGTTGCCCGCGCCCAAAATCGGCGTGATGCCCTGGGGCGTCGGCGATCTCGCGCGCGGGCTGGGATTCGAGCGCATCATCGAGTTGCAGACGTGGGAGAGCTTTTCGCACGGGGACTGGAAGGTCACGCTCACGCCCTGCAAACATTGGGGCGCGCGCACGCTGCGGGACGAGCACCGCGGCTACGGCGGGTTCCTGCTCGAACATCAGGGCCGGCGCATCTATCACGCGGGGGACAGCGCTTACTTCGACGGCTTCAAGGAGATTGGCAAGCGGCTGCAACCGGAGGTCGCGCTGCTGCCCATCGGCGCGTATTACCCGGATTCGTTCCGGCACGTTCACATGGGACCGGATGAAGCGATGCGCGTCTTCCGCGACCTGGGGGCACGGTGGTTTGTGCCGATGCACTACGGCACGTTCAAGCTTTCCTTCGAGGACATGGATGAACCGCCGCGCTGGCTGGAGGACATTGCCCATCGCGACGGCATGAGCCACCATCTGCGCATCATGGAGGAGGGCGTGCCGCAGGTGTTCTGATGGGTGCCGCGTGATTGTTTGACAGGGGGAAAAACTTCTTGAATGGTCGCCACATCAACTGCGTCAGCAACCAGTCACTTATGAACGAAACAAATCATTCACTCACCTCGCGCCGCGAGTTCCTGAAAACCACCGGCTACTTCGGCGCCGCTTCCGCGCTGGCGGGCGTGACCTTGCCGCATGTTCATGCGGCGGGGAAAGACAGCCTGGATGTCGCGCTGATCGGTTGCGGCGGGCGCGGCACGGGCGCCGCCAGCAATGCGCTCTCCACCAAAGGCGGCCCCATCTCGCTCGCGGCCATGGCCGATGTTTTTGAGTCCAAACTCAACTTGAGTTACCAGACGATCAAGAAGCAACACGGGGACTCGGTGGATGTGGCCGAGGACAAGCGGTTCCTCGGCTTCGATGGCTACAAGAAGGCGATGGATTGCCTGAAGCCGGGCGACATCGTGATTCTGACCACGCCGCTGGCGTTTCGCTGGGTGCATTTTGCTTACGCGATTGAAAAGAAGCTCAACGTCTTCATGGAAAAGCCGGTGACCGCCGACGGGCCGACCTCGCGCCGCATGCTCAAGCTGGCCGAAGCCGCCAGCGCAAAGGGCTTGAAATGCGCCGTGGGCCTGATGTCCCGGCACGCCCGCCATCTTCAGGAACTCCACAAGCGGGTGCAGGACGGCGAAATCGGCGAGGTTCTGCTCATGCGCGGCCACCGCATGCACGGCCCGGTCGCCTCGGCATTCTCAACCAAATGGCCGGGCAAGCCGAGTGAATTGCTCTGGCAGATCTCGCGCTTCCACAGCTTCCTGTGGGCGAGCGGCGGCTGTTACAGTGATTTTTATATCCACCACATCGATCACCTCTGCTGGATGAAAAACGGGTGGCCGGTCAAGGCCCACGCGCTGGGCGGGCGGCATTACCGCCGCAATCCGGATGGCGAACTGTGGGTGGACCAGAACTTCGATTCGTACGCCGTCGAATACACCTTCGAGGACGGTGCCAAGTTCTACATGGATGGCCGCTGCAACTCGGGCGCCGTGCCGTTTTATTTCAGCCATGTGCATGGCACCAAAGGCATGGCGATCGCCGCCAAAACAGGCGATTACAACGGTCCCTCCAGCATCCACAAGGGCCAGTTGCCCACTCGCGACAGCATGACTTGGCAATCCAAGATTCCCCCCGCCGAGAACGATCCGTATCAAAACGAATGGAACGATCTCCTCGACGCGATCCGCAATGACAAGCCCTACAACGAGGTTCCCTTCGGCGTGCAGGCCAGTGTCGTGACCTCCATGGGGCGCCGGGCTGCTCACACCGGCCAGGAAGTCACCTACGACGAGATGCTCAATTCCGAACACGAGTTCGCGCCGGATGTGGACAAGTTGACCATGGATTCCCCGCCGCCGGTGCTGTCGGACGCCGAAGGCAAATATCCCGTCCCGCAGCCCGGCATCAACCGCGATCGAGAGTATTGAGTCGGCGGGGATTGAAGCAGCGCACCTACGCCGCCTTCTCCATCTCCTCCCACAGGCAACTGAAGTCCGACAGCAAGACCGCGAAGAGGTCCACCGCCACGTAGCGCGCGCCATTCTTGGCCGCCTCGCGCCGCACGGCGCGGTCATCGGTGACAACGAACCATTGGTGGTCCAGTTCCTCCGGGCGGCGCAAACTGACATGCTCCCGGATCCGCCGGTCGGCGCGGTGTTCGCCACGACCGCCGGAGAACTCGATCTCCACGTTGGGCGTCACCTGGATGATTTCGCGCCGGGGCGCGTCGAAGCACACACGGACACGCAGGTTCGCCCGGTCCTGCGCCAGCCGACGCACCATGCCGACAAGCCGTTCCCGCGCCTTGCGACCGGGGTGACCTTCCTCATTGTAGTGCGGACGGAAGATGTCTTCGAGACCGTAGAGAATATTGTGACCGTCGAGGATGATCAGGCTGGGGCGATTGCGGAAGATCACATGGCGCAAAGTCCAGCCGTGATCCGGCGCGTCCGTGTCCGCTGGCCGGTCGCTCGCGTCCAGCAGACTTAACTTGCGCTGGAGCGCGTCATAGACCCGGCGGCGATCCTCCTTGCGCACCAACTCGGCGTCCATCACCTGCTGAAGCATCTGGCTGCACTGCTGCGCCTCGGCCCAGGTGGCCGCGTGATTAATGGCAATAAGCAGCCGTTCCGTGACCGGGTCAGGCGCGCTGCGGCCGTGGAGCAACAATTCGGCGCGGGAAATCTTGGCGTCCACTTCCGCCACTATCGTCTTCAACTCCGGAAGCGGTGCGAGCGCTGTCTGCGAAGCGGCGGTGAGACGTTTGCGCGCGTGGCGCAATTGCTCAAGCTGCCGCGATAACTCCACGCGGTTGCCGGTGAACCGATCCTGCCGCGCCTGCGCTTCGAGCGCCTGTTCGACGCGGGCGAGCAGATCGCCGGACGCGGCTTGCGCCTGCTCCAGGTGCCGCTCGGTTTCCAGCGGCGCGGCAAGCCATTTGCGGGTGACCGCCAGGTTCTGTTCGTCGAGTCCACGGGCGATGGCGGTTTGCAATTCCGCCGCGAGACTCTCGACGCGGATGGCCAAGGCGTCCTTTTCCTTCGTCAACCGGTGGAGTTTGACCCGTGCCTCGTCGCGCTCGGAGAAGATGTGTTTGCGTTCTACGCCGGCCTGGCGCGCGGCGGCTTCAAGTTTGGCCTTCTGTTTGCGGCCCTGTTCCTGAAGGTTTTTCTTGAGCCGATTGATGACCTCATCGTCGTCCTTGAGCATGTCCCGCATTTTGGTGATTAGCTCGACGGTCTCCGACGGCAATCGCTTCGGCGTCTCCACGCTGGAGCCATTCTCAGCAACTGCGGCGGCGGGTGCGGCCACGGTGGTGCCGGCGGCCACGAGAAGGTACTGTTCCACATTCTTATGCAGTCTGAGCGTGGCGGCTCTTTTTTCCTCGTCCGTCGCTTCCTTCGGGCTGGCGGCGAGCAACTCGACGGCCAGTTGATGCACGTCCTCGCGCGGGTCGCACAGCAGAGCGATCAAAAACATCTGGAATCCAACCAGCGGGAGGATGCTGCTCCCGAACAGCTTGATGCCGGGGGCCGTCAGCATCATCAACGTGCCGCCCCACGGAGCGTTTTGGTGCAGCAGCCCCATGACCCACGGCGGCAACGACGCCGATCCGCGAATCATCCCGGCCACCCGTTCGCGGATGGCCGACACCTGGGTGAAACCGCCCGGCAGTCGCTGCTTGCCGACCTCGGCCAGCACGTTGTCGGGCACCGCGTCCAGCAGTGGAATCAACGCCTCGTTGATTTCCGGAGGCAGCGTGAGATTACGAATCTTAGCCATAAGCAGCGCAAGGTTGGGCGCGGCGGCGCGGTTCGCCACGGTTCATTTTCGAGTTGTCGTTAGTCTGCACGAGATGCGTTGCCGCGACTCAACTGCCTGTTGCATAGCAAACTCCCTGCCGCCGATGGGGGTTCAACGCTCGAAGTTCAAAGTTCAACCGCCACGCCAAGAATCGTCAGGCTCCTGGCTTGGGTTTCGCTTGAACTTTGAACCGTGAACCTTGAACTTTTAACCTACCTATGGTGCTGAAAGTTCTCATCGTCCCGGACAAATTCAAAGGCACGCTCACCGCGCCGCAAGCCGCCGACGCCATCGCGCGCGGCTGGCGTGCGGCCCGGCCGGGCGACGCGCTGGAACTGCTCCCCATGAGCGACGGCGGCGACGGCTTCGGCGAGATCATCGGCCATCTGCTCGGCGCCGAAACGCGCACCGTCAAGACCGTGGATGCCGCGCACCGCCCCTGCGACGCGCCGTGGGGTTGGCACGCGCCCACCCGCACGGCCATCGTCGAGTCCGCGCGCATCATTGGCCTGGCGCAATTGCCGGCGGGGAAATTTCATCCGTTCGAACTCGACACGCGCGGGCTGGGCGCGGTGTTCCAGGCGGCCGCCGAACACGGTGCCCGACGCTGTCTGGTCGGCATCGGCGGCAGCGCGACCAACGACGGCGGGTTCGGCCTGGCGCGCGCGCTGGGCTGGGAATTTTTTAACGTGCATGATGAAACCATCACGCGCTGGACGGAGTTGCACACGCTCTCCTGGTTGCGCCCGCCCGAGCAACTGCCGCCCTTCGACGAGTTTATCGTCGCCGTGGACGTGCAGAACCCCCTGCTCGGCCCGCAAGGTTGCACGCGCGTCTATGGGCCGCAAAAGGGCGTGCGCCCGGAGGACTTTGAATTCGCCGACCGCTGCCTGGGGAAAATGGCGGAACTCGCCGTCAAGGAACTACATCTCGACCACGCGAACGATCCGGGCGCGGGCGCGGCGGGCGGACTGGGTTACGGGCTGCGCTGTTTCGCCGGCGCTCGATTGGAGCCGGGCTTCGGTGTCTTCGCCCGCCACGCGGAATTGAACGAACGAATCAAGTCCGCCCAACTCGTCGTCACCGGCGAGGGCGCGATTGACGCGCAAACCCTCATGGGCAAAGGCGTCGGCGAACTGGCCGGTGTTTGCCGGGCGGGTGGCGTGCCCTGTGTCGGTCTGGCCGGCGTGGTGACGGATGCGGCGCAAGCCCGGCGGCTCTTCGCGGCGACACACGCGCTGACGCCGGACTTCGTCGCGCGCGAGCAGGCGCTGACGGACACGGCGGCGTGCCTGGAGCGGCTGGCCGCGCACGCGGCGGAACAGTGGAAGGAGTAGAAGGGCCGTGAATCACACTCCATCTGCGGAGTGCATCATTGCCCGGACGATGAAAATGGGTTCCTCGCTACTTTCCGTGGCTGGAGGGCTTTGGCATAATGGCCGCCATGATACCTGAAAAAGCCTTTGAGCGATTGTTGGGGCTGGACGAGTGCTGGGAAGTGGGCGGCGCCGAGTATGAGACCGAACCGATGGAGCG
>JANNEF010000044.1:0-18065 GCA_031378375.1 Verrucomicrobiota bacterium | reverse complement strand
CCGTCGTGCCTGCGGGCGAGGCGCCCGCAGGACTTTCGCTGGCGAGGGCGCCAGCGCCACTAGCCGAACAGGTGCTCAGGGAGAATTCGTGTTTCATGATTTTTACGTCAGTTGATATTCCGGCGTGCTCATCAGCAGGCGGATGGTTTCCAGGATGTCGTTGTCGTCGAGCGTGCCTTGGGAATCGAGATACTCGCGGAGGGTCTGCTCCTGCTTCGGCTTGAGTTTGCCCTGGAGCAAGCGGCGTTCGAGCGCGGGGATGAGCGCGGCTTTGTCCTTGCGTTCGGCGGGCGTCAGAATTTTTGCCACGTCCACCGGAGTGCCCCGGCCCTGCATCCGGTTGAAGCGTTGCGCCGCCGCTTTGAGGAGCTTTTTGTCGGGCGCGATGTTGAGCTGGTTGTCGCCCAGCACGAGTTTCTCGGCGGCATTGTAACGCGCGAGCAGGTTGTTCGTGGTGATCCACGAGATGCCGCCGTCCCAGCCCTTGACGTTCGGCGGCGCGAGCAGGTCCTGGCCGAGGCTCGCGATCAAGGTGGACGCGACGACCGGCGGCGGCAGATCGCGCTCCAGCATCCGCGCGCTGCCGACGAGCCATTGCACGGGACTCTTCACCTGCTGACGCACGACGGTGTCCGCGTAAAACTCCCCGCTGCGAAACATCGCGCGCAGGAGCGGCTTGAAGTTGTTTCCGTTCTTGCGGAACACCTCCGCGAGCGCCGCGACCAGTTCGTCCGGCGGATTTTCGCTGGCGAAGAACGTCCACAGCTTCGCACTGATGAACCGCGCGGCCTGGGGCTGTTCCACGATGATTTTCAACACGTCCGTCCAGGAGAAATTTCCCGTTTTGCCCAGCACCGTCTTCGCGCCGTCGTCGTGGTTGCGCGAGCGGAAGTCCGACTCCTGCCGCACCCGGTCAAACGCCAGGCCGGTAAAGGCGCGGGCCGCCTCGGTGATGTCCTTCTCCGTGTAATGCCCCTCGCCGAGCGCGAAGAGTTCCATGACTTCGCGGGCGTAGTTTTCGTTCGGGTGCTCGCGTTTGCTTTGCGCCTGGTCGAGCCAGATCAACATCGCCGGGTCGCGCGTCACCGCGATGAGCATCTGCTGCCAGTTGCCGCTGGCGTGGCGGCGGAGCGTGTCGAGTTGAAGCCACATGAGGTAGGAGTCCTTCACCTTCTGCACGCTCGTGGCGAAATGGCCGTGCCAGAACAGTGTCAGCTTCTCCTGCAACGGCCGCGGCCCGCGTGCCATCCGCGCCAGCCACGCGCCGCGCATCTCCACGATGCGCTGCCGCTGGGTCTTGCGCTCCTCGTTGACGATTTTCTTTTTCTGCTCCGCGTTGCCCTTCTTGAGTTCCTGGAATTTCTGGACGCGCTCCGGATCGGGTTTGGCCCAGACGGGTTCCGGCGTGGGGTCGGGAATCTTCTCGTAATCCACGAGGCGCTCCACCGCGCCGTTGAGGCCGAGTTTTTCGAGCGCCTCGATCTCGGCGGGAGCGCCGCCGAACCCAGCGCGGTTCAACAGGTGCGCGGCGGCGGCGAAGTTCCACTTCGAGGATGGCAATGGACTTAACATACAGGTTCAAGGACGGCGGGGTGGCGCTGGTGGTTACGCGGCGGGAACTGCGTCCCGCCGCACTGACAATTTATTGCCGGCGTCATCCGTTGCATCCTAGACTGCTTTCGTGCTGCGATTCATCAAAATAAGTCGCCGGCCCGCGAGGCCGGCAAAATCAGCCGGCTCCGCATGAGCCTGCCGCCCTCCCCTGCCCCGTCCGGGCGTGTCGCGTCGCTCCACCTGCATCCGGCGGAGTCGGGAGCGCCGCTGCGAGCGGCGCAGGAGATCGAGGTCGTCGCCGTGAAAGGCATCTGCGGCAACCCGCGTTACTTCGGGCGCGTGAGCAAGTCCACCGGGCAGCCCAGCCGGCGGCAGGTCAGCCTGATCGAGCGCGAGCAAATTGCCGAACACGCGGCGACGCTCGGCTTGGAAACAATTCCGCCCGGCGCGGTGCGGTCGAACATCGAAACGGTAGGCGTGAATCTCCAGGGCCTCGTTGGCCGCGAAGTGGAGATCGGCGAAGCGGTGCTGCGGATTTATCAGCCGCGCGATCCGTGTCACAAGATGGACTTGATCTGCCAGGGGCTGCGCGAACTGATGCTGGCCAACCGGCAGGGCGTGCTGGCTGAAGTGGTGCGTTCGGGAACGATCCGCGTGGGCGATGTCGTCCGGTTGTGCCCGTCCGGCGCAGTGCCGGATTTTTCTGCGTGACAATCCCCGGCGCTTGCCGATGAATCATCGGCGTACGACCCCGGTGTTGCTCGACGTTTCCATTGAACAGTCGCTGGCCAGGACATGCACAATGTCCGGGACGGATGTTTCGTCCCGGAGTCCCCGCCGCGCCGCCGACTTGCCCCGCTGTCTTCCCGACCCATGACCGACACCACGTTTCAAAAAAAATCCGCCGTGCCCCTCGACGTCTTGTTGGTCGAGGACAACCAGGCGGACGTCGAGGTGTGCCTGCGCGAATTGAAGAAGGCCGGGTTCGACCCGCGCTGGGAGGTGGTGCGGACGGCGCACGAGTTTTGCGCGCGCATCTCCGCCAAGCCCTACCAGGTCGTGCTCTCCGATTACACGCTGCCGAGCTGGAACGGGATGGAGGCGCTTGAATTGTTGCAGCAGATGGAGAAGGAGATCCCCTTCATCCTCGTCACCGGCGCGGTGAAAGAGGAGGCCGCACTGGAATGCCTCCAAAAGGGCGCGGCGGATTTCGTCCACAAGGATCAACTGGCCCGCCTGCCCCTGGCGGTGCGTCGCGCGCTGGAGCGGAAGTTCCTGCGCGACGAACGCGCCGGCGCCGAGGCTCGCGCGAAGGAATTCGAACGCCGCTATCAGCGCCTGGCGGAACTCTCGCCCGACCCGCTCTTCATCCTGGTGGGCGACAAGCTGGTGTTCGTCAACAGCCCCGGCGCGAAGCTGCTCGGCGCGGATCGCCCGGAACAACTCCTCGAACGCCCCGCCCTGGCCATCGTCCATCCCGACTCCCGCGCCATGGTGCAGGACCGCGCAAACAAACTCGCCGGCGGCCAGGACGCGGACTACTTCGACGCCAAACTCGCCGCCCTCGACGGCAAGGCCGTGGACGTTCGCATCGCGGCGACGGGCCTCACCTATTACGGCCAGACGGGCGTGCAGATCATCGCGCGGGATGTGACGGAACGCCGCCGCGTGGAGGAAGCCATCAAATCGCTCGCAGCGTTTCCACAGTTGAATCCCAATCCCGTGTTTGAATTCTCCCGCGACGGGCGCCTGGCCTACTTCAACGACGCCGCGATGGAGATGGCCCGCTCGCTCGGCAAGGACCACCCCGCCGCCATGCTGCCGCCCGACGTTGTGCCCATCGTGCAATCGTGCCTCATCACCGGGCAGAAGAAACTGCGCGTCGAGACTTCCCTGAGCGGGCGCACCTTTTCGTGGTCGTTCTTCCCCATCAAGCCCAACCAGGTCGTGCATTGCTACGTCAACGACACCACCGAACGGCAGCAACTCGAATCGCAACTGCGCCACTCGCAGAAGCTCGAATCGGTGGGCCGCCTGGCCGCCGGCGTGGCGCATGACTTCAACAACATCCTCACCGTCATCCAGGGGCACACCGGCCTCTTGCGCTCGGACCCCGGCCTCAGCCCCGCCATGGGCGAATCGGTGCAACAGGTTTCGCGCGCGGCGGAACGCGCCGTGAAGCTCACCAGCCAGTTGCTCATGTTCAGCCGCAAGACCGTCATCCAGCCGCGCCCGGTGGACTTGAACGAGGTGCTCACCAACCTGAGCCTCATGCTCCATCGCACGCTGGGCGAGGACATCACCTTTCAATTCAGCTACGCGCCGGCGCTGCCGCAGGTTTACGCGGACGTGGGAATGCTCGAACAGGTGATCATGAATCTCTCCGTCAACGCCCGCGACGCCATGCCGCGCGGCGGCCAGCTCGTCATCAGCACCGCCGTCGTGCGCCTGGACGAAACGTATGTCGAGCACCGCCCCGACGCGCGCCCCGGCCAGTTCGTCTGCCTGAGCATCATTGACACCGGCTGCGGCATGGACAACGTGACGCTTGGCCGCATCTTCGAGCCGTTCTTCACCACCAAGGAATTTGGCAAAGGCACCGGCCTGGGACTGGCGACGGTTTACGGCATCATCAAGCGGCACCAGGGCTGGGTTGAAGTGCAAAGCCAGATCGGCCAGGGAACCACCTTCAAGATTTTCCTGCCACCCGGCGACCAAGTCGCCGAGAAATGGACCGAGGCGCCCGCGCCCGGCGAACCGCGCGGCGGCACCGAAACCATTTTGATCGTCGAAGACGAAGCGCCCGTGCGCTGGACCGTCCGCAACGTGCTCGAACGCTACGGCTATCGCGTGCTCGAAGCCGCGGCGGGCGTCGAGGCGCTGGCCGTCTGGCACCAGCGCCACGCCGACATCGCGCTGCTGCTCACCGACATGGTCATGCCCGTGGGCCTGAGCGGGCAGGAACTCGCGGAGAAATTCAAATCGCAAAAGCCCACCCTCAAAGTCATCTACACCAGCGGCTACAGCGTCGAAACCGCCGGCAAGGGCCTGACGATGATGGAAGGCGTCAGCTTCCTGCAAAAGCCCTACGACGCGGACAAACTGGCCGCGACCGTGCGGCAGTGTCTGGATGCCTGAGCGGCGTTTAGCAATTCGGGCCGTGACAAACCGCCCGCCCCCGGGCCAACCTCAACCGCGTTCGATTAACAACCAAACCGACACCGCCAACACAACATGAGCACACCCAAGCCCGCCGAAGTCGCCGTCATCAAAACCACCGCCGGCGAAATGACCGTCGCCTTCTGGCCCGACGTCGCCCCCGCCACCGTCGAGAACTTCAAGAAACTCGCCCGTGAAGGCTACTACGACGGCACCGCCTTTCACCGCATCGTCAAAGGCTTCATGATCCAGGGCGGCGACCCGCTCACCAAGGACGCGCGCCAGGAAAGCCGTTGGGGCACCGGCGGCCCCGGCTACCAGATCAAGGCCGAGTTCAACGCGCGCCCGCATGTGCGCGGCGTCCTCTCGATGGCCCGCTCGCAAGCTCCCGACTCCGCCGGCAGCCAGTTCTTCATCTGCCTGGCCGAAGCGAAATTTCTCGACCGCCAGTACACCGCCTTCGGCACGCTGGTCAAAGGCGACGACGTGCTGGGAAAAATCGGCGAGACGCCCACGGCCTCCGGCGGCGGCGGCGAGAAGAGCAAACCCACCGTGCGCATCGGCGTCGAGAGCATCAAGATCGTGCCCGCGCCCGGCGCGTGAGCCGGCCAGCGGCGGACACCCGGCGTCCGCTCCGGTCTGAAAATGCCGGGGCGGACTTCCGTTGAAGCCATCCGCCGCCAGCGGAGAACCGGACGCCCCCTCCCTCCCACCGCGCGAGCCGACTCGACCGCGCCGCCCGGCCACCCAGCCGGAAGGAACGCCCAACCGACCGGAGGGAGTGCCCATCCGACCGGAGGGACCGCTCATCCGACCGGAGGGACCGCTCATCCGACCGGAGGAACCGCCCATCCGACCGGAGGGACCGCTCATCCGACCGGAGGAACCGCTCATCCGACCGGAGGAACCGCCCATCCGACCGCAGGAACCGCCCATCCGACCGCAGGAAACGCTCATCCGACCAGAGGGGATGCCCAGCCGACCGGAGGGGATTGACGTTACAAAAGAGGGGATGATGCGGTACAGACACCTGAATTCCAGCGGGTTGCGTCGCAGATGGCGCGCGGCTTCCGACTTGGGAGGCCGGCAGGAGGCCGGTCCCGCCTATTGCAGCAGACCTTCGCGCTTGAGCATGTCCTTTTGCGACTGGGCCTGGCGCTTCTTCTCTTCCTTGCTGAAATCCCGCTCGGCGGTGGTGATGCCGGGCATCCGGCTCTTCTCGTCCGCCGCCATGGCCGCGGCATCCTCCGGCGTGGGCAGCACGGTCGGGCGGATCATGACCATCAGTTCCGTGCGGTTGCGCGTATTGCTGGTGCCGCGGAAGAAAAATCCCAGAACGGGAATGTCCTTGAGATAGGGCACGCCGGATTTGGTCTTGTTCTGGTCGTTCTGGATGAACCCGCCGAGCATGATCGTCTCGCGGTCGCGCACGGCGACCTTGGCATTCGCCGAACGTTCGGTGGTGCGCGGCACGTCGTTGTTGTCAATGCGCACCGTCCCGGCGAAGTCGTCAATGCGCTGCTCGATGTCCATCACCACCAGACCGTCAGGGTTGATCAGCGGCAACACGCTCAAGTCCACGCCGATGCGCAACTGCGCCACCTGCGACTGGCTCACCCCGCCGAAGCCACCGTAGGTGCCGGTGATGTAGGGTCGCGATTCACCGACGAAAATCCGGCACGGCACGGCGTGCGAAGTCTGGATGCGCGGACGTTGAATGACGTTGAAACGGCTGTCGCTGGCGATGGCCTGCAAGGTGGCGTTCCAATCGCCGCCCCACTTGCCAAAATAAGTGAGGCCATCGGCAAAACCATTGGTGCCGAAACCGCCAACCCCGGTTAACGGCTGGCCGTTGTTAACCACACCCGATCCCGTGAACTTGCCGGATGTCTTCGGGTTGCTCAGGTAGCTGACGCCGACGCGCACGGAGTCTTCGAGTTTGACCGACAGCACGATGGCTTCGATGAGCACCTGCGCCAGCACCACGTCCAGTTTCTCGATGATGTCCTTGATGGTCTCGATGTCCTCCTTGGAGGCGAAGATGAGCAGCGCGTTGGTGCGCTCGTCGGCGATGATTTTCGTCGAACCGAGGATGACGATGTCGCCCGCGGCACCGGCGCGGTTGACGATGGATTGCAGCCGTTGCGAGAACGAACCGCGGGAGCCGCTCGCGCCGGTCGTGCCGCCCAGCGTGTTGCCACCCACTCCGCCCGCGCCGCCATAACCGGGCTGGCCCGGAATGCCGCCGACCGAACCTTGAGCGCCGAACCCGCTGGTCCGCCCGCCGCCACCGGGCGTGGACAACCCCGAAGTCGGCCCCTGGCGGCTCTGGCCCACCGAGGTGACACCGCCGCCGCCGGCAGTGAGGCTGCTCAATACCTGCGCGATGTCCGACGCCAGCGCGTATTTGATCGGGAGGATGACCGGCTCGAATTCACGCGGGATGGCGACATCCATTTCGCGGATGACTTCCAACATGCGTTTGATGTTCTCGGCGTAGTCGCGCAACAAGAGCGTCTGGGTGTTCTTGAGCGCGATGATGCTGTTGGGCACCGGCGAGCCGAACGGCTGGATGGCCGGCACGATGTCGCCGGGGTCGGCGTACTGCAGTTTGGCAATGTAGGAAATGTACTGGCCGGCCTCCGGCAAATCCGCCGGGTCGGCGTTATAGAAGACCATGCCGGCCTGCGGCGCCTGCGCGGAGGTGAGCGCCTTCACAAACTTCTCGCCCTGCGGCACCATCGTGATGCCGTTGAGCGAGAAAATGCTGTCCAAAGCCGCAATGGCCTCCTTGCGGGTGAGCGGCGACTGGGTGGTGATGGAAACCTTGGTCGCCGGCAGCGAACTCGGCCGCAACACCGTGCGCCCGGTCAATTCCTGGTAAACTTCCAACACCTGGAGCAGGTCGGTTTCCTTGAAACGGATTTCCCCGGCGGGGATGATGTCGTCCGCCGGTTTCAGCGTCATGTTGTCGGCGGCTTTGTCGGTGGCGTTGGTGGAAGTGGTCCGGGCGGTGGCGGCGTTGGTTTTGGTGGCGGTGGCCAGATTGGTCGCCCCGGGCCGGGAGGCGGTGGCCGGCGGCACCAGCGGCTTCGGAGTTGCCGGCGCGGCGGCGTTGGTGGCCACCGCTGCGGGCGACGCAGTGTTCGTGTTGGCGACGAGGATCGCCGGGACATTGGTGGCCGGGACCTCAGCGGCGGCTGCGGCGTTGGTGGCCGCAGTCGGCGGCGGCGGGGCAAGTGCGGTGACTGCCGGAACCTTGATCGCGGGAGAAGCGGGTGTGGCCGCTTCGGGGGCGTTCGTTTTGACGGAGGGAAGCGCCGCTGTCGGCGAAGCGTCCGGCTTGGCGGCAGGAATCACCGCTGGCGGGAGGGCATTCGTCGGAACAGTGGCTGTTTCGGAGGCTTTCACGGATCCGTTGGTGAGCGGCGTCAGCACGCCCGGCGGCAGCGTCGCACGAACCGGACGGGCGGGCCGCGCGGCCTTGTTGGTCCCGGGGGGAAACTTGGCGGCGTCATCTTCGTAGGCACGATCCAGCGCCCGGCGGAGCAACTCGTCGCGGTTGGTGGTGGTGGCGGACGTGGCCGGCGGGTTTTGCGCAAGCGCGCCGGCGGTGAACACCGCGAGCAGGAGAAGGGTGGAAATCGTTTTCACGGTTGGTCGGAGTTCAGGTTGCAGTCGGAGACGGCGTTGGAAATGTCCAGAAAAGTTCATGCTCAAGGTTTACTCGGCGGCGTTGCCTGCGGCGGAGGCGGCGGAGGCGGCGTTCGTTTGGGCGACTCCTTGGTTCGGGCCGGCGGCTCCGGGGTTTTAACTGGCGCCGGCGCGGTGGTTTTGGCCGGAATAACTTTGACCGGCGTGTCCGCAGGTTTGGGCGCCGGGGCGGTTTTGGCCGGCGGGTTCGCCGCCTTGGTGGAAGCGGCGGCGGTGGTGGCTCCGGGGGCTTTCGGTGGGGTTTTCTTTTGGAAGCTTTCGACGAGGGTGATGTTGCCCGACAGTCTCATGCGGGCGGCGTCGGGCTGGAGGGTCATGCTGCGGACGCGGATGAGGGAGTTGCGGGAAGCGAGGTTCCACAGGAATTCGATGAGTTCCTTCTCGCCAGTGTTGACGGTGATGATGAGCGACTGTTCCTCAAAGAAGGCATTGGTGCGCCCTCCGGAACTACTGCGCGGCGTCGAGTCATAACGCTGCACCTGCACGCCGCTCAGGGTCGCCATCGAGGAGACTTCCTTCATCAGTTCGAGCGCCTGCGAATCGGCAGCCACGACTTGACCCTGGTCGGCCAGGCGCTTGAGTTCGTTGGTGTATTCCTGACTGCGTTTGATTTCCGCCTGAAACTTGGCCAGCGTGGTGCGGGCGTCCGTGGTGCGTTGCTGCGCCTTGCCCAAGTCGCCAAAGTGCGGCCAGACAAGCCAGAAGTTGATCACGACGAACACCACGCCGCCCACGATGACCACGAGCCGCCGCTCCTGCGGGCGCAGGTTCAATTTGTCGAAGAGGCTGGTCATTCAGTGTCGGTGCGCCGGAGTTCGCAGGGGAAGATCCAGGAAATCTGGCCCGCGCCGGCTTTGGGGCTGATGTTGGGCGGCGTGACCTTGGTGAAAAGCGGCAGGTTCTTGCTCATGACTTTCATGAGCGACTCGTTGAACTCCTGCACGCGGCTCACGTCGTCGCTGGCGGCGGAACCGGAGAGGGTGAGCTTCCGTCCGCGATCAAAATTGATCGAATCGAGCTGCAACTCCGGCGGCAGGAAATCGGCGACGGCCTTGTAGCTTTCCAGCGCCGAGTACTGCAAATCGAGCTGATCCTGCAAAACCTTGACATGCTCCTTGAGGCGCAGAATGTTCGTATAGGTCAGGCCCTGCTGCCGGACATCGCTTTGGACGCCATCCAGCCGCATGTTGAAAAAAGTGACGGCACCGAAGTAAGCCGCACAACCCAGCAGATAGAGCAACAGCACCGCACCCAGCCCCCGCATCCAAAGCCGGTCAATGAATTGTTGCTTGTAGCGGGCCGTGTATTCGGGCGGGAGCAGATTGGTCGGCGAGAGGTCGCCGGCGGAACGTTTGGCAGTGAGCGCGGCCAGTTCCGGCACGGGACGCGGCGCGACGATTTGCACCGAAGCCTCACCCATGAAGGACAACACCCACGGTTCGGCGGTCGCCGTGTCCGCCACGAGAAAGAACTTGGGCGCCCCGGACAGCCAGCCTTCCAATTCGCCCGCCCAGGCGGTCTGAAACAATTGTTCCTTGAGCAACCGGCCGCAATCCGGCGTGCTGGGCAAGTGGGTAAGGCTGAGATTCCACAACACTCCGCGCGTCCACCAGGCGACGAAGCAGGAATTCTTGTCCCCGCCCACGCCGGGAAAAATCCACGCACCGTCCTCGGTGACAGGAGTGGTGTGAAGTTGATCCAACGCCGGCAGTTCCAGGCAGTCCGGCAGGTAGCCCTGCCCTTCCAGCTCACCAAGAAATTCCTCGACGTCATGACGGGGAACGATGACGACAATGGCGGTCTGCAAATCGCCCGCGGTGGGCAGCAGTTCAAAGCTCCAGACCACCTGCGCCACCGGCAGGGGGGAGATTTTTTCCAACTGGAGCTCCAGCATCGAGCGCGACTCCGCCAGGTTGCTCTTGGGAATTTGAACCGCACGCAGAAAGACATGGTGCGGCGGGAGCCAGGCGACGTTGAGCTTGGGCTTGAAGAGCGTCTGCCAGTCCTTGCCGACCACATTGGCCGGCAGCGCCTCGCCGGACAGCTTGGTTTCCTCTTTCTGAAGCGAGAGTTTGTCGCCGCTTGTCGAGAACTGCCACAACTTGCGGCCTTCGCTTCCCTGTTGAAGCACGTTGCAGGAATGCCAGCGCGCCATGTTATCCTCGAGTCACGAACGTGGTATTGGAGTCATCCACCAGCGATTTGAGGTGTTCCTCGGTCTGCGTCACGCGCAGCACTTCCTCGATGGTCGTGCGTCCGGCTTTGACCTTGACCCAGCCGTCCGCACGCAACGTGCGCATGCCGCCCTCGATGGCCTTCTGGGCGAGAGTCGTGGCGGGTGCGCGGCTCATGATCAATGGGCGTAATGGTTCGGTCACAACGAGTAATTCATAAATGCCTTGCCGGCTCTGATAGCCGAGCTGGCGGCAATCTTCACAGCCGACACCGTGCCAGAACTTGGCGGTGGGGATATCCGCCTCGGGAAAACCGACTTTTCTCAGGAAATCCGGCTCCACTTTGCGCTCGGTCTTGCAAGTCTTGCAGATGTTGCGCACCAGGCGCTGGGCCAGCACCGCTTCGACGGATGAAGCCACCAGAAACGGCTCAATGCCCATGTCCACCAACCGCGTGAAGGCACTGGGCGCGTCGTTCGTATGCAGCGTGGAGAAAACCAAATGCCCCGTCAGCGCGGCGCGGATGGCGATCTCCGCCGTCTCCAGATCGCGGATTTCGCCGACCATGATCACGTTCGGGTCCTGGCGCAGGATGTGCCGCAGCCCCATGGCAAACGTCAGCCCGATGTCCGAACGGACGGAAATCTGATTGATGCCCTTGAGTTCGTATTCGACCGGCTCCTCGATGGTGATGATGCGCTTGGTGACCGAGTTAATCGAACTCAGGAACGCGTAAAGGGACGTGGACTTGCCGGCCCCGGTCGGCCCGGTGACGAGCATGATGCCGTGCGGCTTGAGCACGATCTCGCGGATGGCGTTCTCCTCCTTGGGATCGAAGCCCAGTTTGTCGAGGGTGAGAAAGATTTTTCCGCGCGTCAGCAATCGCAACGACACGCTCTCGCCGTACACCGTGGGCACGGTGGAAACGCGGATGTCAATTTCCTCGCCCTTGATGCGGACGTTGATGCGCCCGTCCTGCGGGAGACGCTTCTCGGCGATGTTCATCCCCGCCATGACCTTGATGCGCGAGATGATCGCCGCCTGGTAACGTTTCAACTGCGGCGGCATCGGCGTCTGGTGCAGGATGCCGTCAATGCGATAGCGAATGCGCAACTCATCCTCCGCCGGCTCGAAGTGAATGTCGGTCGCGCGATCCTTGAACGCCTCCCAGACGATCTGGTTGACGAACTTGATGACGCTGGCTTCCTGGTCACCCTCGGTAATTTCCTTGTCCTCACTGACAAGCAACTCGAGCGGTTCGTCCTTGGCGAGTTCGTCGAGGGTCTCGGCCCCGACGCCGTAATATTTCTTGAGCGCCTTTTCGATCTCCGCCTTGGGAGCGAGGGCGAATTGCACCGCCGAGCGCGCGTCGAACTGCACGGCGTTGAGCATGCCGATGTCGAAGGGATTACTGACAACGACCTGGAGGGTGTTGTTGAGGAAGCCCGTCGGGAGCGCGAAATACTGGAAGGCGACCTTGGTGGAGATCTTGTTGCGCGCCTCGGTCGGCACATCGAGGTTGCGCAAATCCACGAACGGCCAGCCGAGCACGCCCGCCAGTTGTTGGAGAAACAATTCCTCAGTCGTACCGCTCTCCCGGCAGATGAATTCGAGCAGCGACTCCTGCCCGCCGTTGGCGATGGCGACGCGCCAGGCCGTCTGCCACTCGTCGAAGCGTTCCGGCGTCGCCAGCGACGCCGTGGAGAGTACATGTTTTAATGAGACGTATGACATTGGGATTAACCGTCAAGTCGTTGCCTAACAACACTACGCCGGAAACTATGAAAAGTTCCGGGGAGGGTCAAAGTAATTAACCGACCCACGCACAAGGAAGTAGTCGGACAGCGGCGGTGAGTACTTGAGTGATCGGCCAATTGGGCACGCGGCTCTCATTCACTTCAAGCGCACCCATGATGGGAGTCCACTTGTCCGGCATCATCAGAAAAACGCCCGCAGCCCGGTAAGCGAAACTCCACGCGATGGCGTTTTGTGAGCCATCCGACATCCACGACTTGATGCGCGCAAGGCAAGCGCCTCGCGCCGTCGCTCACGACGGACGAATCCAGATGCTGCGGAAGCGCACCGGATTGCCGTGGTCCTGGAGCACGAGCGGCCTTCTGGGCGTCGCACCGGAGAACTTTGCGGCGATCGTGGCTTTGCCTTTGATCGGCACATTGTTCTGAATCAACACCACGTTATGCAACACGGTGAAGGATCTCGCGACCACGTTCGTGCCATCGGACGCGAGCTTTGCCGCAGGAATGATGATGTCGCAGTTCTGCCATTCGCCCGGTTTGCGGCAGGCGTTGACCAGCGGCGCGGCATTCAAATAGAACGCGCAACCCGATCGGCCACAAGGCGTGGCCGCGAACTCCACGCCGGCGGGAATCGCGTCAACCGATTATGCCAAGTTCCGTACGCACGGTTTGCTGATACGCCTCCCGGATCTGAGCCGTCAGCGGCGATTGGCTGAGGCTCTGTCCGTCCAGCGACATGACCTCCACGACACCCCACACGGCGGAGGTAAGGAATACGCCATCGGCGCGCTGAAGGGCGACGGGCAGAACGACCTGCTTGCGCGCGGACAGGTTAAGCTTCTGGCAAAGTTCGAGCACCACCGCGCGCGTCACTCCGGGCAGGAGACCTGCGGCGGGCGGGGCGGTGTTCACTTCGTCACCAGTGATCCAAAAAAGATTGCTGCCGGCAGCTTCAGCAACCTCGCCCTTGGTGTTGAGCAGCAGCGCCTCCTCGCAATGTTGCGCCTCGGCCTCGGCGCGGGCGAGCACGGACACGAGTTTGTCGCAGGTCTTGAAGTTGGCCAGCGCGGCGGCGGCGGGCACTCGGAACGAGGAAGTGGCCAGATGCCAGGCCGGCGGATTTTGCGGGTCAATCACCGGCGCCGGATGCACGCTCATCACCACGACGGGCTGCTCCGCGCCCCGGGGGGAATATCCGCGCGGCCCGACGCCGCGCGAGAGAGTGAGCCGCAGGATGCACTCCGGCATCTGGTTCTGCTGGATGAGTTCCCCGGCGGCTTGCTTCAACTCCTCCGGCGGGATCGGCAGGCGCAGGTTCAAGAACTCCGCGCCGCGCTTCAAGCGGTCCAGGTGTTGCGCCCAGCGAAACGGCTTGCCCGCGTAAACACGCAGCGTTTCAAACAACCCGTCGCCGTATAGAAACCCCCGGTCGAACACGGACACTCGCGCCTGCTCCTCGGGAACAAACTGACCGTTGAGAAAAACAATCATGCGCGATGGGCCGGGGAAATCCGGGCAATCCGCAGCCGCCTTTCACTTGGCCGCGGTGCGGACTTCCACGAGCTTGAAGTTGATCTTCTGTGACAGGACGTTCGTCATCTTCATGCCCGCCGGTGCTCTGTTGGTGCCCGCGCCCGGCAGGCCAGCCAGGTTCATCTCCATCGTCATGTTCTGCTTCAAGGCGGTTTCGACGGCCATGCCCAACGCGGGATCAAACCACGTCGTGCCCGTGGTCTTCCCGTCGGTGACGTTCATGGCGGAGCCGAGCGTGCCGGCCGTTTGTCCGGGCTTGGTCTTCATGGTGCCGCCGAAAACGAGCGCGGCACACTGGCGTTTCTCGCGCTCCTCCATGCCGGTGTATGTATAGGTCAAATCCATCACCATCGTGCCCAGCGGTCCCATCACCACTTCCGTCTGCACCGGCCAGCTTTCACCGGGGCTGACGGCCTTGGGCGGCAGGCCGTCTCCGTAACGGACCATTTGCTTGAAGTAATCCTCGCCGAAAACGCTGTTGATCATCGCCTGCGCCTGGGGCGATCCGCCGCCCGTCATCTTGTCGCGAAATTCCTGGAAGCCCTCGACCTTCTCGACCTTGTGACTCGCGTCCATCAGGAATTTGATCTTCATGCCGATCATTTTGCGGAACATCGCGGCCACGGGATTTTGCGCCTCGGCTCCGGTCTCGCCCTTGGAATCGAAATTCAGAACGACCTTGTCGCCCATCGCGGACATCATCTCCATGTCCATAAATTCCATTTGCAGTTCGCACCCGCCACCGGGCCGCTCGGCCAGCACCGTCAGCGCGAACTCCTGGCCCATCGTCGTCTCCTGCTTGATCGGTTTCGGCGCCATGGCCATGCGCGTCTCGCTGTTTTGAGCGAGGTCCATGCGCTGCACGTAACGCGCGCCCACCGGCCACTTGAGTTTCAATTCCACCGGGCCGCTGGGCTGCGCAATTTTGCGCGGCTTGGCGGAATCGCCCGGCCCACTGGAACTGGCGGACTCGCCCGGAGCGTTGCCGTCGGAATTGGCAGCCGCGTCGTCCGCCTTTTTTTTGCAACCAGCCAGCGGGGCGATCAACGCGCAGACCAAGGCGAGGAGGAAGAAGTTTGTTTTCATGTTCGGATGTATTGTGAAATTGCGACGGGCCGCAGTGTAACGGCCAAGCCCGGTCGGGCAAGGGATAAACGCCTTCCCGATCCCGGACACGGCACGCGTCTGGGTGGCACCCGCAGAATTACTGCTCGCGGCGAATGCGCTGATACAACCACACCTTCGCGTGCGCCCAGTGACGTTGCACCGTTTTCTCCGACACGCCCAGCGCGACCGCCATCTCGTCCGCCTTCATCCCCATGAAGAATTTCATTTTGACGATTTGCGCCTCGACCGGGTTCTCTGCCTCCAAGGCGCCGAGCGCGTCATTCACCTGCAAGAGCTTCTCGTCCTCCACGGGAGCCGGAATCTCCATGCCCTCCATGTCCACCTGCTCCAGTGCGCCGCCATGCCGGAGACGCAACCGCCGCCGCGCGCGCTCCACGAGAATGCGCCGCATCGCCTCCGCCGCAGCGGCGAAGAAATGACCGCGACCATCCCACCGCTTGTCGTCGCTCCCCACCAGCCGCAGCCACGCCTCATGCACCAGTGCCGTGGGCTGGAGCGTCTGGTCGGAAGATTCCTTAGCCATCCGTGCTGCCGCCAGCTTGCGCAACTCCTCATAGACCAACGGCAGCAATTCATCCGCCGCCTTGGGATCGCCCTGCTGGATGGAATTCAGGATGCTGGTGACGTCATTCACGGGCGCAAGCGAGGCTGCTCTCATTCGTCGTGAAGGCGGGCTTGCACGGCGGCGAGCAGCGCCATGACCTGCTCTGCCTGCGCGCGAAACATGGGCCAGTCCGGATCCTCAAGGTCAAAGCCCGGGTAGCGATCGGTGAAATAAACCTGGGCCAGCGCCCGGCAGACAGGCAAGGCGGCCTCGGTCTCAGGCGAGCCAAACTCATCGAGGCAATTCCAAAGCCGGCTGAGGTCGTGAGTTTTCTCCAAGGCCCAGCCGAGCGGATGAGTTCGGCCTTGATGATTTTCTCCAGAATTTCCGCGAGCTTGCTCCGGCAGGCAATGTAACTGGTTTCATGCTCCAGCGAGAGGCTGACCATCTCCATCTCGGATCGGGCAATCCACAACCAGTCCGCAGGATTGTTGGAATCAGTTTTCCGAGGCAAGCAGCACTCCTTCCTTGAGCACGGTTTTGAAAAAGAAATCTCCGATGGCCTTTTTCTCTTCGAGACGGCCGGGCGTGATGGGGATCAAGGTGAACGATGGCTTGCCCCGGATATCCCAGATGGCCCGGCAGAACTGTTGCGCCGTCGCGAGCTGCCGCTCCGCGCCCTCGGCCACGAGACACAGGTCCACGTCGCTGTCCGGGCGGGCCTCGCCGCGCGCGTGCGAGCCGAAGAGATACACCGCTCGCAACGGCAGCGCGCGATCCATCGCCTCCAGGCAGCGCGCCAGCGTGTCGCGTTGCGCGACCAGACTGGCCGGGAGATTTTCCAGGATCAATTTCATGTCTGGCAATCTAGCAGACCGGCTCCGGTCAGGGCAAGGTTGGCGGCACTGTGCTTCGCTCCGGCAGCATCGCGTACGGTGCCGGATAATGTCATTCTCCACCGCCGCTACGGCGCCACCTTGATCGCCGGGTCGCTCCACGGGCCGGGGCCGGCGGCGCCCACGGCGCAGACGTGAATCCAGTAACGTTGCCCGCTCGTCAGCCCCGTGATGGTGAAGCTGCTCTTCTTCGTCAACCCGGCCTGAACCCACCCGGTCAGCGCCGCGGGGTCCGTCGTGGTCTGGATGATGTAAGTCTGCAAACCGCGCACGATGGGATCCCAGCCCGCGTCGATCGTGGCATCCGCGTCGCCCTGCGTCACCTTGACGTTCTCCACCTTGGGCATGGGGCCGACCGGCGTGGTGGCATCCACCACCGCGTAGCCGGTGCCGACCACCGCCGCCGCGCGCATTTCATCCGTGCCCGAGAGCAGGTTGGCGGTCGTCTGCACGTAGGTGGCGTTCTGGTTGATCATCGCCGCCGCCGTCTCGCGCAACCCGCGCAGTTCGATGGTGAGCTGCTGCCCCAGGGCCTCATGCGCCGTGATGGCCGCGAGCTTGTTGGTGATGGCGAGCGCCTGCGCGGTGAGCGCCGCCGGCGCGGTGGGCGGCGACGGGAACGCGGCGTTGCCGGTGAGCTTGGTCGCGACCAGCGCGAGCTTGTCCTTGATTTCCCCGGCCGTGGCACGGGAGATGTCGGCTTTGACGTTGATCATAACTGTGTGACTTTCTGGTTTTGTTTGTTGGTGGCCTGGTATCCCGGTTTTTTTTGGTAAAAGCGGTGGATTCCGGGTAAATATCCCGCCGCAAGGGGTTTGTGACGGCTTTGCCGGCCTCTGTCAAAGTCATTTTGTCCGAGGTCAAAGTCATTTCTCCCGACGGCAAAACGACTGATCCCAGGGGAAAAACGGCGATGCTCCACGACAATGGGGCAATCTCTTCGTGAAAAGCCGCAAAGTCGTGGAACTTTGCGGCGAAGTTGCAGAACATTGCCGCAAAGGTGTGGAACTCCGCCGCAACGTTGTCGAACATCGCCGCGAAGTCCTGGGCCTTTGCCGCCACGCTGGAGAGCATCGCCGCCACCTCCGGGGATTTTCCCGCCGGAGCGAAGCCCTTTGCCGTGCTGCGGGCCGACCTCGTGGCGAGGTGGCAGGGATTTGCGGGGGAGCGAACCCGCCGGCTTGGCCAGTGCCAGGGCGAACAGAGCTTCTTCGGGTGATGAGTTCATTGCTGTTTGGTCTCCAGTTTCTCACTGGCCTCGGCCGCCGCGCGCCGTTGCGCCAGGCGTTGCTCGGCCGCCTGTTCTTCTGCCTGCCAGGCGGCCACCTGGTTTGGGCTGGCCGAATCCCAGACCTTGGCCGTCTGGTCCCCACTGCCCGTGACAATCCGCTGGCCGTCCGGTGAAAAGGCCACCGACCAAACCTGGCTGCCGTGTCCCCTGAGGGTGAGCAGTTCCTTGCCGCTGGCTGAATCCCAGACCTTGGCCGAGCTTTCCCAACTGCCCGTGACAATCCGATGGCCGTCCGGCGAAAAGGCCACGGACCGAATCAGCCTGTCGTGTCCCTTGAACGTGAGCAGTTCCTTGCCGCTGGCTGAATCCCAGACC
>JANNEF010000378.1:0-8885 GCA_031378375.1 Verrucomicrobiota bacterium | reverse complement strand
CGGCCTCGGCTACATCGGCCTCGGCCAGTCCGCCACGACACTCTCCGGCGGCGAGGCGCAGCGGCTCAAGTTGGGCGCGGAACTCAGCCGCAAGGCCACCGGCCGCACGCTTTACATTCTCGATGAACCGACCACCGGACTGCACTTCGGCGACGTGGCCAAGCTGCTCGAAGTGCTCTTCAAACTGCGCGCCCCCGGCAACACGCTGGTAGTGATCGAACACAATCTCGACGTGATAAAGACGGCGGACTGGGTGATCGATCTCGGCCCGGAAGGCGGCGCGGGCGGCGGCCGTATCGTGGCCCAGGGCACGCCGGAGGACGTGGCCGGATGCGCGGCGAGTTACACGGGCCGGTTTCTCCAGCGCATGCTGGCGCGGTGACGCGCGTCACTTCACCGCGCCGAACGCGGCGAAGCAGCCGTGCTTGTGCAGAATCTCCACGGCGCTGAAACCGCACGCGCGCAGCATCTCCAGTTGGAACGCGAGCGGACGCGGCGTGTCTTCCCGCTCCACGTAGGCCAGGACGTGATCGCGGTAGGCGGCGTCTTTCAATCCCTCCAGATACTCACCGTAACGCGCCCACATCATCACCTGCACCGCCGGGAGCGAATGCTCGACGAGATCGAAAATCCACAGCGAACCGCCCGGCTGAAGTGCCGTGTGAATCTTGGCGAACACCGCCCGCCACTCCGCTTCGTCGCGCAGATGGTGAAACACGGCGGCCGCCAGCACGAGGTCGAACCGCTCGCGGCCCAAGTCCAGTTCCCGAATGTCGCCCGCCAGCGTCGTCACGCGGCCCGTCGTGGCGGCGCTCACACGTTGGCGGGCGCGGTCCAGCATTGGCTGGCTCAAATCCACCAGCGTCGCGTCGAGGCCGGGCAGATACTGCAAAAGTTTGAGCGTGTAGTTGCCCGCGCCGCAGCCGATGTCGAGGACATGCCGCGCACGCGGATTCGTGGCGGCGGCGGCGCGGGCGATCAACTCCAGCGCCAGCGGCGCATCCATCGTGGCGGACTGGCCGGTCTCCAGATTTGAGAAGCGCTCGACATCGGCGTCGAAGCGCGCGCGGATTTCCGCGACGGTGGACTTGCGCTGGATCATAACGGTGCGCGGCCTTCAGGCCGCTTCAGCAAACGAACTGGTTTGGACGAAACGATTGGCCCGTGGAGTCTCAACGATGAAGCGGCGTGAACGCCGCGCCCCAACGCGGTTGCACTCGGCGCTGTGTCAAGACGCGCTGGCTCACAGTGACGGCGTCCGCGGCTGGTTCACGCGGCCAAGGCCGAACTGGTCACCCATGTTCACCACTTTGCCGCCGCGGAAATGCACCTCGATGAATTTCGAGCCGCTGATGGGCTGCCCGTTTTCGTCCTTGAGCGTGGCGACGATTTTTTTTGTGCGCGCGTCAATCACGTCGGGCGTGTGGCACCAGGCGTAACGGCCATCGAGGCTGAACGTCACCCAGCCGTGGCCGCCGGCGCTGAGATCAACGTGGCCCTTGGCCTTGGGCGGCATTTGCGTGGCGTCGAAGACGAAAAGCTTTTTGCCATCCTGATCGCTGATCCACAGTTCCGTCTCATCCGGCGTCAACCCGGCGCCGTGCGTGCGATGGGAAATAGGCTGCTCCCCGGCGAAGACGCGGTGCAGTTGCTTGCCGGTGGCCAGTTCCACGACATCGAAGCCGACGTGTTTGCCCAGGCAGATGTAGGCGTGGCGATTCCGGCTGTCCACGGTGAAGGGGAACACGCCGCTCTCGCCGACACCTTCGACGCGGCGCGCGAGCGAATCATCTTTTGTGCGGAAGATCCAGAAGTTGGTTTCCGTGCCGAGATAGGCGAACTGGCCGTCGAGGCTGGCGATGCTGTTGTGCGCCTGCGGGCCGGCGGGCAGGCGGTTGAGCACGTCGCCATTGGCGGGGTTGACGACGAGGAAGCCGCTGTTCGTGCCGCGATACCACCAGCCGGTGGGGACGTAAAGCTTCCGGCCGTCGGGCGTGATGCAGGCACGGTCGCCGCCCGCTTCGTAGGTGCGTTCCCACAAAACCTTCTCGCTCTCCAGATCAAACGCGCCGAGCCGGCTGGCCGTGCTGGAGTAATAAACCGCGTGCGTCGCCACGTTGCCGCAGAACCCGCGCAAGCCCTCCTTGAAGGGCACCGCGATGCGGCGTACGAAGCGATGGCCGTTGGCGATGTCGAACACGAGGATGCCGGTGCCGGCGCCGCCTTTCTGCGCCGCGTCGGGCGTGCTCAGGTAGAGATACCGCTTCAAGCCCGAATCCGCCGCGAGTGAACCCTGCGCGGACACCGCCAGCGCCAGGAAGGAAAGAAGTGCGATACGCATGACGGGAGTTTATGACCGCCGGGCCGGGCAGCGTCAAGCGGGGCAGTGAACCAGTAACCAGTAGGTCAGTAATCAGTGGGTCAGTCATGCAGCGGGCGACGGCGCTGGTTACTGACTCACTGATGACTGACCTACTGACCTACTGCCGAGTCCGGGGTGGCGAATCCCGCGCGCGTTCATTCCGTGCCTACGGCAGGAATGAGCAGATGTATTCGCAGATGCCGGCGGGCACTTCGATGTCGAAGCCGGATTTCGCCGGCACGTCGAAGGTCTGGCCGGCGGAATAGGTGTTCGTGCCCGGCTGTCCGTCGAGTTTCACGATGCACTGGCCGGCGACGATTTCCATGCGCTCGGCGAGGTCGGTGCCGAAATGGAATTTGCCTGGATAGATGAGGCCCAAGGTTTTCTTCGTGCGGTCGGCGAAGAGCAGGCTGTGACTGACGACCTTGCCGTCGAAATAGACGTTGGCCTTGGTGACGGCGGTGACGCCGCGGAATTCAGTTGGGATGGCTGACATAGTGCGCGTGAGTTTTGGCCGGCGGTGGTGAATGTCAAGCCGCCGGGCACCGGAGCCATCAGGGTTCGCCGGGCGCTCCGGGCAGCCACAGGCCGGGTCGGGGACCATGCGGGTTCGACAGGATGACGAGGATGCCTTCCTGGCTGATGGCGTTCCGGGGATCGGGCTTGCCGTCCGGGAGCATGCCGTTGATGCGGCAGCGGGCAAACTCCGTGGCGTTGAGTTGTCTTCGGGCCATCTGCCGGGCGTAGGCAACCGGATCGGGCGTGTTAAGCGGCACCCAGCAAAAGATTTTGTCGAAGCGAATGACGCTGGCGTAGCGGAAGGGCTGGCCTTCCTTGGAGCGTATTTCCAACTTGTCCAAATCCGCGTGCGGCAGGCCCATGAACTCGTGCACACGGGCGCAAAGCAGGGCATAACGCGCCTGGGCCGCAGCCGGAGTGATGATGAGGCCCTCGATGGTGAAGGGGAGTTCAAAGGGATCGCGCTCGCTCCATTCGCCGAAGGTAACCACGCAGTCCCGCAGGGAGTTTTCGTCGAGGTGGGTTTGAAGGCTGCCGTCATCGGCGCTCCACACATGGATCTCGGGTGTGGAAGCGGGGTTGAGGCCGCGCGAGGGGAGGGCTTGAACGAGATCTTCGGCGGTTTCGGCTCCGGCGAGTTTCCAGGATTCGATCGGTTCGTCGTCGTGGTCCGGCGGGCGGCCTTCGAGTCGCTGGCCCGCCAGGCTGCGCCAGTCGCCCGTGCGCGGCGTCCAGAAACTCACCGTCAAGTGCAGCGTGCGGTGACGGACGGTTTTCTCGTAGTCCGCCCACGTGACCCACCCGGGAAGGAAATCAAGCTCCATGCCGCCCTGAATGAAGTTGTCGCCGAGGACCGGTGGTGAAGAATGCCGGAGGTAAAGCGTGATGCCAGCGCAGCGGTTGTCGCGTCGCCATTTTTCGCCGAGGAAATCGAGCAGTGTCTTCACGAGGCGAATCAAAGCGGAAACGCGAATTGATGAAAACCAGAAAATGGACAGGGCGGCCACGGCCAGTTTTCCATCGGTGGCTGGGGGGTGACATTTATCGGTGGCGGGTTCTGCATCATGCGCTTGATGCGATGCAGTGAGAATTTGCTCATGGGAAAAACATCCAGCTTCGTCTCCGCAGCTCAAGCCGAAGTTAAAGGCGGATCACGCCGCAATGACCGCAGGATTGAAACTCAATTGGTGGCTGTAATGGCCTGCAGGAAGCGTGGTGGACGGCGCGCTTTGGTCGCCTGCTCGAACGCGAACGCGAGGCGCAGCAGGATCGGCTCGCTCCATGCCCGGCCGAAGAACGAAACCCCCACCGGCATCCCCAGCACGAACCCGGCGGGCACCGTCACACTCGGATAGCCCGCCACTGCCGCGAGGCTGGTGCCGCCACCGCCCGTGCCGCGATCGCCATACGCGTAATCCACCACGCCCGCCGGCCCGCCGCCCGACGTGAAGATCGCGTCGAGTTGATGCTGGTTCATCACGGCGTCAATGCCTTCGGCGCGCGTCGCGCGCCGGCAAGTGGCCAGCGCGTCCAGATACGCCGGGTCGGTGAGCGGGCCTTTGGCTTCGGCTTTGAGGAAATTCTCCTGTCCGAACCAAGGCAGCTCCTGCGCGCGGTGGCGTTCGTTAAATTCGATGATGTCCCGGAGCGTGCGAACGGGCGCAGCGGGTCCGAGGTCGGCGAGGTAGGCGTTCAGACCGGCTTTGAATTCGTAGAGAAAAACCTCTTGCTCCGCCGCGCCGTATTTAGATCGGGACGGCAGCTCAACCGGGTCAACCAGCACCGCGCCCCGGCGTGTCATTTGGGCGAGCAGTGATTCCATCAGCGGATCCACCTTCGGGTGTCCGCCAAAAGTTTTTCGCACGACGCCGATGCGCGCCCCGCGCAAACCGTCCGGGTCGAGGAAGCGTGTGTAATCGCGGTGCGACTTGCCCGCGCTGGCCGCGGTCGCCGGATCGCGCGCGTCCTCGCCCGCCATCGCGCCGAGCAAGATTGCCGCGTCCGTGACGGTGCGCGCCATCGGGCCGGCGGTGTCCTGGCTGTGTGAAATCGGGATGATGCCCGAACGGCTGATGAGTCCCACCGTCGGCTTGAACCCCACGATGCCGTTCATCGTCGCGGGCGAAAGGATCGAACCGTCGGTCTCGGTGCCCACGGCCACGGCGCAGAGGTTCGCGGCCACCGCCACTGCCGAACCGGAGCTGGAGCCGGAGGGATTGCGGTCAAGCGCGTATGGATTGCGTGTTTGTCCGCCGCGCCCGCTCCAGCCGCTGGTGGAGCGGTCGCCCCGGAAGTTGGCCCACTCGCTCAGGTTCGTCTTGCCGAGGATGACCGCGCCGGCTTCGCGCAACTGCTCCACCATGAACGCATCGCGAGGCGCGATGGAACCGGCGAGCGCCAGCGAACCCGCCGTGGTGCTCATGCGGTCGTGCGTGGCGATGTTATCCTTGACGAGCACGGGGAGGCCGTGCAGCGGGCCGCGCGTACCTTTGACTTTGCGCTCCTGATCCAGCGCGGCGGCAATGGCCAGCGCGTCCGGGTTCAACTCAATGACGGCGCGGAGCGACGGGCCGCGCCGATCAATTTCTGCGATGCGGGCGAGATATTTCTTCGCCAGGGACACGGTGGAAAACTTGCGGGAGGCCAGCGCGCTCTGGAGGTCAGCGATGGTTCTTTCGTCGAGGTCAAATGGCTTGATGAACTGTGTTCGGCGCGGGGTGGAGGCGGGCGCTTGAGCCATGGTAAACGCCGGCGCGGTGAAGAATGTCGCGGCACCAACAGCGGCGTGGTGCAGGAAATTTCGCCGGCTCAGGGCACCGCATCCCATCCTGTCCGTGAACATGATGGCGGCGAGCTTGCGTTGTTCGGTCGAACCCATTCTAAAGCTGCCCAAAGGCTATCAATGGCCGTAAATGCTGGCGACTTTTTGTTTCACCGTTGAGCGCCGACGTTGGGTCCGACCGCGCCGCCGCGCGCTGTTTCCCGGCGCAAAGTTTTGTCAAAACTCTTTAGAAATGTCCCCTGATTAACTCACGAGAGAATGTCCCCTTGGTTGTTTGTTGTTCACTGTTGGTTTCCCCCGGCTGGCGGCGCGGGACGCAGGGAGGCCGGAGCGTAGCGCAGGCCGACCGGAGTCCCGCGCCGCCAGCCGCACCGCGCGTCCCGCCGCCTGGATCCCCTGCCAAAACTTCCGGCCCGCTCCCACTCCATCCCGCCGCCACGGGTGGCCCGCTGCGCGCGCTCGCTTCACGGGCGCCACTTTCGCTTTCGCCTTCCCGACCAGCTTCACGCGCGGTTGCTTGCGCGCCGCCCCGGCCGGCAGGCTTCGCCACTTCAGGCGCTGGCCCCGATACACCAGTTGCACCTGTCCGTTGCGCAGGGTCCTCACTATCACCTTCCGCCGCACCAGGCTCAACGCCTCGTGTTGCCGGTCCAACTGATACCGCTTCCCCGCGCACGCCACCGTCCAGTCGCCCTGCACCACGCGCTCTTCTTCCCAGCTCAACACTTCATTCAAGTTCCGCGGCACCCCGCGATGCACGTCCACCGGACTGGCCGCCGCCCGCCCAAACTGCCGGTTGAACGCCCGCTGATACTTCCCCTCCAGAAACCGGTTCGCGCCTGCCATGTCATTGATCCCGGCCAGCCGCATCTCTTTCACCAGCCGGTCTTGCAGCGTCCCGTTCATCCGCTCTACCCGCCCTTTGGCCTGCGGGCTGTTCGCCAGGATCAGTTTGACTCCCAACTGTTCCATCGCCCGCCCAAACTGTGTCTGCGGGGTTTTCCCGGCCAGTTGTTCAGCGATGCTCGCCACGCCTTCGCACCGGTAGATGCTGTCCCGGTCCACATACAGGCTGCCGGGCATTCCGTGCTTTCTCACCCAGCCTTCCAGCACGTCGTAGCTGGCCCGCGTCGTCTCCTCCGCGAAGAACCGGGCGTGCATCTCACTGGTCGCGTCATCCACCATCACCATCAGCACGCACTTGGGGCCGCGCCCCTCCAACCAGTCGTGGTGCGAGCCGTCCAGTTGCACCATCGCCCCGAAGCTCGGCTTGCGTTCCCGCCATTGCCGGTGCGCTTGCTTGCGGCGGCGCACCGTGTGTCGGCCTTCCGCCAGCCGCCAGCGCCGCAACGTCTCGTGGTCCACCGCGAGTCCGGCTTTGGCCAGTTGCTCCGCCATCAGCGTCGGGCCGAAGTCGGTGTAGCGTTCCTCGGCATAAAGGGCCAGTGCCTGCGCCCGCAGTTCGGGCGGCTTGCGCCGCGCACTCGGTTTGCCCCGCAGCCGATGCACCAGCCCGGCGTCCCCGTCGGCCTGATACCGCTTCCAGATGCGTTTGCTTTGGCGATAGCACACATCCATCAGCTCGCACGCCTGCATCAGCGTCAGCTTCTGCTCCGTGACGCCAGTCATCACCGTCATTCGTTCCCGTTCTTTCCGGCTCATTGTTAAGGTCTCCATGTTGTGACCGGGTTGCTACCCCAACCCAGCCACCAAGGGGACATTCTTATCGAGTTACCAGGGGGACATTCTCATGGAGTTCCGACACCCGGCGCAAAGTTTTGGACAATCGCCGGGCTTCCGTGTCTGATGCTCGCCGACACAGCTTTTTATGGAAGACACCAATTCGTTGATCGAACAACGCCGGGCCAAGCTCGCGGCACTGCGCGCGAAGGGCATCAATCCCTTCGCCAACAAGTTCACGCCCACTGAGGGTTGCGGGCAGGCGCGGGCGAATTATGCCGAGGGCCGCGAGGTCGCCATCGCCGGGCGCATCACCGCCCATCGCGACATGGGCAAGAGCCAGTTCCTCGACCTGCGCGACCAGAGCGGCCGCGTGCAGGTTTACGCGCAGAAGCAGACGCTGGGCGACGAGCAGTTCGACATCTTCAAGCACCTGGACCTGGGCGATTTCATCGGCGTGCATGGCACGATGTTCACGACGAAGATGGGCGAGGTCAGCGTGAAGATTGACCGCTTCACCATCCTCACCAAGGCGCTGCGCCCACCGCCCGCGAAGTGGCACGGGCTGGAGGACACCGAGATTCGTTACCGTCAGCGGTATCTCGATCTCATGGGCAATCCGGAAGTGAAGCAGACCTTCCTCCAGCGCAGCGCCATCGTGCATGAGATCCGCGCGTTCTTTCACGGGCGCGGCTACGTGGAGGTGGAGACGCCCGCCATGCAGGCCATTCCCGGTGGCGCGGCGGCGGCGCCCTTCAAGACCTTTCACAACGCGCTCGGCTGCGACTTCTACCTGCGCATCGCGCTGGAACTGTATCACAAGCGGCTGCTCGTGGGCGGCATCGATAAGCTGTTCGAGATCGGGAAGAACTTCCGCAACGAAGGACTTTCGCGCCGGCACAATCCCGAGTTCACGATGCTGGAAGCCTACTGCGCGTTCGGCGATTACGAGTCGATGATGGAGACGGTGGAGGCGTTGATAACCACCGTCGCGCAGAAGGTATTGGGGACACTGAAGATTCCAAGAAATCGCAATACAGACCTTAGAACCGCCCTTCAGCGAGTAGAGCAAGACATCGTCACCGCCTTTATTGATGTCGGTAGAGTCGGTGTCCCATACTCAACAGTGGAACCTACATTGAAGCCAATCAGAGAGGCGTTCTTCGATCAGTTCCAAAGGATAGAGGACGCCATTGGAAGCACGGAATACTGGAGCGTAGCCAAAAAAGCGTTTGAAGCCTTAGAACAATTGGTGGGTTCTTTCCATGACTTAGAATTGCAAAAACCAGAATGGTTCGATTCAAGCAATCCTCCAAATTCGGCACTCTCTCTGTCCTTTGAAAAGATCAGGCCTTTTACAGTCGCTGAACACATAGACATAACGCCGAACTGGAAACGCGCCCGCTACAAAGACCTCGTCCGCGAGAAGGCCGGGACCGACTGGTTCGACATCTCGCCCGCCGAACGCCGCCAGCGCGCGCACGATCTCGGCGCGGAGATTGGCAAGGAATACGAAGACTTCGAAGTCACCGGCGCCGTCTT
>JANNEF010000357.1:0-4248 GCA_031378375.1 Verrucomicrobiota bacterium | reverse complement strand
GGGGGCTGGAGGTCTGGCACAAGGTGCGCCTGGAACGCAAGGTGTCCGCTGGGACGATCAAAGTTTATTTCGACGATTTCACCAAGCCCATCATGGTTGCCGAGGACAAGACCCACGGACCCGGCCAAATCGGCTTCGGCTCGTTCGACGACACGGGCATGGTGGACCATATCCGTATCTGGGGCCCGTCGGTGGAAACGAGGAAGACGGAGTTTTTCACCCGCCCGTAACCTGGTCGGCGGTATCGCGCGCGGAGAAATGGAATGACAATCCCACGCGGATTGTTTTAAGTCTCCCGGATTTTTATGCCGAAGCGCACCGACATTCATTCCATCCTCATCATCGGCGCCGGCCCGATCATCATCGGGCAGGCGTGCGAGTTCGACTATTCCGGCACGCAAGCCTGCAAGGCGCTGCGCGAAGAGGGCTACCGCGTCGTGCTCGTAAACTCGAACCCGGCCACCATCATGACCGACCCGGAGTTCGCCGACCGCACCTACATCGAGCCGATCACGCCGGAGTGCGTGGAAAAGATCATCGCACGCGAAGTCCAGGAAATGAAGCGCCTGGGCGCGACGGGGAAACTCGTGCTGCTGCCCACCCTCGGCGGCCAGACGGCGCTCAACACCGCCATGTCCCTCGTGCGCCGTGGCACACTCGAAAAATATGGCGTCGAAATGATCGGCGCCAACGCCGTCGCCATTGAGAAAGGCGAGGACCGTCAGATTTTCAAGGATCTGATGCTTGCCATCGGCCTGGACGTGCCCATCAGCGGCACCGCCCACACCATTGAGGAAGCCCGCGCCATCGCTGAAAAGATCGGGCGCTATCCGCTCATCATCCGCCCGGCCTACACTCTCGGCGGCACCGGCGGCGGCATCGGCTACAACCGCGAGGAGTTCGACGAGATCGCCAAGCGTGGCCTCGACCTCTCGCCCGTCAGCGAAATTCTCGTCGAGGAATCGCTCCTCGGCTGGAAGGAGTTTGAGATGGAAGTGATGCGCGATAAGGCCGACAACTGCGTTATTATCTGCTCCATCGAAAACTTTGATCCGATGGGCGTCCACACTGGCGACAGCATCACCGTCGCCCCCATCCAGACGTTGACCGACAAGGAATACCAGATCATGCGCGACCAGAGCTTCGCCGTGATCCGCGCCGTGGGCGTCGAGACCGGCGGCTCGAACATCCAGTTTGGCGTCAGCCCCGACAACGGCCGCATGGTCATCATAGAAATGAATCCGCGTGTCAGCCGCAGCTCCGCACTCGCGTCCAAGGCCACCGGTTTTCCCATCGCCAAGATTGCCGCCAAGCTTGCCGTCGGCTACCTGCTCGACGAACTCAAGAATGACATCACGCGCGAAACCCCCGCGAGCTTCGAGCCGAGCATTGACTACGTGGTCACCAAGATTCCCCGCTTCGCCTTCGAGAAATTTCCGCAAGCCGATCCGACGCTCAACACTCAAATGAAAAGTGTCGGCGAAGCGATGGCCATTGGCCGCACCTTCAAGGAAAGCCTGCAAAAGTGTCTGCGTTCGCTCGAAATCGGCCGCAGCGGGCTGGGCGGCGACGGCAAACCCTGGCGCATCGGAACGGAAGTCTATGGCGACCGCGACCTCCTCCCGGTCGAAATACTCCGGCAAAAGCTCAGTGTGCCCAACGCCGAGCGGATCTTTTTCATCCGGCACGCCCTTCGCGCCGGCTTCACCATCGAGGAAATTTTCAACCTCACGAAGATTGATCGTTGGTTTCTGGTGCAGATCAAGGAGATCGTAGATTTCGAGGAAGAACTGGCGGGAGCAGTCAATTAGGTCCCGTCCACCAGGTCCGGTCCGGACACAAAGGTGGTGAATGAATGAGCGTTCGACTGGCAATAAAAACCGCCAAATAATGTCTTGCCTGTCCGACCAAGCGGATGATACTGCCTTCTATCTGGGCGACGCCTATACGGATGGATCCAGTCAGTTTTGGTCGAATGGCGTTACCAGTTACGGAAGATTGGAACGGCGTCGTCCGCAGTAATAACGAAGTTCAGAAAAGTTGTATTATGAAAGCAAGTCGGACCAAGTTGGTGTTGTGGGGAATCATTTTAGCCGTGACTGCCAGCACGTCACACTGGCCTGTGGCATTTACGCAAACGACTCTGGCGGCGGCGGATGAAAAAACGGACAAACCAGCCAAAGTACCAACGCCGCCGAAGCCCCCGAAAGTGCCAACGCCCAAGAAGCCCCCGAAAGTGCCAACGCCGCCGAAACCGCCGAAAGTGCCAACACCCAAGAAGGAAAAAATTACGATTTGCCACAAGGGCAACACAATGGAAGTGGACGAAAAGTCACTCGGTGGCCATTTGGATCATGGGGACTACATCGGTGAATGTGTGATAACTCCTTCGAAAAACAAGTGATTGGATGCCCCGTTACAGTTTGCGTGCGACCGGGCGCAAACCGAGTCGGCCAGTTTCAGGGTTGCTCCTCACTGAGCCGTTGCACAAACCTTTCCTGTAATTGCCAGTGCTAGAATTCATTCAAAGCTTTGTTCCAGTGCGAGCCCGCGTCACCAGTGGCATGGTTTCGTCCGGTCCGGGGATGACTGCTTCAACGGAAGGGTTGGTGGAATTCCTGGTGACGGTTCTACTCGGCGCGTTTTGCGGGCTGCTGGTCGGATTCATTGTCAGCCAGATCGCCCGTTTTGCATCCATGTCGGCGGGCCGCAACTATGGCGGTTTTCGCTGGACGATCTACTGCGTGTTGCTCGGTGCGGCACTGTTCGCGGTACTGGCAATCACACGGGACGACGAAACCTGACCCCGTTTCATCAAACGGGTTGTATCCGGTCGGTCCCCAGACCCTGCTCAAAGCCGGCGAAGCCGGATGTTTCGCAATGCTCCGGTTGTGGACCAGGTCGCGATGCCCAACGGACGTGATAACTCGACTTCCGTGCGAATGGAAAGACGCCGCCCGGTGGTGGCCACATCCACCACTTTATCATCGTCAATCCACACTTGAATCTTGTCCGGCAAGACGCGTAATCGAACTTTGTACCAGCGGCGGTTCTCAAAACTCAGATTCTGCGTCGTTTCGTTGTTCGCCGCGTCCTCGCCGTCCAAGCTTGACAACCCCACCACGCCGCCGCCCCAGCCGCCGATGATGAAACTGCACGGATCCTCACCCACCGGAAAGGTTAACCCGCAGAAAAAATCGCTGCCTTCCACGCGCATTGTTTCGAGATTCAGTTCGTAATTAATTCGGGGCAGGTCGTTGGTCCACGTTACGCCCGTCATCACTCCCATCTCCAATAGAATCCGGCCATCTTCGACCCGCACGCCACCGGTGCCGGCGAAATCCGTCACGCGCCAGCCGGTGAGGGTTTTGCCGTCGAAAAGACTCACTTCAGTTTTGTTGGTTGGGAACGGTTTGCCTGCCACCGGTGATACCATTGTGGTGAGCGCAGTATTCGCGCCGCCGGCGACGGGAGAGGGTGGGGCGTGGTGCGCGCCGCATCCGGTCAGCACCAGCGCGCCGCCCACCACCATGAACTGGTAAAAAATCGTCCCGCGCCGACACGCTGCATTCATCTGCCCGAATGTGGTTGAGATCATGTGGTTCTTGTAACCGTTTGCCGGAAAAAGCCCACACAAAAGGTGTCGCAACAACCGTGGCTGTCGGTGAAAACGCGCCGAACCAGGTGGGGCAGATTTTGATCGAATAGCTCGGCTTCGCCTCCTCCAGAGGTGCGCAATCCAGTTCTTCGTACGCGTCTTTCGGTCCGCCCGTGCGCTACGCAAGCTTCAATTTTTTCACCAGCACCTTGGACTTGCGTCCACTCTGCTCGTATTTTTCGCGGCGCGCGGGCGGCAAATCTTCCGGCGATCCCTCGACGAAGCCGCCTTTGGATTGGAAGTAGGTGAACGCCTGCGTGGAGAGCACGATCAATTCGTCCAGGCCCATCTCTCTCGCCTTGTTCTCCACGAATTGAATCAATTTGCGCCCGATGCCCTGGTTTTCGTGTGAGACGTTGACGTAGAGGCACGCCATCTCGCCCTTGTTCTGTTCCGGATAAACGTGCAGCGCCACACAAGCGACCGGGTTTTTATCAATCTCGAAGATGTAATAGTCGGGAAGCTGCTTCTCGATGGTGGCACGCGTACGTTTGATCAGTTCATCGGTCGCCACGCCGCTCTTGGTCAGCAGCATGATGCTCCGCACGTCTTTCTTGAGCGCGCGTCGCACCTGCTGGTATTCGTTGGCG
>JANNEF010000175.1:0-5804 GCA_031378375.1 Verrucomicrobiota bacterium | reverse complement strand
ATCACCAGCGCCGCCGTCGGACGGCTCAATGCCCGCGTTGGCATCCATACGCACAACGACTGCGGCTTCGGCGTGGCCAACGCCATCGCGGCCATGGAAGTCGGTGCCGTTCACGTGCAGGGCACCATCAACGGCTACGGCGAACGCACGGGCAACTGCAACCTCATCAGCGTCATCCCGACCATCGCGTTCAAGATGAAGAAGCTCGGCGTGCCGCCCGCGTCGCTGCCCAAGCTCAAGGAGCTGGCGCAGTTCGTGGATGAGATCGCCAACATCCGCCATGACCCGCGCCAGCCGTGGGTCGGGCAGACGGCTTTCGCGCACAAGGGTGGCATCCACGTCCACGCCATCGAGCGCGTCGCGCGGAGCTACGAGCACATCGATCCCACCGCCGTGGGCAATCATCGCCGCGTGCTCGTCAGCGACATGTCGGGCCGCACGAACATTGTCGTGAAGGCGCAGGAGTTGGGCTTCAAGCTCACCACCGAGACGCCTGAGTTGAAGACCATTCTCGCGCGCATCAAGGAGCAGGAAAATCTCGGCTACGAATTCGAGGCCGCCGAAGGCTCCCTGGCGTTGCTCATCGGGAAGATTCTCAAGCATCGCGAGCCGCCTTTCGCCGTGGACGCCTACCACGTCTCCATGCGGCGCGACGGCGCTGGTTCCATTTGTGAGGCGACGATCAAGGTCCGCGTCGGCGAACAGCGCGCCCATACTGTGGCCGAAGGCGACGGCCCGGTGAACGCGCTCGACACGGCCCTGCGCGCGGCGCTGGTGAAGTTTTTCCCGCACCTGAAGCAGGTCACGCTCACTGACTACAAGGTGCGCATCCTGGAATCCGCCACCGGCACCGCCGCCCGGACGCGTGTGCTCATCGAATCCAGCAACGGCCGGGACGAATGGGGCACCGTGGGCGTGAGCGAGAACATCATCGAAGCCAGCCTCCAGGCGCTGACCGATTCGATGGAGTACGGGTTGATGAAGTAGTGAGAAACCAAAGACACGAATTTCACGAATTAGCACGAATTCAAAGCAGGCCGTGAGGGTTCGTTTTTTTCGTCACCTCTTCATCTATGAGCGAGCCAATCTACAAGGAAGAGAGCTTCAAGATTATCGGATTGTGCATGGAAGTGCATCGAGAGTTGGGCAAGGGGCATGACGAAGTGATCTACAAGGATGCGTTGGAATTTGAGTTTGGCCGGAGTCAAATCTCCTTCGCGCGGGAAAAGGAATTTCGCGTCCAGTACAAGACCGTGATTTTGCCCCACAAATACTTCGCTGATTTTGCCGTGTTCGATAAGATTCTGCTCGAAGTGAAAGCTGTCGAGAAGCTGACTGACTCGCACGTCAAGCAAGTGCTGAACTACCTCGCCGCCTCGAAACTGAAGCTGGGGTTGCTCGTTAACTTCGGCGAAGACTCGTTGGCCTACAAACGAGTGGTACTTTAATCGCGGTGTCGCCCAACTAATTCGTGAAAATTCGTGAAATTCGTGTCCAAATCCGTTCGATGAAATTCGTGTCTTATGGCTGAACTTTCCAAAGCTTACGAACCGCAGGCCGTCGAGGCGAGGTGGTATCAACACTGGCTCGACCAGAAATGTTTTGTCGCCGATCCCGCGTCGCCCAAGCCGGCCTACTCCATCGTCATTCCGCCGCCGAACGTCACCGGCGTGCTCCACATGGGCCACGTCCTCAACAACACCATCCAGGACATTCTCGCCCGCAAGGCGCGCATGGACGGCAAGGAAGTCCTCTGGCTCCCCGGCACCGACCACGCCGGCATCGCCACCGAGGGCATGGTCGCCAAGCAACTCCGCAAGGAGGAAAAGAAGTCCAAGCAGGACCTCGGACGCGAGGAGTTTCTCAAGCGCGTCTGGACGTGGAAGGAAAAGCACGGCGGCATCATCATCGAGCAGCTCAAGAAGCTCGGCTGCTCGTGCGACTGGACCCGCGAACGCTTCACGATGGACCCCGACTACGTGCGCAACGTGCAGCGCGTGTTCGTGGACCTCTACAAGAAGGGGCTCATCTATCGTGGCAAGCGGATGGTGAACTGGTGTCCCGCCACGCAGACCGCGCTCTCGGACGAAGAAGTGGAGATGAAGCCGCAGAAGGGCTTCATGTATCACTTCAACGTCGAGGTGGTGGATGTGGTGGGCCAGCCGCCCCCGGCTGGCAAAGTCCAGCAGGCGCCCCCGCCTGCTGGCTCAACTGCGGGCGAGGGCGCCCGCATGACTACGACCGGCGAGGGCACCGGTCCAACAACGGTTCGGTCCACCGACACCTGGCTCACCATCGCCACCACGCGGCCCGAAACCATCCCTGGCGACACGGCGGTGGCCGTGAACCCCAAGGACACCCGCTACGCCCATCTCATCGGCAAGCACATCGTGCGGCCGCTGCCGGCGGAATTGCCGCGCGAACAGAAGCTCATCCCCATCGTGGGCGACGAGCATGTGGATTTCGAGTTCGGCACCGGCGTGCTCAAGGTGACGCCCGCGCACGACAAGGCGGACTTCGACATCGGTCAGCGCCACAAGTTGCCGTTGCTCGAAGTCATCAACGCCGATGGCTCGATGAACGCGCTCGCCGGCAGTGATCTCGCGGGGTTGGATCGCTTTGCCGCCCGCAAGGTGGCGGTGGAGAAACTGCGCGAACTGGGTTCGCTGCTGGAGGAGAAGCCTTACGAGAACAACGTCGGCTTCAGCCAGCGCGCGGATGTGCCCATCGAGCCGCGCCTGAGCGAGCAATGGTTTCTGAAGTATCCGAGCGTGGCCGCGTCGCAAAAGTGCGTGGCCGAGGGGCGGATGAAGTTTTATCCCGACCGCTGGGCGAAGGTCTATGACCACTGGCTGACGAACATCCAGGACTGGTGCATCAGCCGCCAGCTTTGGTGGGGGCATCGGGTGCCAGTGTGGTATCGCGGGGCGGAAGTTTTCTGCGGCCTGGAAGCGCCGCCGGGAGAAGGGTGGCAACAAGACCCCGACGTCCTCGACACCTGGTTCAGCTCGTGGCTCTGGCCGTTCGCCACGATGGGCTGGCCGGAGAACACGGAGACGTTGAAGAAGTTTTATCCCACGACCGACCTCGTCACCGGGCCGGACATCATCTTCTTCTGGGTCGCGCGGATGATCATGGCCGGCTACGAATACATGGGCGAGATGCCGTTCCGGAACGTGTATTACACCGGCATCATCCGCGACAAGCAGGGCCGCAAGATGTCGAAGACGCTCGGCAATTCGCCCGACCCGCTGGAGTTGATCGCCAAGTACGGCGCGGACGCCCTCCGCTTCGGCACCATGCGCAGCGCGCCGCTTGGCCAGGACATTCTCTTCGACGAGAAGGACGTGGAGCTGGGCCGTAACTTCTGCAACAAGCTTTGGAACGCCTGCCGTTTCCGCCAGATGCAGGGCGGCGAAGTGCAGGGCGAAATCGAAACCAGCAAACTGCGCGGCGACGACAAATGGATTCTGCTGCGCCTCAACCAGACCATCAAGGACACCTCGCACGCGCTGGCCGACTACAAATTCAACGAAGCTGCCGCCGCGCTCTACCGCTTTTTCTGGAGCGAGTATTGCGACTGGTACGTGGAGACCACCAAGCCCATCTTCCACGGGACCGACGAGGTGAAAAAGGCGAACACGCTGGCCGTGCTCGACTTCGTGCTCTCGCACACGCTGCGGCTGTTCCATCCGTTCCTGCCGTTCATCACGGAGGAATTGTGGCACGGCATGGGTTATCACGAAGACATGCCCGACGCTCAGGGCGGACGCACCATCATGTTCGCCCCGTGGCCGAAGCCGTTCGACGCCGACTTCCGCGATCACTACAGCCTCGACGATTGCTATCTGGACTTCTTCGCCGCGAAGCAGGAGTTGGTGACGAACGGGCGCAACCTGCGGCGCGAGGCGAACCTTCCCGCCAACAAGAAAGTGAAGTTCGTCCTGAAGCGCGAGTATCAGTTCACCCCCAACGACATGGAAGTGATGAAGGTGCTGCTCAATGCCGACGCGTTCGACATCCTCCCCGACTACGAACCGCCCCAGGGCACGCTCACCGCGCATTGCGAGTGGGGCGAACTGTATCTGCCACTGGAAGGACTGGTGGACCTGGACGCCGAGCGCACGCGCCTGACAAAGGAGTTGGAAAAGATCGTCAACGAGATCGCCAAGGTCGAACAAAAGCTGACCAACCCCGCGTTCGCCCAGAAAGTCCCGCCGGCCGTGCTGCAAGAACACCAGCAGCGCCTGACCGACTGGCACTCGAAGTTGAGCCACGTGCAAAAGGCGATTGAAGGACTGGGCGCGGCGTAACCGGGCGAACCACCCGCGCCGGCCTGGGCCGGTGACTAGTCGGCGAGTTCAACCCGATGCTCCGAAGTAGAGCGGTAATTTTCTCCGGGGACCGCCCCCGCGTTTCAGATGATCCCTCCGCCGATGGCCAGCCGGTCCTCGGGGTGGAAAATTTCACGGTGAACTCTCCGGCGTCGTGATGCTCGTCGATGGCCGTCCAGTTCTGGATCCCGGCGCATTTCCGTTTGAGCGTCGTGGTCATGCGCGCCACCACCACATACGGCAGGCCGCGTTCCTCCAGAAAATCCGGGAAGGCACCGTCGAAGAAACCGCTGTCGGCCCGCACCGTGCGCAGCCACAACCCCCTCGGTCAAAAGCGCGAGGGCCTCCTGCAAGAACGGCACCACTCCGCGGGCCGCGCCCGTGTTCCCGCTGCGCAGCCAAGTGCAGGATGAAGGGCGCCTCGGCCAGCACCGCCAGCAGCGGATGATGACTGTTGCGCCCCTTGCGTTTGGGATTGAACCCCTTGAGCGCCCCCTCCTGTTTTCCCTTGCAACAGAAGACGGTAGAATCCAGATCCAGCGTGAAGCCGGCGGTCGGACACTTCACCAAGCGCACCAGCCAGCGCCAGAGCGACCGCCAGAACGCCTCGACGTGCGCCTGCGAGAAGCGGAGAAAGAAATTGCGGATGGTGTCATCGCTGGGGAAACGCTGCACCCCAGTGGCGTGTGCAGGACGCGGTCGGCCCGGAGCCATTCACAGTGGGCGAAGCGCTGCGCCCCGACCACGACGGACATGAGGAAGGCGGTGAGCGCATGAGTCAGCGGGATGGCGTTGTTGGAGGTGGGTTCGCCGAAAGGCAGCAGGCGTTGCACCTCCCGGCGAAGCCGATGGAACCGAGGAACGAGATGAAACTGGCCAACACGCCGAAGGGGGAGACGGCCTTGGGCGTTTCGTCCAAAACCAGCTTGGCTTCCGAAGAGGGAGGAAATTTCCGTGCGGGTCGTTTTGTGCGGGGTCGGGTCGGGTTGTTTAAGCATCAATCCCTATGCCCACAAGCCCTAGCGCAACGCAACCCATTTTTCCCGCCTCGAAGTTCGGGCTAAGTTTCTTCCGGCCATTTCATTCCATGAGTATGCACTGTGTAAAAACGCCCCGAAAGAATCACACAAAGCTCCCAATCTCCCGATATACAGCAGAACATGCCCTCGGAAACTCTGCATGTCTCATGGGGGGGGGGTGAACCTAAAGGGGGTAGAGTGAAGACTAAAAAATGTTCATTGAAACCTGAATTGTGCGATAAGATTAGAACCCACGCAGTTCTTTTGAACTGTCGAACTAGCAATCAGGTTTTTAACCCTCACGCATTAATCTCCTTAGAAAGGAGGTGATCCAGCCGCAGGTTCCCCTACGGCTACCTTGTTACGACTTCATCCCAATCACCACCCATACCTTCGGCACCTGTCTCCTTGCGGTTAACACGGTGACTTCGGGTACAAGCGGCTTTCATGA
>JANNEF010000333.1:0-3762 GCA_031378375.1 Verrucomicrobiota bacterium | reverse complement strand
CTCCGGGAGGTTCGGTGTGGAGGCGGCGGGTGACGAGGTCCGCCTCACCGCAACGATCTAATTTTGCTCGGGGTCTGGCCATGCCCAAAGGCTATCCCCGCCGCTTAACTTCTACCAGCCAATTAACGTAGTTGGTATAAGACCACCAGCCGGAGGCTTTTCCGGCACCTCCCGGACGCGCTTCAGGTGTCCGCTGGACACGCCTCCGGGACCTACTGGACACGTCTCCGGAACCTGCCGGAAGCTGGCCCGGAACATTTTCCAGTTCTCCGGACGGAACGGACGGTTGCACCAACCCGCGTCGGTCACTAAACTCCGGTTCGATGCGCACTCAACAACTGAATCCATTCGGACTCCCGGCCCGCGTCCGGCAGGCATTCACCTGTCTGTTGCTCGTCCTCCTCACGGGCTGTTCCACGTTCAACCGCGACTGGAAGGCGGCTTCCGCAACACTCGCACCGGATGCCGGCATCCAGGGCCGCTGGGCCGGAACGTGGTTGAGCGAGGAGAATGGGCATGGCGGCAAGTTGCGCTGCCTGATCACAACGAACGCCGGCGGCGGATACCAGGCGCGCTTCCACGCCAAGTATCGAAAAATCCTCAGCTTCGGCTACACCGTTCCACTCAAGGTGCGAACGGTGGCGGGGGTGGTTAATTTTCAAGGCGAAGCAGACCTGGGGTGGTATGCGGGCGGTCTGTATTTTTACAGCGGCCACGTTCGCGGCACAAATTTCTCGTCCACCTACCGGAGCGAGAAGGATCGCGGCACCTTCCAGATGACCCGCCCGCCGCCGGAGCAATAACCCCCGCTCCGTCCTTCCGGTTTTCCTGCCGTGCGGTTTGCGGCAATGAGCCGGGGGCAAAGTTCGACTTCACTCACGGCGTGCGCAAGCGGAAGAACTTCTGCGGGCCGGTCAGCAGAATGGTCGCGGGGCTTGTTGCGCCCACCGGATTCCACGGGCCATTGAGGTTGTCCGCGCAAAACAGCACGGCACCACCGTCCCCCCAGTAAAGCGCCAGTTCCCCACCAAACCGGGTGGCGTGCAACTCCAGCGCCGTCGCCGCCACGCCGGTCAACTCGAAGTCGAAGCTCGCGTCCGAACTGTTCAGCGCCTGCTGATGAATTTCCACGGCGACGATATTGGTGCCCACCACGAGCAGGCTGGACGGGAGGTTGGTCGTATCAATCGCGTTCTCCGCCGACGCACCCAGAGTCAGGTTGGTGTAGGTGATGGCGCCGGCACCCATGTTTGAGCTGCGGAACACTTCGTTCGTGTTCAGATAAACCACGCCGCCATCGTCCCGCAGCAGCCACAGGTTCAAACTGGCGAACGCAGCCGGTTCCGCCACCACGAAGCGCTGGCGGAAATAGAACGTGATATTGGTCAGCCCGCCGGCGACGCGGCGAATCATGGTCGCCTCATCCACCGGACTGTCGCCGAAGCCCAACTGCGCGACGCCGTTGGACCAGCCAGCGTCATTGAAGCCCACAGTTCGCCACGCGCTTCCACTCTGGCCGGTGGCGGTGTCGTCGTATTTCCACTGCGACCCTTTGGCGACCAGCGTGGGCGTTGACGCGGGAAAATAGTAGGCGCGGGAAATGCCGGTCAACTCGCCGCCAGCGGGATTGTGCAACGCCACGCGAAGCAGTTGAAAATTCTCCGGCTGCGCCACCGTGGGCGTGATGAACTTCACCGTCTCACCGGGCGCGAAGGTCAGCGTGCCGCTGGCCAGCGTCGCGCCGGGACTGTCCACGGTGTAGTCCACGGTGACGAAGTTTGTCGTGAAGGTGCTCAGTCGCACCGGCACGGTGTTGGAAATTTGTGCGAGCCCGAATTGGTTGGTGCGAATGGCCAACCCCGCGCCCACCGGCCCGTCCGCCGGCGCGGTCATGAACGCGGCCAGCCGCCAGCCATCGGTCAACGGGTTCCATAATTCGTTGTTCAGATGATTGGTGTTGGGCGCGCTGAAGAAATTGCTCTGGATGTTCATGGCGCTGGTGCGGTAGTTCCAGTCGCTCCAGTTCTTGCCCCACACGTCGCGGTAGTTGTAGAGCAGCAGCGAGTTCGTCGCCGTCAACGTGCCCGTGTAGGGGTAGTTGTCGTAGTTGTCGCCAAAGCGGGCGCCGGTGAGGTTGCCGGTGCAGAGGCAATGGTTGAGCCGTCCGTTGGGGCCTTCATAGCCATCCTCGAGCCCCTGGCCGCAGCCAAGAAAGACGCTCTCGTTATGATTCACCTGCTTGCCGGTGCCGGAGAGCGAGTTGCCCTCGTGGAACGTGGATTCAAACCAGCAGTTCTGATACGTGAAGGTGCCGGCCGAACTCCCGCCGGAGTCAATGCCATCGTCCTTCGTCCAGCCAATGAGCGTGTTCGTGAAGGTGTGCGTGCCGCTGACGAGGTACAACCCGTCGTTGTCGCCGTCCACAAAGTTGTCCGAATCGTCGGGGCATTCGATGAACGCGCTGTCGTTGACCGTGAAGTTCGCGCCCGTGAATTCACCGCCGGTCGTCGTGCGTTGCATGAGAAAGCGCGTGAGCATGATGGGCGAAACATTCGCGCTGCTGAACGTGTGGCCCAACTGTCCGGCCAGGTAAATCGCCGCCGAATCGGTAAGATTGATTTGCTGCCCGCCCAGGCAGAAGAACAGGCATTGTTCCTTGCGATGGCTGTCAATCGTCCCGCCCGCCGGGTTCGAGGTCGGGAACCAGCCCGGCACCGCACCGCTGCCGGTGAAAATCACGCCCGTGCCGGTAATGGTGCCGGCGTTCATCGTCTTGGAGATGAAACCGCCCCACGGCTGCGTCCGCGCGTTGGGCATGAAGACGACCGGCTGGTCCACCGTGCCGTTGATGACCACGCTGCCGTTGTTCGTGATGTCCACGCGCGAGTTGATGCGGATGATGGTGCCCGCGCCGATGGTCAGCGTGCCGCCGGCAGGGACGGTCAGGTTCGTCGTAACATGGATGCGGGAGTTGGCCGGCCAGTTGACCGTGGCACCGAGGATGCCGGACACAGGCGTCCAGGTGGTGGCACCTTGCAGAGTGATGGTCTTGTTGGTGTTCAAGCCCGGCACATGCGGCGCGTAGTTCAACGGCCCGGCGGGATTGGTAGAACGGAGGAAGCCGGAACCGACGCCCCGCTTGATTTCAAGCGCGGGATGTCCGTCCGCCACGAGCATGCCGTTGGCGCGCACCGCATGGCCCTGGGCGTTCTCCGCCCACGCGACGACAGGAATTTCATAACCCACCGGAAATTCCTGCGGCGCGATCAGGCGCAGCCGCGCGCCGGAGAACTCATTCGATGAGGACATGATGAGCGGGTAAGGGGTCCACGCCGGGATGCCGCTCTCCGTGCTGCCGCGTCCGGACGCGCGAATGATGAAGCGCACCAGGCGGTTTGTGACGAGGCTGGTCGCGGTTTCGATCCGTTGCACCAGCAACTCGTGATAGTCCGGTTGATTGACCGCGACCGACACCCCGGCGGCTGCGGGAACACCGTCGAGCGTAACCGCGTAAGTGAAACCAGCGTTCGTCGCCACGGAGAACGCCGCCGTGGCGGTGTAATAACTCCGGTCAGCGACGCCGTTGATGACAAGGGGCGTTTGCGCGACGAGCCGGCCGGCGAACAGCGCGGCACCGAGTGAAAACAGGGCGATGAATTGTCGAAGCAACATGGTTTGAATGGGGCTAGGTGGGCTGGTGCAAGGTTAGTGTCAAGGATTGCGCAGCCGGTAAAACCGCTGGAACGGCGGCGGGGCCGGCAT
>JANNEF010000332.1:0-1779 GCA_031378375.1 Verrucomicrobiota bacterium | reverse complement strand
CTCCGGGAGGTTCGGTGTGGAGGCGGCGGGTGACGAGGTCCGCCTCACCGCAACGATCTAATTTTGCTCGGGGTCTGGCCATGCCCAAAGGCTATCCCCGCCGCTTAACTTCTACCAGCCAATTAACGTAGTTGGTATAATATGCTTGTGAAGGAGCTCCCGGGCCACCATCCAACCGAACGGTCGGGGGCTGGCTTGAGGTGTTCCTGTAACAATCGCCGACTTTCCTTTATTGTCAGACAAACAGGACGTGTCTGAACGCGAAGAAAGCAGTAAGGCGCCGCAACCATACTTCGTGACCACTCGCTGGTCCGTGGTGCTCGCGGCGCAGGACAAGTCGTCGCCGGATTCGGCGGCGGCGCTGGAGACGCTTTGCCGTGCCTACTGGTATCCGCTCTACGCCTACGTGCGCGGGTCGGGACGTTCGCCACATGACGCGCAGGATTTGACGCAGGAGTTCTTTGCGCGGCTGCTCGCGCAGGACTGGCTTCGCGTCGTGCTTCCCGAGAAGGGGCGGTTTCGCACCTTCCTGCTCGTCACGATGAAGCGATTCCTGACGAATGAGTGGCACCGCGACAGGGCGCAGAAGCGGGGCGCGGGGAATCTGCCGCTGTCGTTGGACACTGAGGAAGCGGAACACCGCTTCGCCACTGAACCGCCGCTCGCGCCCGATGAACTTTACGAACGCCGTTGGGCGATGACCTTGCTGGAGGAATCGTTGGAGCGGCTTCAGCGCAATTTCACAGACGCAGGCCGGGAACAGGAGTTCAACGCTCTCAAAGAATGGCTCACGGCGGAGAGGGGCGGCATTCCCTACGCGCAAATCGCAGCGGCGCTCGACACCACCGAGGGCGCGGCGCGGGTGGCGGTGCATCGGATGCGGAAGCAATTCCGCCAATTGTTCCGTCAAACCATCGCCGAAACGGTCGAGGCCAGCGGCGACGTGGACGCGGAGATGCGGCATCTGGTCGCCGTCTTGAGCCGGGCGTAACCGCAGGCGTTGTAACAACGGACGGCGTTTCTTTATTTACTTGGTGATGAACGAATCCTTATTGCCCTCGAAACGGGTGGACGGCCCCGGTCTGCGATGAACACGCCGCACCTGCCCACCTGCCCCAAGTGCGGCCTCCCGCTCCCGGTGGATGCGCCCAAGGGGCTGTGCCCACGCTGTCTGGCCGCGATGAACCTGGCGGACGAGACCGCATTCACGGGCGCGGATGCCGTGGCCGCGCAAACGCCGCTCACGCCGGCGGAACTCGCGCCCCACTTCCCGCAACTGGAGATTCTGGAGTGCCTCGGTCGCGGCGGCATGGGCGTGGTTTACAAGGCGCGTCAAAAGTCGCTGAACCGTTTCATCGCGCTGAAACTGCTCGCACCGGAGCGGGCGAAAGACCCGAGCTTCGCGGAGCGTTTCGCGAAAGAAGCCCAGGCGCTCGCGGCGCTGAATCACCCGCACATCGTGGGCGTATATGATTTCGGCCAGGCGGGCGGGTTCTACTTCCTGCTCATGGAGTTCGTGGATGGCGTGAATCTGCGGCAGGCGATGAAGGCCGGACGCTTCACTCCTGAGCAGGCGCTGGCGGTGGTGCCGCCCGTGTGCGAGGCGCTGCAATACGCGCATGAGCACGGCATCGTGCATCGCGACATCAAGCCGGAGAATCTGCTGCTGGACAAAGAGGGTCGGGTGAAGATTGCCGACTTCGGCATCGCGAAGCTCATAGGAGCGGCGGGGAACCAGACCCCCGGGGAAGAGGGAGCAAAACCCCACCCCGGCGGGGT
>JANNEF010000331.1:0-22901 GCA_031378375.1 Verrucomicrobiota bacterium | reverse complement strand
CTCCGGGAGGTTCGGTGTGGAGGCGGCGGGTGACGAGGTCCGCCTCACCGCAACGATCTAATTTTGCTCGGGGTCTGGCCATGCCCAAAGGCTATCCCCGCCGCTTAACTTCTACCAGCCAATTAACGTAGTTGGTATCAGTTGTGCCTTCGACTTGCCGGACCTGGTTGCCCAGTCCGCCCGGGAAAGCTGCCCGGAACAGCCAGTGATGGATGCTCCGCGCGCAATTCCGTGTTCAGCACGTCGTTTGCCACATCGTGTGGCGACAGTTTTTTGCCGGGTCGCGCGGCGGCTCCGCCCGGCGGATGTGACGCAACGACTGCGGCGGTGTGGCGCATTCCCAACCTTGATCGCGAAGGCGAAGCCCTTGCCGGGCGGCGGGACGCCAGCCCTCTACGTCAGGCAGGATGCCTGACACCACGGCAGCGCCCACGAGCGATGACGTGGCGGCAGGCGTCTCGCCTGCCGTAGAGCCGTGGCGTCCCGCCCGGCGGAAGTGACGCAACGACTGCGGCGGTGCGGCGCATTCCCAACCTTGATCGCGAAGGCGAAGCCCTTGCCGGGCGGCGGGGCGCCAGCCCTCTACGTCAGGCTGGAAGCCTGACCTACCAACGTGCTCCTTCAACCGCGCGGCCCCTGCGCGCGCAGCACGGCGTCGAGCCGCTCGCGCAGGTTGCCCAAGGCGCGCGATTTGAAGGAACGCTTGGTCTGCTCAAGCACACCGATGGTTTCCTGCACTGCGGCCAGCAGCACCGAAATGCGCCCGGTCTTGCGCAGCACGTCGGCCAGCGCCGGTTCGGGCGGCGTGGCGAACTGGCTGAATGCGTCGAGCAGTTCGCCCAGCCTGGATTCCAGGTATTCCCGCACCGGCGCATCGGCAGCGTCCACCGCGGCGTTCTGCTCCGGCGTGGCTGCCAGTTGGTGGGCCAGGGAGGCCAATTGTTCGTAATGCGGCGTCACCCGGGCCAGTTCGTTCGCGGAGGCAACGATGCGCCGGGAGAGTTCCTCGAAGTGGTGCAGTGCTTCGCGCGTCCGACGCTGTTCCAGAGCGCGCTGCACCGCCGGGCCGAGCCGCGCCATGCGGTCTTTGATGACGAAGTCCGCCGCGCCCTGCTGCATGGCCGCCACGGCGAGTTCTTCGCCGATGGTGGCGGAGACGATGAGGAACGGTGCAGCCAATCCGCATTCACGCACCCGCGCGAGCGCCCGCAGCGCGTCGTAGTGCGGCAACTGGTAATCGGCGAGGATGAGTTCCAGTTCCGGCCCCAGCGCGGCGATGAACTCGCGCTCCGTCTCCACCCGCTGCCAGCGCAACGTGAACCCGGCCCGCTCCAGGTGCAGCACCATCAACTCGGCGTCGGCGGCTTGATCTTCCAGGATGAGGGTGCGCAAGGGGATGCTCATGGTGATGACTGCGGGTGAATGTTGTGTGGGTCATACCATTGCCCAGAGAGAGTCGGTAGAAATTGCGAACCGTTCTCCCTCACCCCAGCCCTCTCCCGCTGGGAGAGGGAGCGCCGCGGGCCGCGCTGGTGCCATCGGGGGCGCTCCTTTGGTTCGCAGCGGCCAGGTAGGTTCTCCCTCTCCCAGCGGGAGAGGGCTGGGGTGAGGGAGAGAACGTGCGCGAGCCTGCACCGTGCGGATTCTACCGAAACTCTTTCGGACTTGGTATCAGGCATCCTTGCCTGACGGTTCGGGCGGCATCTTGCCGCCCGTGCGGGAGTGCGGTGGGCGCACGGGAGAATCTGAACACGGGGCAGGGATGCCCCGTGAACCGTCAGGCTGGAAGCCTGACCCACATGACGCACGGTCAACGAGTGGTTCATCATGGGATGACTGCGGGCGGCTTGGCAGACGATGACGCCTCCGGCAGCGTGAAATAGAAAGTCGCGCCTTCGTTCACTTTCGCTTCAGCCCGGATTTTCCCGCCGTGCCGATGGATGATGCGTTGCACCGTGGCCAGGCCCACGCCGGTGCCCTCGAATTCCGCCATCGAGTGCAGCCGCTGGAACGCGCCGAACAGGCGGCCCACGTACTGCATGTCGAAGCCCGCGCCGTTGTCCCGGATGAAGAACGCGGTGTCGCCACCATCGCCCGACCGCCCAAATTCCACGCGCGGTTCCGCCCCCTTGCCGGTGTATTTCCAGGCGTTGCCCAGCAGGTTCACCAGCACCACGCGCAACAGCCGCGCGTCGCCGCTGACGTTCAGACCGGGCGCGCAGAGGAATTGCACCCGGCGCTCCGGTGCGGCTTGCTGCAAATCACGCACCACCTCCTGCGCCAGCGCGCTCAAGTCCACCGGCCGCCGTCTCAACTCGGAGCGCGAGGCGTGGGCGAACTGTAGCAGATCGTCAATCAACGTCGTCATGCGCGTCGCTGCATCCATCATCTTCCGCAGGTGGCCACGTCCGCGTTCGTCGAGGGTGGACGCGCAATCCTCACTCAGAAACTGGCCGAAGCCCGAGATTGCCCGCAAGGGCGCGCGCAGATCATGCGAGACGGAATGGGAGAAGGAATCCAGCTCATGATTGGCCTCCTCCAGCTCGGCGGTCCGTTCGGCGACGCGTTGTTCCAGTTCGGCGTTGAGCTGGCGCAAGGCCGCCTCCGCCTGTTTGCTCTCCGTAATGTCGCGCGAGACGCCGATGATGCCGATGATTCGCCCGTCCGCGTCGCGCCAAGGAGCCTTATTGGCCTGGAAATAGCGTATTCCCGTGGGCAACACGGCCTGCTCCTCCCGCACCCGCGCCTGCCCGGAGGCGACGACCTCCTCGTCAGTCGCGCGGAAACGTTGCGCCACCTCCGGCGGGATGAGTTCCCCGTCCGTCCGTCCGATCACCTCGCCCATGGTCTTGCCCAGCGCCCGCGCGCCGGCGGCATTGATGATCTGGTAGCGGCCTTCAACATCCTTGGCGAAAACGGCATCGCTCGTGCCTTCGACCACGACGGTGAGCAGCGCGTGCTGTCGATGCAATGCTTCCTCCGCGCATTTGCGCGCGGTGATGTCCACCGCGAAACCGATGATGCCGGTGATACGGCCGGTTTCATCGCGATGCGGGACCTTGTTGGTGAGCAGCCAGCGCGGGCCGTCCACTGTATGAATTGGTTCTTCCAACTGGCGGATAAGTTCCCCCGATGTCATCACGCGCAAGTCATCCTCGCGGTGCCGTTCGCCGTAGAGCGATCCCATCTCCGTGTCGGTCTTGCCCACGAACGCCTCCGGCGGCGTGCCCACGAGCCGTGCAAGTTCCAGGTTGACGCGGAGGAACCGGCCCTCGCGGTCCTTGTAGAAAATCAACGCCGGCACCGCGTCGAGAATGAGCTGCAACTCCACACGCTGCCGCTCCGCCTCCGCCTCGGCGCGCTTGCGCTCGCTGATGTCCTTCACCACGGAGATGAAATAGAGCGGCACGGCCAAAGTCCCGCGCACTAGCGAGACGGTGAGGTGAACCCAGACGAGGGAGTGATCCTTGCGCCGGTAACGCTTTTCCATGGCGTAGGTGGCGATCTCGGCGGCGAGCATCCGGCGCACGAAGTCGAGGTCGGCCTCCAGGTCGTCGGGATGCGTGATGGCCTGAAAGGAGCCGCCCAGCAGTTCCTCCCGCGAGTAGCCGACGATCTCGCAGAGGCGCTGGTTCACATCCAGCCAGCGCCCGTCCGGCGCGACCTGCGCCACACCCACGGCGGCCTGCTCGAAGATGGCGCGGAAGCGCGCCTCGCTCGCGCGCAGGGCCGCCTCACCGCGCTCCCGGCTGATGGCGATGGCGGCCAGGCCCGTGGCCAGATCAATGCACCGCCGGTGCAGCGTCGTGGGCCGGCCCGGCTCGCGGTAATAGATCGCGAACGTGCCTAGCACCTCTCGCTGCTCGTCGAAGATGGGCGTGGACCAGCAGGCGCGCAGCCCGTGCGCGAGGGCCAGCTCGCGATAATTGGTCCAGAGCGGATCGGTGGCGATGTCCTCGACGATGACCAACTCGCGCCGGAACGCCGCCGTGCCGCACGAGCCGGCGTTTGGTCCGATGGGTTCGTTATCGATCGCGCGATTGAAGGCGTCCGGCAGACCCGGCGCGGCGCCCAACTGGAAACGCTGCCGGTCGGCATCAAGCAGCAGCACCGAGCCGATCATCCCCGGCGCGAACGCCTCCATGCTTTGCAGCATCGTCGTGAGCGTATCCGCCAGCGGCACGCCGCGCGCGATCAAGTCCAGCACCTGCGTCTGACAGGCGATGATGGCCTCGGCCTGCTTGCGCACGGTGATGTCGCGGGTGATGCCGAGCAGCGCGGTGACTTTGCCGGTCGTGTCGCGCAGGGGGCTGGCGTGGGTTTCCAGCCAGCGGCGGCCGCCCTTGAGGCCGACGATTTCAAATTCGAGCACGCCGGATTCGCCGGCGAAGACGCGTTCGTTGAGCGCCCGGAAGGCCGCGCGATGTTCCTCGACCACGAGCGGATAGACGCAGTGATGCTCGATCTGCTGCAACGAATCGGCCTCCAGCATCCGCAGGCCGGCGGGGTTTATTTCCAGCAGCGAACCGTCCGCAGCCAGCAGCTTCACGCATTCCGGCTCGTTCTCGAAAATGGCCCGCAGGTGGCGCTCGCTTGCGGCCAGCTTTTCCCCCACGCCCCGGCGCTCGTCGCGCAATCGTTTCTCCTCCAGCGCACGCTCGACGGCGGGGCCGAGCCGCGCGATCCGGTCTTTGAGCAGGTAATCGTTGGCTCCCTGCTTCATGGCCTCCACGGCGGCTTCCTCCCCCAGCGTGCCGGAGACGAGGATGAACGGGATGTCCAGCCCGCGCTCGCGCAACAACTTCGCCGCCCGCAATCCGTCGAAGTGGGGCAATGCGTAATCGGAAAGAATCAGATCGGGAGACGTGTCGAGCGCCGCCAGGAAGTCCGCCTTGGTCTCGACGCGTTTCCATTCCGGTTCGAAGCCGGCGCGGCGCAACTCGCGGATGACCACTTCCGCATCCAGGGCGCTGTCTTCGAGGAGGAGCACGCGCAGAGGTTTGCTCATAAGCTTCCTTTCCGCCGAGTCACATTGGCTGCTTGTTGACGAGCAGCCAGTAGTGGCCCAGCTCCGCCACGGCGGCGGAAAACGAATCGAAGTCCACCGGCTTTACGACGTAGCTGTTGACGCCCAGCTTGTAAGTCTCGATCACGTCGCGCTGTTCCTGCGAGGAGGTCATCACCACCACGGGCAGGAGCCGCGTGCGTTCGTCGGCGCGGAGGGCGCGCAGCACCTCGAGGCCGTCCACCTTGGGCAGCTTCAAGTCCAGCAGCACGACCTTGGGGTGATGGCTGGCATCGCGGCCGGCGTGGACACCGCGGCCGAACAGCCAGTCCAGCGCCTCCTCACCGTCCTTTACGTGGACGACGTGGTTGGCCAGGTTGCGTTTGCGGAGCGCGCGCAAGGTCATCTCGGCATCGCGCGGGCTGTCCTCGACCAGGAGGATTTCGACTTCGTGGTTGTTGCTCATGGGTGGTAATCCTTTGTTGCCGGTAGCGTGAAGTAGAAGGTGGCCCCGGCGCCAGTCTTTCCTTCGGCCCAGACTTTGCCGCCGTGGCGGTGGATGACGCGCTGGACCAGCGCGAGACCCACACCGGTGCCTTCAAATTCCTCCTCGCTGTGCAGGCGCTGAAAAACGCCGAAGAGCTTGTCGCGGTATTGCTCGTCAAAGCCGGCCCCGTTGTCTTTGACGTAATAGGTGTTCTCGCCGACGCCGCTCGAACCGCCGACTTCGATGAGAGGAGCCGCCTGGTGACGGCTGAACTTGACCGCGTTTCCATTGAGGTTGGCGAAGACCTGCCGCAGCATGGCGGGGTCGCCCCGCGCCGGCGGCAGCCGCTGAAGCTCGAAGCGCGGCGTGGCCCCGGGCAGCGCGCCGGTGAGATTCTCATAAACGCCGCGCGCGAGGGCGGTCATGTCCACCGGGGTGCGCTGCATCTGCTGGCGGCCCATGCGCGAGAAGGCCAGCAGATCGTCAATCAAACGGCCCATGCGCTTGGCCTCGCTGCTCACCACCCCGATCAGGCGGTTGCCTTCCGCATCGAGCCGGTCGCCGTAATCCTCCTGGAGCATGCGCACATAGCCGTCAACGCCCCGCAACGGCGCGCGCAAGTCGTGCGAGACGGAATAGCTGAACGCCTCCAGCTCCTGGTTGGCGGTTTGCAGTTGCGCGGTGCGCTCGGTCACGCGCTGCTCCAACTCGGCGTTGAGCCGCTGAATTTTTTCCTCCGCGCGCTTGCGTTCGGTGATGTCGATTACGAAGCACACGCCCTCGTCCGGGCCGTCCTCGAAAATGGCCGCGCCCAACAGAATCGGCACGCGCGAGCCGTCTTTGCGGAGGTATTCCTTTTCAAGCGGCGTGCAGATTCCTGTGGCGGCGATTTCATTCAACGCGTGCCGGTCGAGGTGGGCGTATTCCGGCGGCGTCATGGCCACCCAATCAATGCGCCCGGCTTCCAGGTCGGCGCGCGTGTAGCCCGTGATGGCCAGGAAGGCGTCGTTCGCCCCGGAGATCGCCCCGGACTTGTTCCAAAAGATCACGCCCTGCATGTTGGATTCCACCATCCGTCGGAAGCGTCCATCGCTCTCCCGCTGCGTTGCCTCCGCCTTCCGGCGCTCGGTCTGGTCGCGCACATTACACTGAATCACTTTCGTGTCCTCGACCAGATACACACTACTGATGAACTCCACCTCGATCCGTTTCCCGTCGAAGGTTTCCAACGGCAGGTTTTCGTAGCGGATGTATTCCCTGGCTTTCAGTTCCGCGAAGTTTTCCTTGTTCACCACGATGTCCTTGAAAAAACCCAGTTTCCAAATCGGCTTGCCGAGAAATTGTTCATGCGAGAATCCCAGCAGGGAAATGAGGAAGGGATTCACATCCACCACCATGCCGGTCTCGGCATCGAGGATGAGAATGCCTTCCTTCGCCGTCTCGAAGAGGCGCCGGTAGCGCAACTCCGAGGCGCCGAGCGCCTGCTTCGTCCGCTTGTACTCGGTGATGTCGCGCATCACACTCAAAACGCAGGACTCCTCGTTGAAGGTGATCATGCGCGAGGAGATGTTGAAATCCACCAGCCGCCCGTCCGTCAGGCGGAACGTGTTCTCGTAGTTCAGACATTCGCCCTTGTCCGCCAGCGTTTGCATGAAGGCGAGCCGCTCCGCCGCGTTGAGCCAGGTCGTATATTCGCGCGTCGGCTGGCCGATGACTTCCTCCGGCGTGCTGCCCCAAAGCCGGCAGATAGCTTCGTTGGCGCGGATGACTGTGCGGTCGGCCAGTCGCACAATGGCCACGCAATCGGGACTCAGCCGGAACGCTTTCGCAAACAGTTCTTCACTTTCACGGAACGCCACCTCCGCGCGTTTCCGCTCGGTGATGTCGGCACGGATGGCCACATACTGGCGCGGTTTGCCCTCTTCGTTCAGAAACGGAACGATGGTGGTGTCCACCCAGTAGGACGAGCCGTCCTTGGCTTTGTTTTTGATCTCGCCTTTCCAGACTTTGCCGCTGGCAATCGTCGCCCACAGATCGCGGATGAACTCCTTGGGATGAAAGCCGGAATTGATGAGGCGATGATCCTGACCGATCAATTCCTCGCGCGAGTATCTGGAGATCGCACAGAACTTGTCGTTGACGTAGGTGATTTTCCCCTGCGGGTCGGTGATGGCCACGATGGCGTGCTCGTCGAGCGCCGCCTTCAAGTCAGCGATTTCCTTCAACGAGACTCTCAGGTCTCGATTCACCCTTCGGAGTTCTTCAGCGGTGATGGCTGGATTGTTCATACCTTTGAAGTGTTCGCGCCCGCATCTTCGGCAGCGGTAACGACTCGTCCACCGATCCACGCTGAGTGACAAAACGAACCTGGGCAACCGCCGCAGGAGCGAACTGTCGCGGCAAACGCCATCTGGCCGCAGCAAATGACAGCCATCCCCCGCGTCCGCACGACCCTGCGGGAATTGGAAACTGGCGTGTGCGTTGTGCGCCCCAGTTGCATCGTCCGGATGCTACGGCTGTACCGGGACAGGTCGAGGTCAAACTTGGCCGACGCCGGCTCCTGCACCAGCGCGCGAAAGAAAAAATCAATGGGCAACCGCAGGCCGTGCGGATGGGTTGTTTCTTCATGGTTCAAACTTTCGGCAACCGCATCATCTCGCTCTCGGGTGAAGCCGGTGGTAACCTTCCACTCCCGAAACCAGTTCATCCGTATGGCCTCGCATCCCTGTGTCCCGGAGGGACTGACCTGCACTGAACATCCGCATCACTTCAGATGCAACACCCAAGCGCCAGCCTCTTCGGCGCGGGACACTCCAACTCTGCAACCGCTTTTCTGGCGGTGAACTTTTGAACCTCACACCAGCCCGGTCCCTCCTGGTTCGCCGCGATTCGAGCGGCGGAAATGATGGCGTGAAGTCGTTCCGTTTTCCCGCTGGTATCGGCCGCCGGCTGTGGCTTCAATGGATGGCATGAATCCGGCCACATGCCTCTTTGCTGCAGGTCTGCTCGTTTCCAGCGCCGGTGCGCTTGCCGCCGCCACCAACCGGCCCAACATTCTCTTCGTCATCGCCGACCAGTGGCGCGCGCAGGCGTTTGGTTTCGCGGGCGACCCGAATGTGCAGACACCGCATCTGGACCGCTTCGAGCGCCAGTGCGTGAACTTCACCCAGGCCGTGGCGGGCATGCCGGTCTGTTCCCCCACACGCGCCTCGCTGCTCACCGGACAGCGCCCGCAGACTCATGGTGTCTTCATCAATGACGTCCCCTTGAACCCGAACGCCATGACTTTGCCCAAGGCGCTCACGGCCGCCGGTTACGACACCGGCTGCATCGGCAAGTGGCACATTGACGGCCACGGCAGCCGGTCCGCGTTCATCCCGCGCGAGCGCCGGCAGGGATTCGACTATTGGAAAGTTCTCGAATGCACCCACGCCTACAACAACTCGCCCTACTACGCCGACGGCCCGGAGAAATTGAAGTGGGAAGGCTACGACGCCATCGCCCAGACCCGCGACGCGCAGGCTTATCTCCGCGATCGCGCGAAGGCGGACAAGCCCTTCCTGCTCTGGCTGGCCTGGGGACCGCCGCACAACCCCTACGAAACCGCACCGGCAAAATACCGCGCGATGTACGTGCCCGAGAAAGTGCAACTTCACCCCAATGTCCCGGAATCGGTGCGAGCGCAGGCGCGCCAGGAACTCGCTGGCTATTACGCACATTGCACCGCCCTGGATGATGCCTTCGCCGACCTCCTCCGCACCTTGGATGAAACTGGCCTGGCGACGAACACCATCGTCGTCTTCTCCTCCGACCACGGCGACATGCTCTGGTCGCAGGATCAGCAGCGCAAACAGAGGCCGTGGGAGGAATCCGCCCGCGTGCCGATGCTTCTCCGACTACCCGGCTCGCTCGGCATCAAGCCGCAGCGCCTCGCCGCGACCATCAACACCGAGGACGTGATGCCCACGCTCCTGAGTCTGTGCGGCCAGCCCGTTCCGAAATCCGTGGAAGGCTTCGACTTCACGGGCGCCATGCGCGGTGGCGCGGATCCTTCCGGGGGCGCGACGCTCCTGCGCTGCATCACGCCCTTCGGCGAATTCACCCGCCCGCGCGGCGGCCGCGAATACCGCGCCGTGCGGACCGCACAGCACACCTACGTTCGCGACCTCAACGGCCCATGGCTCCTCTACGACAACCACGCGGACCCCTATCAACTCCACAACCTGGCCGGCCAGCCTGGTCAGACGAAGCTGCAAGCGAGGCTGGAGTCGCTGCTGAAACAGAAGCTCATCGAACAACGCGATGACTTCCGGCCCGGTCCCGACTACATCAAGCAATGGGGCTACACCGTGGATGCCTCGGGCACCGTGCCTTACCACCCCTGAACCCGTGCCTCACGATATGAGAATGTTTTACTGCACGTTCTTTGCGCTGCTTGCTTTCCTCCGCGGCCACGCTGCCGCCGGGGAGACCAACCGTTTCAACATCCTTTTCTGCTTCGCCGATGACTGGGGCCGTTACGCCGGCGCTTACGCGAAGGTGGATGGCGTGCCGTCGCCCAATGACATCATCAAGACGCCGAACATCGACCGCGTCGCGCGCGAGGGCGTGCTCTTCCGCAATGCCTTCGTGCCCGCGCCCTCCTGCACGCCGTGCCGCAGCGCGCTCTTGTCCGGCCGTTACTGGTGGAACACGGGTCGAGCCGCCATTCTGCAAGGCGCGGTCTGGGACACGAACATCCCCAGCTTCCCGTTGCGGTTGCGCGAGGCGGGCTTTCACATCGGCAAAAGCTTCAAGGTGTGGAGTCCCGGCACGCCCGCCGACGCGCCGTTCGGCATGCAACGATTCGCCTATGAAAAAGCCGGGCGCGACGCGAACAACTTCTCCGAGAACGTGACGAAATGGGTGAGCGAAGGCATGACCGTCGCCACCGCGACCGAGAAAATCCTCAGCCAGGTGCGCGGCAACTTCGACGCCTTCCTCGCCGACCGGAAACCCGGCCAGCCGTGGCTCTACTGGTTCGGCCCCACCACCACGCATCGCACCTGGATCAAAGGCTCGGGCAAAAAACTCTGGGGCATCGAACCGGATTCGTTGCGCGGCAAGATGCCGAAGTTCCTCCCTGACGTGCCGGAGGTTCGCGAAGACCTCGCCGATTATCTCGGTGAAGCGCAGGCCTACGACAGCTACGTCGGAGCGCTGCTGAAACGATTGGAGGAATCCGGCGAACTCGAACGCACCATCGTCGTCGTCAGCGGCGATCACGGCATGCCCGGCGTGCCCGGCGGAAAGTGCAACCTCTACGACTTCGGCACCGGCGTGGCGCTCGTCGCCCGCGTGCCGGGCGGCAAGGCCGGTCGCGTGGTTGACGACTTCATAAACCTGATGGACCTGGCGCCGACGTTCCTGGAAGTGGGCGGGGTGAAACCTCCGCCGGGCGTGGATGGCCGCAGCTTCCTCGATGTGTTGAAGTCGGAGAAGTCGGGTCAAGTGGACGCGGCGCGCACCTGGGTGGTGACCGGTCGTGAGCGGCACGTGGGCAGCGCGCGCGAGGGCAACTTGCCCTATCCCATGCGCGCCCTGCGCACGAAGGAGTTTCTCTACATCCGCAACTTCGCGCCCGACCGCTGGCCGATGGGCGCACCCCACGCTGTCACCGATACCAGCGCGCCGACCGCGAGCGAACTGGAAACCAACACCCGCGTCGCCTTCCCCGATCTGGACGCCAGCCCGACCAAGGCGTGGCTCGTCGCCCATCGTGGCGACGCGAGCCTGCGCCGTTACTACGACCACGCCTTCGCCAAACGTTCCGGCGAGGAACTTTACGATCTGCGCAACGATCCGCATCAGACCAACAATGTCGCGAACGCGGCCTCGTTTCTGGTGGAGAAGAACAATCTGGCGAAACGCCTGATGAAAATGCTCAACGACACCCACGACCCGCGCGTGACCGGCGATGGCCGGAAGTTCGAGCAATCTCCGTTCACCGATCCCGAGCCAGCCGCCGCCGGAGCCAGGGGCCGGAAGGCGACGGCAATCCCGGCGAATCCGCCAGCCCCCGCCAAACCCTGAAACCGTTCCCCGGCGGGCGCGGAGACCTCTCCACCGTCACTCGCCGAGATTCTTTCGCAGCAGCGCGCTGAGTCTGGCCGGACAAAGCACGGTGACGGTCTTGCCCGTGACCGTGATGAGGCCCTGCTCGCGGAACTTGGCGAGCGTGCGGGAAAACGTTTCGCTCACCGTGCCCAGCTCCGCCGCCAGGCCCCGCTTCGTCATGGACAGTTCGATCTTCGCCGGCTGCTCGCTGGCGGGATTGGGGCACCGCTTGACCAGCCAGTTGGACAGGCGCGTCTCGACATCCTTCAGCGTCAGGTCTTCGAGTTGTCCGACGAGGATGCGCAGGTGCGCGCTCATCGAACCGAGCATCCGCAACGCCAGCTCCGGCTGCCGCCGCAACAGCGCGAGGATGCCCGCCTTTTGCACGAGCAGCACCCGCGACGCCTCGACCGCCCGCGCGTCGGCGGGATAACCCTTGTCCGTGGCCAGCGTGCCCTCGGCGAACGATTCGCCGGCGCGAAAGACGTGGATGACCTGCTCCTTCCCGGCGGCGTTGACGCGATGCACGTTGATCGCGCCCGTCTGCACGATGTAAAAGCCCAGGGCCGGATCACCAGCGTGAAAGAGGTAGCTGCCCCGGTCCACGGATTTGGCGGCGGTGATCGCCGCGATGGCGTTGATCTCCGGCGAGGGAATCCCGATGAAAAGCTGGCAGCTTCGCAGCGCGTGGACTATCCCGATTTGCTTGAGTTCAGCCAGTGTGGTCGTCATGCCGGCCAGACATTTAATCAATCCGGTGTCGGAAGCAAACCTTCCAGGTGAACCGGGCAGGGCGCATTTGGACACCGTGGTTGAAGCCAACCGTCGCGGCCGGAGCGCGGCTGTGTGCGCGGAGCACCAGCCGCAGCGGGTGGGCGGTGCGGGCGCTCGGGGCTTGCTTTGGCCGCTGCGCCCGTGCTGCGCGGCTGCGGCTGGTCCTCGGCGGACACAGCCGCGCTCCGCAGCCACGGTGAAAAGATGCACCCAACCGGTTATCCCCAGACACAAAGTTTCGGATACCTCCTCCACCCCGGAAAATTTTGCCCCATTTCCCGTCCCGAAAATCGCTGCGAAAATTCTTGGAGTCTTTTTTTCCTTCTAAAAATGTCTGCAAGAATTCTCGCAAGGATTTTCGGAAGCCAAAAATGTCTCCAAGAATTCTTGGAGCGATTTTTTATATCCCAAAAAGTCTGCAAGAATTCTTGGAGCGATTTTCGGAAGGCGAAAAAGGGTCCAAGAATTCTTGGAAGGATTTTGGACATCCCTCCAAGCCCTTCCGCCATTGCCAATCGGTTTGGGGAAAGGTGTTTACGCCGGAAATCCGCTCCCCCGGCATTTTCTTCCCCCCGCCGTGACTCCGCCCGCCCCGCCGGGCGCACTGTCCAAAAAAAGGACACAGGTGTTCTGGAAATGGTTCTTCATTCCGCGACGGGTTCGCGCTTCGCAAGAAATTCCTCTGGCGTTAGAATTGGAATTTCACTGGCGGAATAATCAACCTTGTTCCGAGTGACGATGGCGCTGATGCCGCCTTCAGCCTTGGCAGCGAAATATTGAATCGCATCCTCGAAATCCTTGAAGCTCGACGAAAGCGCGGACTGGATTTCGGCATCGGTCACTGGGGAAACGCATACCAACCGCTTCAGGTTGCCGAGCAAGGCCAGCGCTTCAGCGTGCCCTTTCAGTTTTCGCAGGATGTAATAGAGGTTGCTGAAGGAGAGCGACGAAACGCCGACGGTGAGTTCGCCCGTTTCGGCCAGCGCGAACAGGCGGTGAGCGTATTCAGCGAACGGCTGGCGGTCGGCGAGATGATCCAGCACCACATCGGTGTCCAGGAAGATTTTATCCCTGGCCGCCATGCTTCTTCCGTAATTCCTCCGTCAGCGCCGTGCGTTCGTCGAAATCCGGCGGCAGCTTCACTACGCCGCGCAAGGCATCCGTGACCGGCGTCTTGCCCGCCTTGCTTTCCTGCCAGTTGCGGGCCATCACGCGCAACTGGTGGGCGACAACTTCGGGGAGCGTGGTGTGCCGCGACCGGGCTTCCTGTTCTGCAAATTGCAGAACGTCCGCATCCAGATTAATCGTCAATGTCGCGCTCATGCGGGACAAGCTACCGTGTTACCGACCGCGCGACAAGCCTGCGAATTGAAGGACGACGCGCTCCCAAACCGCCGTGCCCTGGCGGCGGTGGCAGGCATGAGGGGGCGCCTCAGCCACGGACATGATGACATCCGGCACGACGTGCTGTGGAACACCGTTCAGCCCGACCTCCAAAATGGAATTACCACAAGGAACGCAAAGAGCGCAAAGCGAACAGCGGAGGATTGCTGGCCACGGGAAAATAACCGATGCCGTTCACCAGGCAGAATCAGCCCGTCTGACTTTGCGTTCTCTGCGGTCAAATCCAACACCAATTACGACGGACAGCACATCGTGAACTGCGGCGTCAGGACTCGAAAAAGCGATCAAAGCCCCGCGCTCGGAGCGCCGTTTTCAACTCGCTGTCATGCGTCCACAACCGGCCGTTCAGATGCAACGTGAGCGCCACATACGGAGTATCCTTTTCATCCACTCCCTTGCACAAGCGATACGCCTCCATCCATGTGCCCACCGGGACGTTCGCTTCGGTCACGAACTCCAGCCGGCTCACCAACGGGTGCGGCAATTGCAGCAACTCCTCCTCCCAAAACTTGTAGCAGCCGACGTGAGGAGGCTCACTCTCTTGTCCGGCGGGAATGAAATCAGAGCCTCGTTACCTCGGCTGCTACAGTCTCGTGAAGAGCGGCGAGAAAAACTCCGCGCCGCTGCCCGGCCCCAGCCGATCCCGCAAATCCCCGCGTCCGGTTGCCAATGCTTTGAAGGCAATGTTCGCGTCCACCACCACGCAACGGGCGTTCATCACTCAGCCGGCGGAATGAACCGGTCCTTGTTCTTCGTCCACCAGTCCGACTTGATTTCCTCGGCCAGCCGATCCGCGTCCGCCTCGCTCAAGCGGCTCTGGCGCGCGACGGCCTCCAGCCGCAACCAATCCACAAAAGCATTCACCCGCTCTGGCGGCACTTCATTCGACGGGATCATCACCCGCATGCCCGTCTCGGTGGCTTCGACCGTAATCATGCCGGAACCGTATCGGCCTTACCGCCCTCCGTCAACATTTGCCTGCACAGAATGGTTGACTTCTTTCGCCGATAAGCGCAGTTTCTAATCGAATCAGCCTGAAGAAACGTCCACTCGCGAAGTGGTCCCATGAAATCCAGAACTTGCATTTCTATTTTGCAGCAAGCCGGGATGGGCCAGGCGCCCATAAATCTGCCGTCCCCATCGGCGAAGGGTTTGAGTCAGTGCCGGAACTGGCTGCGTGGAAGAACTACCCTTGGAACCTTCCGATGAAGCGCACGGCCATCACGTCACCTCTCCACCCATCCGCAAAAATTGAACCTCGCATGAAAACTCATTTGTGTGTCCTGACCGTTCTGGCTCTTGCCACGTCCATCCACGCCGCCATTATTGTCGGCCCGGCTGGTGTCGGCCCGTTGATATTCGATAACCAGCCACTTGCATCCGACTGGTCCACGCTCTCCGTGCCGGGAGGCTCGGGAGACATCGCTGCCGCACCTCAAATGGATACGGAGGTCCAGTTGCTGGACGCCAGCGATATCAACATTTCCTTACCGACCGCCGCCGGCTCACCGCCGGGTGCGCTCCAGTTGGCGAGGTGGGATGGCATTACCGAGAATATTGTCACTCGCCCCACCAACAATCGAATGACGATACTGATGGCCCGGCTGCGAAACAACTCTGGAGTTGCCAAATCATCGCTCCGGATCTCCTACGACCTCGGCATTGTGATGCCCGTGCTCGAAAACATCCCGGGGCACCTGGTCTATTTCAGTCTCACGGGCGCGGCCAATAGCTGGCAACCCATCGCCGGCCTTTCCGGCGACGGGACGGCGGGGGCCAAGACCAACACCGTGAACTTCAGCGCGACTCCCTGGCCCGATGGCAGCGACGCGTATCTCCTTTGGGCCGATGACAACGGCCCGGGGACGGATCCCGGCAACACGCTCGATAATCTTATTCTGGAGTGGCCCGACGAGTTTCCGTCGATCACCCAGCAACCACAAAGTCTGACCGTCACGCAAGGCCAGAGCGCCACGTTCACAGTGACCGCCACCGGCACGCCGCCGTTGTCCTACGTCTGGCACCGGTCCCCGCCGGCCAGCATCATCGATTGGGAGCCAATTGAACTTCCCTCCATCAGCCTCTCCAACGCCCAGCCGACCCACGCCGGCAATTACTACCTTGTGGTCAGCAATGCCTCCGGTTCGGTGACCAGCTCGGTGGCCACGCTCACAGTCCTGACGCCGCCAGTCATCAGCCAGCAGCCGCAGAGCCAGACGGTGACGAACTGCGACACGGCCACCTTCAGCGTCGCGGCCATGGGCACGGAGCCGTTGAGTTATCAATGGCGGCGCGATGACCTGCCGCTGGCAGGCCAGACCAACACGACGCTCACTCTCAGCAACGCGCAGCCACCCGACGCGGGCGTTTACTCCGTCATCGTGAGCAGCGCGGCGGGCGTGGCGGTGAGCGAGCCGGCGACGTTGACCGTGGTCGTGCCCCTGACGCTGGTGATGCCCTCCGCCCTCACGGCCAGTGTCAACGAAAGTTGCCTCGCTTTCATGCCGGACGTCACGGAAGAGGAGGATCTCCATGTGTTCAACAACTGCCTGCACGCCACCGTTGTGTCGCATGTGCAGACGCCGCCCGCCGGCACGCCCGTCGGCCCCGGCCGCCACGCCATCACCCTCCGCGTCACCGATTCCTACGGCAACAGCGCCACCGGCCAGGTGCAGTTCGTCGTGCTCGACCCCGGCCGCTTCGACTGGGGTTTGCAGTTTGGCGGCACCAATGTCGGTCCTGTCATTGACTGGCCCACCTCCGGCCTGGGGCCGGACGCCGGGCTGTCCATCACCTTGGATCCCACTGGCGACCTTTACGTGACTGGCAACTTCGAGGGACAGGCGGATTTCGGCGGCACGAACCTACAGAGCGCAGGCGGGGTGGACATCTTCGTGGCCAAGCTCAAATCGTCCGGCGAGTTGCTGTGGGTGCGGCGCGAGGGCGGCACCAACAACGACAACCCGCTGCGCATGGCGGTGGACCGGCAGGGCAACCTGTTCGTGTGCGGAACATTCACGGGCACCATGCCCTTTGGCGACACGAACCTGACCAGTGCCGGATCGGGCGACTTTTACGTCGCCAGTTTTACCGGCGACGGCGCCTTCCGGTTTGCGATCACGGCCGGCGGAACCAACTCGGACAGCGTGTCGGCCATCCTGGTGGAATCGGACGGGAACCTCCTGGTGTCGGGCACGGCGGGCCGCGGGGCGCGGCTGGGCGGCTTCACCTTGAACGCCGTCGGTGCGTCCGACGCCTTCGTGGCCCGGATCAGTCCGCAGGGCGATTTTCTCAATGTCTGGCAGGGGAACGCGGACAATTCCATGACGGGACTGGGCCTGGCCCTGGACAGGGACGGCAACTTTGCGCTCTTTGGCAACGTCACGGGGAATGGCCGCTTTGGCTCGCTCTCCTTCACCAACAACGGGCCGATGTACGTCGTGAAGTTCAACCGCAACGGCGACGCCCAGTGGGCGCGGGTCGCCACCCGCGGGCAAGCCAACACTGCGCTGACGCCGCGGCACATCGGCATGGGCCCGACGGGCGACGTGTACTTCACCGCCTATTTTCGCAATCCGGTGATCTTCGGCAGCAACGTGGTGGCGCAATCCGTCGGCCTCTACAACAATTATCTGCTGGTCAAGTACCGCGCCGACGGCGAACCGCAGTGGGTCGTGGTGGGCGGCAACGCGGCGAGCAGTGAGTCCCAAGGATTCACCGTGGATCTGCGGGGCAACCCGTGGGTGTGCGGGTTCGAAAATGGCCGCGGCACCGCCGACGACTCCGGCACGAACTTTTTCGTGAAGAAGTTCAGCCCCGACGGCGAGTTGCTGCTCTCGGCCGCGGCCGGCACGCGGGACACCGTGGCCTACGGCGTGGCGGTGGATTCCAACGACTGCGCTTATGTCACCGGATGGTTCGCGCAGACGCTCTCGTTTGCGCCTGTGGGGCCGACGCTCGTGAGCACGGGCGACCCCCGCAGGCGGGACGCTTTCGTGGCCAAGGTCCGTTCGGCCTGCGCGCCCGTCATCACCCAGCAGCCGCAAAGCCTGATCGTCACGCAAGGCCAGAGCGCCATGTTGACGGTGGTGGCCATCGGCCCGCCGCCGCTGTCCTACAGTTGGCGCAGTGATCCACCTGCCAACATCCTTGAATGGCCGCCTGCCGAATTAGACTTAATAGCACTCCCCAACGCCCAGCCATTCCACGCCGGCAACTATTTCGTCATCGTCAGCAACCCTTACGGCTCGGTGACCAGCACGGTGGCCACGCTCACAATCCTGACGCCGCCCGTCATCACCCAGCAACCCCAAAGTCTGACCGTCACCCAAGGTCAGAGCGCCACGTTCACAGTGACCGCCACCGGCACGCCGCCGCTGTCCTACAGTTGGCGCAGTGATCCACCTGCCAACATCCTTGAATGGCCGCCTGCCGAATTAGACTTAATTGCACTCCCCAACGCCCAGCCATTCCACGCCGGCAACTATTTCGTCATCGTCAGCAACCCTTACGGCTCGGTGACCAGCACGGTGGCCACGCTCACAGTGATCGCCTCACCCTCGCTGCTTTGTCCGGGCGACGCGACGGTTTATTCAGCCAGCCCGGTGGGTGTTCCGATCCGCTATTCGGTGCAGGGGACCGGTTTGCCGGACACCAACCACGTCGTCACATGCACGCCGCCTTCCGGGGCCTTGTTCCTTGTCGGCATCAACATGGTTAATTGCCAGTTGCTCGTGACCGGCCAGGTCATTCACACCTGTTCTTTCAACGTCATTGTCTTGCCGTCAAACAGCATTTCCAATCAAAGCTGGAACCTCACGCTGTCCACCATCATCACGACGAACCACCCGGACTTGGGGCGTCGCCCCACCCTCTTTCCCTTGCTGGTGCTGCGCACCAATCTGGTTTCCTGGGTCAACGATGAATTTGGCGAACTGGAAGGACGTGCAACACTTTCTCTCAGCAACTCGCCCATTCACCCGACCAATGGCTACCTTTTCGTTCAGTCATCGAGTTCGGACCCGGTGACTCGGATCGGCAGTGCCAAACGAACAGCGGAAGGGTGGGAAATTGAGTCCTTCAGCGCCGATTCCAATGTTGGTACTGAGGTGCAGACCGAAGGCGGACCATTGCTGAGATCGCCGGATGCGTCGCCCATAGAGTGCATGTTTGTGCCGTTCAACACGCCCAACCTGACCGCAGGCGAAGTTTTCGGTGGATCTGGCCAGGTCCTGGCGGAGCATGGCGAATTCGTTGTCGGGCGTATTTCACCCGGCGTGTACGAAATGGAGCTGACCGGCAAAAGCGGGCCGATGGGCCAGTTGCTGCTCAACCCGCTTCCTGCCTCGTCCTACTCCCCCGGCTCATCCGCGCGCCGGTTGTTGACGAGTACGTACTCGAATGGCGTCTTTCGCATCTATGCGCGCGAGGCCATACCCAGCCCGTCCGGGTTCAATCCGAATGCGCCCCTGCGGGACACGGACTTCACGTTTGCCTTCGTGGATTATGCGAGTTCGGTGGTGCCCGGCATGAAGACGCTCTACGATGCGCCGGGCATGGTGCTGCAATCAGCCGGGGGCGTCCTCGATTTGTCGTGGCCATTGGCTGCCGTGGACTTTTATCAGTTGCAGTGTGCCGAGAGCCCGGTGTCGGTCCAATGGTCCAATGTCACCTTCGTAATGATCACCAACGGGCCGGTGGTCCATGCCAACGTAACCACGGTCGCTGCCCAGGCATTTTATCGGTTGTCGTCGGTCGAGCCGGCCGGCTGCACCAACGGGGGCTTCGAAATGGGAGACCTTACCGGCTGGCGCCGCTGGAATGGCACCTCCGAAAATCCAGGGCAGACGGAAGTGTTCACGCCGCCGTTCGAGCAGGACGATCGTCATCTGAGAATGACAGCAGGAAATTACGACCCGCTTCTCGAATCAGCAGGAATTCTTCTGCCTGTGACGTTTCGCGGCAATTACTCGGCTCGGTTGGGTAACGGCTGCATCGGAAAGCAGGGGGAAAGACTGGCCTTCACTTTCACAGTTACCCCTGAGAACCGGCTGTTCACATTTAGTTATGCCTTGGTGCTTGAGAACCCTCCGCCTCCCCCTCACACCGATGGTCATTTGCCGGCGGAGCAACCGTATTTTACGTACCGCATGTATCAAGGAACCCCTGCTTTGAAGGGAAAGCCGATCAAGGAACTCAAACTAGTGGCAGATAAAAATAATACGAAATACTTCACGCCGGTAACACTTCCGCTCAATGCCCCTCATCCGTGTTCTATAAAACCGATATTTAACCCACTCGTTTACAGGGATTGGGACTGCTCGGAGGTCATCGACCTGTCTGCTTGTATGGGCAGAACCGTAACCATTGAGTTCGAGACTGCGGACTGTAGCAAGGGTGGAGATTTTGGCTACGCCTATATTGACGCCGTTTGTCAAGCACCCGATGACTCGCTACAGGTGAGGTTCAACATGCAATCCTCCATCTGTGAAGGAGAGGACCTGCAAGTAGATGGCAGCGCCACCGAAGGGGAACTCGAATATCTCTGGGCCATCGAAGAGTCCGACGCTTATTGGGGCCGCAAACCGTGGACCGAATTGTCCGAATGGTTCGTGGGTCAGGCCGGCCCGTTCAACCTCACCGATTGGTTGAAGAATAGCACGTTTGGCCCGCTGCAATGCGACCGTTATTATCGCGTCAAGCTGGCCGCGCGAAACTCGTGTGTTGCTTGGAAGGAAACAGTCAAGCTCCTTCACGTAAGATGTGGCCCCCGCTTGGACATGGCCAAAAACATCTTCCTCTGTTGCTGCGACTCAAACCAAGTGACGTTGGGACCAACGAATGGACCCGAGCCTGGAGTGCAATACATGTGGTCTTCCATTCCATCCGGCTTCACCAGCACCATTGCGAACCCGACCGTGACGGTTACCAATTGTGACATAATTTACATCCTCAAGGCCACCGCCACCAATGGATGTGTCGCCACCCGAAGGACGCATGTCAAGGTTTTGGGAGATTTTGATGTTCAACTATTTGCCGAACCGGTGGGGAAATCTGGGCTTATGAGGCTCACGCCAATTTGGACGCGCCATAAATGCCCAACCTGCTTTGAAACAAACCTCCCCGGATTTGGGAAGTGGCAGTACATCTGGCCAATCAGCTTTTTGTGGAACACGGGAGCGCGGTCGTTTACCATTGATGTCAAACCCACAGCGGGAGGTTTTTACTTTGTGGTGCTCTCCACGCCCTGCAACACGCATCTCGCAACCATCTCGTTAGACACTGCTTTCTTGCCCTCTGGCCCGTTTCCGTCCATCGTGTGCCCGAATGTCTTCACGCCGAATGGTGATGGAGTCAACGATTATTGGTACGCACGAGACACGTCAAAGCCTCCAGACTACAAACCCGCCTACAACGCATTCCGGTATCGTTTTCAGGCGTTTAGTCGCTGGGGGACCCGGCGCGTCGTTTTGAAGGACGAGACCGATTGTAACGGCTTTACAAATTGCACGATTCCGTACTGGAACGGTAACGAAGATAACGGTAACGAACCCGTTGTCGAAGGGACTTACTTCTACATCTTCGAGTTGGAAAACACGACGAGCGGTGGGTTGCAAACTATCTGTCACGATCACGTCAACATCTTCCGCTGATTGCGGATACCGGGTCTTGGCGGCAGGAAGCCCAGACCCGCTCTTCCGTTGCGTGATCGTGAACGGTTTCCGGCGCGTGCGGAAGCCGCTTGCGAGGGTCGTCGCGCAAACAGCGTTTCGCCATGTCGCAGCGTGCCGGGGTTGAGCGGATGAGTTTGGAGGAACAACTTCAAACTGAAAAGAGCGGTTGGACCGCAAAGCACGCAGAGAACTCAAAGAGAACAGGAGTTAAGGCAGGGTGGTTTTTCACCCAACCGGGGAAGCTCGACTGCTTTTCGTTCAGTCGGGCTATGTATTCTTTGCGGTTGTTGCGCACTCGACGGGCAAATATTTCCAGACACCGGATGGCGAGACAGCATTTTTTGGCGGGAGATTCCGGTTTCGGCGGGACGATTGAATCTCATCGGAGCGCGACTCCGCCGCTCTGCGCGTCTCCCGGTTTCGCCCCGCCTCCGAGACGCCCTCCAAACGCGCTTGCGTTGTGTCGCCGGATGACGTTAAAATGACACCATGAAAACACTCACGGTGTCCGAAGCCCGGCCCAAGCTGGGTGCCTGGCTGGAAAAGGCGTTGCGCGGCGAGGACATTGGCCTCGTGTGGGAGGGCAAGATCGTCGCCCTCCGCCCCGTCGAGGTGTACTCCGAGGATTACGCGCTGATGGAATACGGCGTGAACGGCAAACAGGCCGGTCGCGCCCTCCGGGCCGCCGAACGGGAGATCAAACAAGACCGGCGCAAGGGCAAGGTGAAGCGGTACACCGGCAACCTCCGCGACGCCCTCCGTGCAGATTGAACTTTCGCCTCGCTTCCGCCGCACGGCGCGGCGCTACCGGGGCGCGGACCTGGACCGGATTCAAGCCGCGCTGGATGCCATTCTGGAGGGCTTCGGCCAGCCCCACGCCCATGCCGGCCTGGGTGTCCGCAAGTTGCGCGGCCACTGGTTTGAATGTCGCGCCGGGCTGGACATCCGCCTGATCTTCCGGGCTGAAACGGACAACCTCACCTTTCACCTGGCGGGCAGCCATGACGACGTGAAGAAGTTCCTGCGCGGGCTGTGAAGCGTGGCGGTGAAGTTTGGCATCCCTTGACCGGCGGCAATCCAAATGGCGCGCGGGCCTCCGGCCCGCCTGGCGCACCCGACAATGCGAGGGTTCCGCTTGTACCAGTTGCGGACATCGTAAGCGGGCCGGAGGCCCGCGCGCCGGAAACTTTGCGCCGCTTGCGCTGATTATCAGCAAAATCAGCCCGAACTCCGAGGTAGCCCGCGAGCGAGTCCGCTCCGAGGTGGCCCGCGAGCGAGTCTGCTCCGAGGCGCACGGCGCGCGGCCTTACAGCGTGTATGAGAATGTGGGTCAGGCTTCCAGCCTGACGGTTCACGGGGCATCCTGCCCCGTGTTGCCAAGGGCGCGTGCTTGAAACTGGCGGCAGGATGCCGCCAGAACCGGCGGACAGGATGTCCGCCCCACATTTCCATACACGCTCTT
>JANNEF010000329.1:0-8216 GCA_031378375.1 Verrucomicrobiota bacterium | reverse complement strand
ACGCTGGATCCGTTTGCCTTGAAGAAAAGCATTGAGGCCAAGCTCAAGAAATTCTTCACTGCCCTGGGTAACCTGGATCGTGAGTCAACGAAGACCTGACGGTCCCCCGCCGCCGGTAACATTTAGCCGTGAGTCAATACGGCGCGGCAGGAACGGTTCGCCACAGTCAAAAACGAATTGGACAAGCGATCTCAAATCAATAGAGTCGCCGTCAGCTATGACGAAACACTTGGGCGCCGTGCTGGCGACCACCCTGTTCATGTGCGCGGTGCTGACCGCGTGGCTTTCGGTGCGTTACTTTTTTTCCGTGCGCGAGCTTCAGCGGTTGCAGCAGCAGTACGCGTTCATCAACAACACCCGCTCGGCCGTGCAGGCGCTGGCACAGGAAGCGGTGGAATACGGCAAACGCAATCCGGCCATCGAACCCATCCTGCAACAGTTCGACTTGAAACCCAAGGCCCCGGGCAGCGGCGCGCCCGCCGCTTTGCCGCCCCGGCCCGCCACGAAATAATTTATGGATTCAACGGACCCCCAGGGCGAATTGATCCCCGCACCGGCCCCGACTCCGCTCACGATGGAGGAGTTGCGCGACGAGCAGGAGATTTTGTACGGACAGTACCAGACATTGCACACGCTGCTGCTGGCGACGCTTACGGCGCTCATCGTGATGGCGCTGGGGGTGAGCCTGTTCATCGGCAAACAAACACGGATCGTGCGCCACCAGTTGGAGGAGCAGCGGCCACTCGTGGGCAAGCTGGCCTCGGACTACCAGAAAAACAGCGAACCGTTAATCGGGAATTTTGTCCGCCAATTGCAGGGTTTCGCCGCCGTGCATCGCGACTTCCAACCGATCCTGGAAAAGTATCGCAACGGGCTGTTCCACTATTTCGCGGCAAACGTCTCCCATCCGCCCGCGCCGGTCGCGCCGGCCCCGGCTCGCGCACCCGCCGCCAAGCCCAAGTAGTTTTCCGCCGGGCGGCTTCAAGGCTGCGCCGGCTCAACAAGCCCGAGCGCCACTCCGCACTGCGGACAAAATTTTGCCCCCGCCGGCCCGACCGCGCCGCAACTCCGGCAATCCCATTGCGCCCGCACCGCGCGCCGGTTGATGATCAAATTGCGGACGTAGGGAATCCAGGTGAAGACGTAGGCGAAGATGAAAACCGAATCCTGCCGCCACAACCCGTAGGCCAGCAGGCAGCCCGAGCCCGCCAGACTCAGCCACCAAAACGCCGTCGGCACCACGACGCGCTTGTGTTTCTCCGTGGCCCACCACTGCACGAAGAAGCGGGAGGAAAACAGCACGTTGCCCGCCCACCCGATCACCTTCCAGAAGTGCCACTCCACGCCGAGAAACTTGTCGTGGTGCCAGAATAGTTGCGTGAGCCAGTCCATCATCAACCGCGATTAAGCCGCACTCCGCCGGGCGTGACAAGCGGGTATGTCCGGCGGGTGCGGGCGTCCGCCTATTTTTCCGCGAGCAACTTCTCCACCTTCTCCGTCAGTTTTTCGCGCCCGTTCAAATCACGCAGCACCCCCTGCTTGTCCACCAGCCACATCGTGGGGATGCCGCTGATGTTGAACTCCTCGCCAAACTTGTTGCCCTTCTCGCCACCCTCGAAATATTGCGGCCACGGCATCTTCTCCTTGGCGACCAGCTTCTCCAAAGCCGCCTTGTCCTGATCGAAACTGATGCCGACGATCTCAAACCCCTTCGCGTTCAGCTTCTCGTAGGCGGCCTTAACCGCCGGCAGTTCCTTGATGCACGGCCCGCACCATGTCGCCCAGAAATCCACCAGCACCACTTTGCCCTTCAACTTCTGCAAGTCCACTTCGCGCCCGTCCATCGCCGCGAATTTCAACGCCAGCGGTTTGCCGACGCGGTCCAGTTTCTTGACCAACGCTTTCGCCGACTCTTTCGTCTCCTCGTCGGTGCTGCCGTCGGCGAGTTCCCCGGCTAGCGCACGGCCTTTCTCCGCGTTGCCTTCGTCCGCCCAGCCCTGCGCGACGGAGAGCAACAGCGCGCCGATCTCGGCGCGCTTGGGAAATTCCTTCTGCAACACGCGCACGCCCCGCTCCATCTCCGTGAGCGCGGCGCTGATGCCGTCGCCCTTCTTCTGAAACGCCGCGCGCTGCAACTGCTGCACGCGCAACTCCAGCCGGTCGTCCTCCGGCAGATTCGGATCCTTGAGCCGCTCGGCCTCCAGTTCCTGCAGGCGCGCCAGCCGGTTCGTTGCGCCCAACTGCACGGCCGCGTTCAACAAACCCTGCTCCTGTTTGCGCGCGTCCTCGGCGTGGTCGTGCTTGGGGAAGCGCGTGTAAAAATCCTTCAACTTGTCCGCCGCCGCGCCGGCCATCTCGCCATTCTTCTGTTCAAACGCCGCGACCTCCTCCTTGGTCGGCTCTTTCTCGCGCCACTCCGGCGGATAGCCCGGCGGACGCATCGCCTGCTGCACCTCGCGCCACGCCTTGTCGCCCTCGGTCAAGGGCGCCGCGTTTTCGGCGAGCGCGGCGAGCATGTCCGCCTCGTTCTCCGTCGCCTGGGGTGGCGCGGCTTTCGTCACCGCCACCGGGGCGGCGGTCTTCGCGTCGGGCGCGGCGGTGGTTTTCTCCGTTTTGGCCGGACCGCAGCCGGCGACATGCAACGTGACGAGCGTGAGCGCGGCGAAAGCAAATCCGCGACGCCAGAGTGAAGTGTGGGTGAGGTTCATGAACATTTCGCTGTTTCGATTTTGAAAATAACGCGCCCAGCAGACCAGCTTCGCAAACTTATTCCAGCCATTTCGTCGGAAGTTTCCCCGACCGGCAACGCCACCCGGTCTCCCCTGATCGGGTGCGGAACCTCGGCACGGAGTTGACCACAGCGACGCGGTTACGCCAAGCTTGGCGCCAATGAATCACTTCTTGAGCCGCCACCGACCGGGCTTGGTCGTCGCGGGTATCGTCGTCATTGGTTGCGCACTTAGCCTCTGCGCGAAGGAACCACCGCTCAAAGCACCGCTCAAAGCGCCACTCCAAGTGGTGCCGCGCGCCGATGCCGTCGGGCGGGTGGCCAAGAATTTCTACCTCACGCCCACGGGCCAGGCGTTGACGCCGGCCGGGCTGCAGGTGGATCTGCCCGGGCTGCGTCCGCAGGCGCTCGCGCTCAGTCCCGACGGCAAGCTGCTGGTCACTTCCGGCAGGACGAACAGCCTCATCGTCATGGACGCCGCCACCGGGCTTATCCGCCAGCGCGTGTCGCTTTCCACCAACCGGACGGAGGCCAAGGTCGAGGCGGCGAAGGCGAAGGAGGCCGAAGATCCCGCCGCCTCCCCCGAGGTGCAGGCTCCCCCCGCGCGCGGCAGCCGGAGCAATGCGCCCAGCGCGCACCTCAGTTTCACCGGGCTGACGTTTTCGCCGGACGGACGGCGCATCTACCTCGCCACTGCGGGCGGCAGCCTGCGCATGTTCCCCGTGGACAGAAACAACACCGTGGGCACCGCCTCCGCGCTGCCCGTGCCGGATGCGCGCGCGCCCAAGCAGCGGAAGGAGATTCCCACTGGCCTCGCCGTGTCGGCGGATGGGCGGAATCTTTACGTCGTCGGCAATCTTGGCAACAAGCTCCATGAACTCGAGGCGCAGACCGGCAAGGCGCTCCGCTCCTGGGACACGGGCGTCGCGCCCTACGATGTGGCGCTCGTCGGTGGGAAGGCCTACGTGAGCAACATGGGCGGACGCCAGCCCGGCACCAACGATCTCGCGGCGCCCGCCGGCAAGGGCACCAAGGTGCGCGTGGACCCTTGCGCTACCTCACGAGCGAAGGCTCTGTCACGGTGATTAACCTCGCCGCCAGCAACGTGGTGAAGGAAATCATGGTCGAGTTGCACGCCTCGGCGCTGGCGGTTTCCCCGGACAAGAAATACGTCGTGGTCGCCAACACCGGCAGCGACACGCTGAGTGTGATTGACACCGCCACCGATGCTGTCGTTGAAAAAATCTGGACGCGCCAGACGCCGGCGGACCTTTTCGGCGCGCAACCGAATGCCCTGGCCTTCGACCGCAACGGCCAGCGCCTTTACGTTTGCAACGGCACGCAGAACGCCGTCGCCGTCGTCCAGTTTGATCCCGGCGACCGCGAGTCGAAGGTGATCGGGCTGATCCCCGTCGGCTGGTTTCCGGGTGCCATCGCCTACCACGCCGGGCGCAAGACCATTTGCGTCGCCAACATCAAGGGTGCCGGCGCGCTCCGGGACTTCAAGCCGGGCGACAAGATCAAACTCGCCACCAAGGATTTCTTCGGCACCGTCTCGCTGGTGCCCGTGCCGTCCACCCGGGAACTGGCGCACATGACCATGCAGGCCCTGCAAAACATGCGCCATGAGCGGCTGGCCGAGGCGCGGCTGCCCGCGCGCCCGGACCAACCGGCCCGCCCGGTGCCCGAGCGGGTCGGCGAGCCGAGTGTGTTCAAGCACGTCATCTACGTGATCAAGGAGAACCGCACTTACGATCAGGTCCTGGGCGACATGCCCGAAGGCAACGGCGACACCAACCTCTGCACCTTCGGCCTCAAGTACACCCCAAACCAGCACAAGCTCGCGCGCGAGTTCGTCCTGCTCGACAACACCTACTGCTCCGGTGTGCAGAGCGCCGACGGCCATCAATGGACCGACAGCGCCATCGCCAACAGCTACATGGAACGCCAGGTCACCGCCAACTTCCCGCGCAGCTATCCCGGCGGCAAGGTCGAGGACGGCATGGACGCGCTGGCGTGGGCGTCCTCCGGGTTCATCTGGGACAACGCCCTCGCCCACGGCAAAACCTTTCGCAACTACGGCGAGTGGATGATTTCCGACGCCGGCTGGAAACACAAAACCGGCCAAAAGGACAAGCCGCGCTGGATCGAATATTGGAACGACTTCAATGCCGGCACCAATGACCTGGGCACCAACGCCACGCGGCTCGCGTCCCGTCCCGGCATCGAGACGCTGCGCCGTTACAGTTGCACGAACACCGTGGGCTGGGATTTGTATGTGCCGGATGTGGCCCGCGCCGACGTGTTCATCAAGGAACTGCGCGCCTTCGAGACCAACGGCGGCTTCCCCAACTTCATCATCCTCTTTCTCCCCAACGACCACACCGGCGGCACCAAGGGCAAAGTGCCCAACCCTGGCGCGCAAGTCGCGGACAACGACCTCGCCTTCGGGCGCGTCGTCGAAGCCGTCAGCCACAGCAAGTTCTGGCCGGAGACCTGCATCCTAGCCATCGAGGACGACCCGCAGGCCGGCTGGGATCATGTGAGCGGCTACCGCACGACCTGCTACGTCGCCAGTCCCTACACCAAACGCCGGCAGACCATCAGCACCCAGTATAATCAGACGAGCCTCCTGCGCACGATGGAACTCATGCTCGGCCTGCCGCCGATGAACCAGATGGACGCCACCGCCACGCCGATGTTCGATTGCTTCACCGCCACCGCCGACCTCACGCCGTTTGACAGCGTGCCCAACACGTATCCGCTCGACCAGATGAACCCGGAGCCGAAGAAGGTGACCAACCGCATCCTGCGCCAAGACGCGATCATGTCCGCGCGCATGAACCTCGACCAACCGGACCGCTGCCCCGAGGACGTCTTCAACCGCATCCTGTGGCGCGCGATGAAAGGTCCGTCCGTGCCGTATCCCGAATGGGCCATCACCGTCGTCGGGGACGATGACTGAGCCGTAGCCGCTCCCGCCAGGCCGCGCTGAAGGACTGACCCGACGGAGGAGATGGGGTGTACACCCCATGGTGTGAACCCGCGTTTTTTCTCACAGTCACTCCAATGCGCGCCACAGGCCATATCCATTCGGAAACCAACAACTCAAACAGACCATCACAAAAAATGGTTTGGCCTTACCAAGAAACGGCGAGCGCATCCGCAACGGGCATCGTCATATTAACCAGCGGTACGGAAACTTAGTTTCCGTCGTGAATAGAAAAAACAAACAAGCAAAACTATGAAAAACCTCAACAGCATCCTCAAAGTCACATTCATTACGAGCCTCGTGTTAGCGATGGCTGTCGGAGCGAGCCTGCCGGTTCAGGCTCAGGACAAGGGTTCCAGCCGCGGCGCGGCGCAGCAACTGATGAAACCGGTCAAGACGGTGGCGGATTTGGAGGCGCTGCAACCGGGCGACATGATCGCCATGAGCTGCCCCAAATGCAAAGACGTGACCGTCACCCATGTCGTGACGCCCATCAAGCGGACGGACCCGACTTCCATCACGGCGGTGAAACACCTCTGCCCCGGATGCACCACGGCGATCAAGACTGAAGGTCGCGGCAAGGCCGCCAAGGACGTGATCGTGCATGTGTGCCAGAAGTGCGGTTCCAAAGACGCCTTCTGCTGCTCGCTCAAGAAACCCATGGATGACAAGTAACCGGCAGCCCGTCGCCGCTTTCCCAGCGGCGCGCCGGGGCGGTGGGGATCAGCCAGCGAACACTTGTGGCAGCGGGCCAGTAGGAAGGCCGCTGCCACACCAGGGCCACCGCAAATGAACCAATACGACGCCAGCAACCTGGAGTGCGAGTTTGTCCAATGTGCCGTGTGCCAGAAAGCCATCACGGGCGGCAAGTGGTTTGCCCGCATCAAACAGGGCCAGTGGATGGTGGCGCTGTGTTGCCCGTTGTGTACCGAGGTGTTTGAGGCCAAGCCACACGCTTACATCCGGCGCATTGAAACGCTCGCCCAGATGGACTCGTCCGACGGCAGCATCCGCCAATAGCCGTCGGGGACGATGACTGCGCCGTAGCCTGATCGCTCCGGGGGTGCGGTGATTGACAGACCCGTGCCGCCTGCGGATTGATCGCAGACCTTCTTCTCTCAGCGAAGGCATCGCAGTGGCCGAGGATGAACGCCGCGCTGAACGTAACCGCCGCTTGCCGCCGGCCCCTCAATCCGCCACACTCGCACGCATGAACACGCTGTTTGCCGCTGAACATGAAACTCGAATCGACAGCGAGATTCTTCCCGATTCGCGAATTGTCCTGTTACACGGCGATTCGCTCTCACAGTTGAAAGCATTGCCGGACTCCTCCGTGAAGCTGATCATTTCCTCGCCTCCCTACAACATCGGCAAAGAATACGAGACGCAGCAAAAGCTCGAAAACTATTTGGAATGGTTGCGCCCCATCCTCGCTGAACTTGTTCGCGTGCTTCACACGAATGGCTCTCTGTGCTGGCAGGTCGGAAACTACGTCGAGAAATCAGAGGTGTTCCCGCTTGATATTTACTTCTATCCGCTTTTCAAGAAGCTTGGACTCAAGTTGCGCAACCGTCTCGTCTGGTACTTCGAGCATGGCTTGCATTGTTCCGTGCGCTTTTCCGGGCGTTACGAAACCATGCTGTGGTTCACCAACGGCGACGACTACACGTTCAACCTGGACCCCGTCCGCGTCCCCTCGAAATATCCGGGAAAGACCCACTTCCAAGGGCCGAAGAAGGGACAGCCGAGCGGCAATCCACTCGGAAAGAATCCGTCGGATGTTTGGAAACTCATGGTTCAAGAATGGGAAACCGGATTGTGGAATATCCCGAACGTCAAAGCTAACCACCCTGAGAAGACGCTCCACCCGTGTCAGTTCCCCATCGAACTCGTTGAACGATGCGTTTTGGCGCTGACCAACGAAGACGACTGGGTGCTCGACCCATTTACCGGAGTGGGTTCCGCACTGCTAGGCGCGCTCCGTCATCGCCGAAAGGCGATGGGGATCGACAAAGAGCAGAACTATATCGACGAAGCGAAAATCCGCATCGGCAAATTGTTGTCTGGAGAACTTCCTTACCGGCCGCTCGGCAAACCAGTTCACCAGCCGACGGGTCGCGAAAAGGTCAGCCAATTCCCCAAGGAATGGCACGAAAGGAAAGCAAATGAGGCTGGCAGCGATTTACTCTTTCAATAACGGCGAAACTGTCGTTTCAGAACGCTACCCGCATCTTCTCGACGAGGTTCGAAGGGCGATCACAGCCATCGACGAGCGGGAGTACAAAACGAAGGAGAGCTTTGAAAGCACGCGCGCTGGGCGATTCCTCTACAGTCCTGTTGCCTTGAACAGCGCCTTTAATACCAACTACGTTAATTGGCTGGTAGAAGTTAAGCGGCGGGGATAGCCTTTGGGCATGGCCAGACCCCGAGCAAAATTAGATCGTTGCGGTGAGGCGGACCTCGTCACCCGCCGCCTCCACACCGAACCTCCCGGAG
>JANNEF010000328.1:0-2311 GCA_031378375.1 Verrucomicrobiota bacterium | reverse complement strand
CTCCGGGAGGTTCGGTGTGGAGGCGGCGGGTGACGAGGTCCGCCTCACCGCAACGATCTAATTTTGCTCGGGGTCTGGCCATGCCCAAAGGCTATCCCCGCCGCTTAACTTCTACCAGCCAATTAACGTAGTTGGTATTATCCGTATCGGTTTTACCGCGCGTTGCCGGAGCCGTGAGGGGCTGTTGGTTGTTAGGCGGGGAGTGGATGGTTGATGGATCGGGAGGCCCGGAGAAAGGGGCGTGGTTCCAATGCCCCTGTGGGAATGAAGCGATCCCACTTTTTTTCGGTCACTTCAAAAAAATCAGTGCAAAGTTTTTCCAAAAGCTGCCGATTGATCCAGTAGCAGCTTCGGCTGCGCGGTGCGTTGCGAGGGGTTTTCGCAGCGGGCCAATCTGGTTCGCCGGTGTTCCGGCGGGGTTGGTCCCGGAAAACGGTTCAGCATTTCACCGCATCGGTAAGTATCCTTATGAAAAAATCATTAATCCTGGGCCTCAGCGGTCTGACGCCCGAAGACAAAGTCAAATACGCCCTCAAGGTCTCCACGGCCATCGCGGGCGCAGCCACAACCTTCGCCTCGCCCAACCCGGCGTTGACGACGGTGAACACGGCCAGGGCCAACCTGGACGCGCGCCTCAAGGCGATCTCCGCGCTGCAAATCAGCCTGGACTCGGAACGCGCCGCGCTGAAGACGGACGAACTCGCGCTGGACGGGCATCTCACGCAGCTTGGCTCCTACGTGGAGAACATCGCCAAGGGTGATGAATCGCTCATTCAACTGGCCGGCTTCGACGTGGCGGACGAACGGACGCCCGTTGGCCCGTTGTCCGCGCCGCAAAACTTGCGCGGCAGCCCGGCCAGCCACGAAGGCCAGGTCAACCTCAAATGGAGCCGCGTGCATGGCGCCAAGAGTTACATCGTCGAATGTGCCACAAACCCGGACGGGCCATGGACACCGGTGGCGGTGAGCACGCGCGTGAGTTGCGTGGCGGCCAATCTGACGAGCGGCACGAAGTATTGGTTTCACGTCCGCGCGGTGGGTGCCGCCGGTCTCAGCGGTTGGAGCGATCCGGCGGTGAAGATGGCGTCGTAAGGCCGCCGTTCGCCCGGCGAGCAAATCGCACGGCCCCCGTCCGCGAGCAGCGGACGGGGGCTGTTTGTTTTCCTGTTCGCGCGCCGGTGGGAGGAGCGGCAGGATTGGTTATCCCCAAGCCCCGCCGCGCCGCCGCCGATGAGAAACACGTCCCCTGCCCATCGGCGCGAGTTGTTCGGCGAATTTTCCTTTTCTCCGCCGCCTACGCGGTAAAGAGTAGTCGAAATCAGCTATGCAATTCTGTCTTCCCGTTCGCATGGTGGCGATGCTCTGCGTGTTGGCCGGCCTGGACGCGCGCGCGGCGTCCTCCGTCTCATTGCCCGACAAGGTCCGGTTCAACCGTGACATCCGCCCCATCCTTTCCGACAACTGTTACGCGTGTCACGGGCCGGACAAGAACAAGCGCAAGGCCAAACTGCGGCTGGACACGCGGGAGGGTTTGTTCGACGACCTCGACGGCAACCGCCCCGTCGTGGCCGGCCAGCCGGCGCAAAGCGAATTGTTCCGCCGCATCACGACGAGCGACGCGGATGACCGGATGCCGGACCCGGCCTCGGGCAAGACGCTCTCGCCGCGAGACGTCGCGCTGATCAAGAAATGGATCGAACAAGGCGCGAAGTGGGAGGGGCATTGGGCGTATCAGCCGCCCATGCGACCGGCGGTGCCGGAGTTCAGTAAAACAGTAATCAGTAGGTCAGTAATCAGTGGAAGGAAGTCCGATGCGGCGCACACTGGCTCTCCGAATACTGATTACTCGAATCTCATTGACGCCTTTATCCGCGCACAATTGGAGCAGGAAGGCTTGCGTCCCTCCCGCGAAGCGGACCGGCGGACGTTGATTCGCCGCCTGAGCTTCGACCTCACTGGCTTGCCGCCGACGCCGGAGGAAGTCGCCTCCTTCACGCAGGACAAGACACCGCAGGCTTATGAGCGCCTGGTGGAGCGGTTGCTTGCGTCGCCGCATTACGGCGAGCGCATGGCGATGCACTGGCTGGACCTGGTGCGCTACGCGGACACGGATGGTTTTCACGCGGACAACTATCGCAGCGTCTGGCCGTATCGGGATTACATCATCGCCGCGTTCAACCAGAACCTCCCGTTTGATCGGTTCACGGTGGAACAACTCGCCGGCGACCTGTTGCCCAACGCGACACGGGCGCAAAGGATCGCCTCGACCTACAACCGCCTCAGCCGCACGACCGAGGAGGGCGGCGCGCAG
>JANNEF010000321.1:0-3968 GCA_031378375.1 Verrucomicrobiota bacterium | reverse complement strand
CGGTCGCTGAAATGACACCGTCGGTTGCTGAAATGGCGCCAACGGTGGCTTGGGGAGGCGTTTCAGCGCCTGTGGGTGGCTCCCCAGCGCGCGGGCGCGGCTCCCTGGGGAGCGGGTGTGGGGCCGCATCGGCCCGGTGTCTGTCCCGGGCGGGTGTGCGGGGCGGCGGGTGGACATGCTGCCCTGCCCGCCAAAACCCGGCGGGGGCGCTTTACTTCTTTTACTCCGAAGTTGTCCCCGCTAAAAACGCAAAAGAACGCGAAAACAAGGAACATCCAGACCATCGCGCTCCGGCACAATTATGTGCATCCGAACAGGTCTCAACACTTGCTCCGTTCGGGTGTCTGGCGTGTTTCGCGGGTTCTGCTTCGGAGTTCAGGTTGAAAGGGAAAGTCAGCCGCAGAAGCTTTTTCCCGAGGGGGGTGCTTCAACTCCTTTCCCTTTCGTGTCCGTTCGCGTGTTTCGCGGGTACAACTTCGGGATTCGGGTTAACCGGCCCGGGCGACCGGCGGCAGGATCTCGACAATTTCCGCCAACGGCTGTCCCGCCGCGTCGAGCAGGGTGTTGCGCCGGCCAAAAAGCACGTTGGCTCCGGACAGTCCCAGCACCCGGTTGATCAGTTCGTCCGACGCGATCCGAAGGAATGCCTGGGGTCGGCTGGTGTACGGCACGGCGCAATCCTTCAGGATATGGCCGAGCGGCCAGTGTTCCTCCAGAATGCGCGCACGGGCGTCCGCGCTGAAACGGTCGAGGTGGATCTTGATCGCGCCAAACTCCACCGGTCGTTCGGTGCCTTCCAGGTGGAGCACCACTTCCCGGAAATACTCCCCGCCGTGCCGTTCGCGTCCGAGTACGCGGAGGTGAACTGCGGCCCCGTGGAAGTTTTCCAGTGTCGAGGTCATGTCGTTCTGGTGAACGAGCAGCAGCTTGAACGGTTCGGGAACGGCCTCGCCTTCGACCGTTTCCCACGGCGGCAGGGTGAGGCCGCTGCGCGCGTAAAATTGATCCAGCGGGTGGACGAGGGGCAACGCCGGTGCCGGCGCCGGGGCGGAGGCGCGGCCGGACTGGCCTTGGACCGGGGAGGCTGGGGGGTTACGCATAGCGCGCATTCCGATGTTCCGGCAGGAAGAACTCGTGGAGCAGCTTGTCCACTTGCAACAGGCCGTCGCGGTTGAGCAGAACTTGATCGCCTTCGACCGAAAGGAAGCCCCAGTCCTTGAGTCGTTGCATCGGCGCGGCGAAACGCTCCGTGAGGTCCACTCCGAATTTGTTTTTGAAATAGTCGCGGCTGACGTGGCCAAGCTTGAGTTGCAAAATAAATTCGCGAATGAGCCGCTCGTCGGCGCTGGGCGTGAGTGCGCGGTGGATGGGCAGTTCGCCGGCGTTGACGCGCTGCACGTAGGGATCGAAGTCGTGATGGTTCTGGTAATGCACGCCGCCGATGTGGCCGAAGCTCGCCACGCCCAGGGAAAGCAGATCGGCCCCGGCCCAGAGGCGGTCGCGGTAGATGAACTTCGTGCGCTGCGGGTCTTTGACGGCGGTGTAGGCGCTGGCGATATGGTAGCCGGCACGGGCCAGTTCGTTCCAGGCGTAATCCACCCAGCGGCGTTTGGTCTCCCAGTCGGCGACGGGGGCGACGAGTTTGCCCTCCGCCTTCATCTGTTTGTAGATGGTGGTGTTGAAGGGGATCTCCATCTCGTAAATTGTCACGCTGTCCGGCGCCAGCTCGATGGTCTTGCGGATGCACTCGCGCCAGTTGGCGTCGGTCTCCTCGACCATGCCGGCGATGAGGTCAATGTTGATTTGCGGGAAGCCGACTTCGCGCGCGTAGGCGTAGGCGCGGGCAATCTCGCGGCTGAGATGTGCGCGTCCGTTGATTTCGAGGATGTGGTCGTCGAAGTTTTCCACGCCCAGGCTCAGGCGCGTGACGCCCAGTTCGCGCAGCGCCTTCAACTTGTGGTCGGTGAGCGTGCCCGGCTCGGCCTCGAAGGTGACTTCCTCCGCTTCGTCCCACGGGAGAAGTTTTTTCATCGCGCCGGTGAGGTGCGTGAGTTGATCCACGCTCAGGTAGCTGGGCGTGCCGCCGCCGAAATAGACGAAGTTCGGTTTGCGTCCGCCGATGAACGGCCTGGCCGCGTAGATGGACAGCTCCTTGAGCGCCGCGTCAATGTAGCCGCGGATCGCAGCGGAGTCCTTGTCCGTGTAAACCTTGAAGTAGCAGAAGTGGCAGCGCTTCCGGCAAAAGGGAATGTGCAGGTAGATGCCCAGCGGCACGCCGGCGGCGGGCGGGCGTTCCAGCGCGGCGTGCAGTTCACCCACGCGCTCGGGCTGCCAGAAGGAGAACGGCGGGTAGTTCGAGACGAAGTAATTTCCGACGGTGGTTTCCTTCTGGAGCGGCGGCGCGTTCGTCGGGGTGGCGGTGGAGGGAATGCTCATGGGGTTGAACTCTTCTTTATTTCACCTTCGGGCCGAAGCAATAGACGCTGCCGTCTTCGCAACCAACGACGACCTTGCCGTTCGCCACTGCCGGCGAACTGCCGATGGGCTGGCCGATTTCGTAGTGCCACAGCTCTTTGCCGTTCGCCAAGGATACCACATAGAGCCGTCCGTCGTCCGAACCAACGATTACCTTGTCACCGCAGATGACGGGCGAACTGTCCACCTTGCCGCGCGTCGGGAAAACCCAGAGTGCTTTGCCATCCTCCCGGTTCACGCAATGCAACCGCTTGTCGCGCCCGCCGAACACGACGCGGTCACCGGCGACGGCCGGTGAGGAAAAATACGCGAAGGCCCGGTCGCGGTAAGTCCAGAGATTCGTTCCCTTCACCAGGTCAATGCACAGAAACTCGTTCTCGTAATGGCCGAAGTAGACGCGGTTGTTCGTCATCGCCACCGACGCGGCGATGTAGGCACCCGCTTCGATCTCCTTCACCTGGGTCCCGTTGGTCAGTGAGATGATGTGCAGCAAGGCGTCGCATCCGCCGAAGACCGTCTGCCCGCTGGCGACGGCGGGCGAGCCGTTGATGTAGTTGCTGCTCTCGTACACCCAGTTGCTCGCGCCCGTCGCCGCGTCCACGCAATGCAGTTTGAAGTCGTAGCTGCCCGCCAGCACCCAGGTCGCGTCGCCCTTCGGGGATTTCACCCAGTTGGGCGAGCCGGGAATCTTGTCGCCCGTGGTGTATTTCCAAAGTGGTTTCCCGTCGCCAGCGGCCAGCGCGTAAAGCGAACCATCCGTGGAACCAGCGAACACCCGGCCCTCCAGCACCAGCGGCGAAGACTCCACCGCGCCCTCGGTCTTGTGTGCCCAAACTTTTTTCCCCGTGGCCAGTTCGAGCGAATAGATGTGCCCGTCATCCGAGCCGACGAACACCCGCCCGCCGACAATCGCCGCCGAGGATTTCACCGGCCCGCCGGTTTTGAAACTCCACAACAACCTCAATTCCCCGCTCAAACTGCCGCCCGCCACGCCCAGCAGGGCTGGCCCGCCGCGAAACATCGGCCAATCTCCCGCCATGGCGGCAGCGTCAAGCGGGAGGGTGGCCAGGTGGCCAATCGCCAGCCACAGCGTCAACGCCCACCGCGATGACGCGAATTTTGCCTGGAAATGACAGCGATGCATAAGTTCATGCCGGCGCGAACACCGGCGATGGCTGCAAGCTAGCGTTCCGGTTCCCCGTTGGCAATCAAACAATACCTACACGTATCATCTCGCGAAACCCACCGTCGGCACCTCCCGCTCTGGTCGCTGGCTCGTTCGTTGGTTGTGTGACAATACGAATGTGATCCCGGGCCAGGGAACTTCCAGTCTTGCGCGACGGCGGCTCCTGGTTATTCTAATTCGCTTTCAAGATGAGACGAAACATGGCAGAGTCTCGGCATGGCAAGACCACGTCGGATGGATCCACTCCTCGTGAAGCGAGCGCAACTCACTGCCGCCACCTCAACCTCGGTCGAGTCCCTGCGCCAAT
>JANNEF010000283.1:0-6858 GCA_031378375.1 Verrucomicrobiota bacterium | reverse complement strand
GGCGCAGGGACTCGACCGAGGTTGAGGTGGCGGCAGTGAGTTGCGCTCGCTTCACGAGGAGTGGATCCATCCGACGTGGTCTTGCCATGCCGAGACTCTGCCATGTTTCGTCTCATCTTGAAAGCGAATTAGAATAAGCCCGGGAGAGACAGTACCGCCGTTGATGTGGAGTTTTCCGTTCGGCGCAGTCGTTCCGATGCCGACGTTGCCGGACCCATCAATGAGAATGTCTGTTCGGTCATCCGTCTGGTTCCTGATGGATAGACCGTTCCCGATTTGACCGAAAACCCAGTCATCGTAAGCCTCCCGCTTCAAGGCGAGGCCCAAGCCCGTGTGCTCAATTTGCAAATTGCCAACAACGTGGAGCTTTTCGGCAGGGCTGGTCGTCCCGATGCCGACGTTGCCGGTTGAGCCTTGAACGTCCAGCAATGTCGCCCCGTTCACTCTGAGAAACACGTCCCGATTGACCCCGCTGGCATTGAGAATCAGGTCGTTGCCGGCCTGCGACTGGAACGTATTGAGCGCGGTGATCGTGTCCTGGCCGAGGATGGTTCCATTGACTTCCAATCTGGCCGCCGGCGTCGCCGTCCCGATGCCGACGTTGCCGTTCGCTTTGAAAGTGACCCGGTCGCCAACGGTTGGTTCATAGAACCTCAAATCACTCGAATTTGGCGGACGATAAAGCAGCCAGTTGAGACCCCCGCTGGTGAGCCATTCAAATCCGGGATCATTTTCCGTCGGACTATCCACGGCGATCCGCACATGGCCCGATGCGCCGGCATCGGTCGCGCTCCCGGCGTGCAGAGTTCGCGTCGGGCTTGGATTTCCAATACCGACATTTCCACCGGCGACAACGAGTTGCTTTATCCCGGTCACCAAACCATTCAGCGGCAGATTGAGTGTTCCGGTCATGGTGTCGCCCGCCTTGCGGACGTATTCCGCCGAGCCGGTCGCGGGCGCGAAGGCGTTGGTGCCCAATCCGCTCAGGAGCGCGGCGTTGCCCGCATGAATCGCGTAGGGCGTGGGCGTAAGCGGCTGGCGCGGGGCGAGCGCCGTGTGCGCGTCGGGACTGCCATTGGTGCGCACGGCGATTTCCAGCCAGCGGGCGCTGCCGTCCCACGCCGCGCTGCCGAAGTCCAGGGTGACGGTGAACAGGCCGTTGGTGACGCCGACGGGCGCGAGAGTGTTCGTGCCGGCGAGCGCGTTGCCGCCGCTGGCCGCGTCAAACAACACGAATTGCAGGTCGTAACTGCCCGTGGCCGGGCTGCCGCCTTCCGCGAGGCGGCCCTGGTAGGTGAAGCTGGTGCCTTGGGCGTGGGCAACCGAGGTGTGGGCCAACCAGAATGCGAGGGTCAGCAATGTCAGCAGTGTTTTATTTTTCATAACGAGCTCCTTTGGAAGTGAAGTTGGGGGTTGAGAGGTTTGTGGAAAAGGGGGGGCTGTGCGCGGGAATCAAGAGCCGTCCCTGCCCCGGTTTATTGGAACTTGCCACGCCAGAATCGGCGCGCATAAGGGCCTGAACCGCCGGGTCGGGGGACCCGGCCCACACCGTGTAGGCCGCGTGCCCTCACGCGGCGGTTCATAGAAGGGAAAACTTTGGTTGATTCAGTCACAGCGCGACAATACGACCACGTCAGCGTGCCACTCAGGCTTTCCGGCGGCGAACAAACCACAGGCCGATGAGGCCCAAGCTGCCCAAGGCCCACGTTGAGGGTTCCGGCACCGGCACAAACTGGAAGTCGTCGAATTCCGCTGACCAAGCCGGTCGCCATGTCGGGCCATACATGACAAGGTTGATGCCGGTAAATGGTGTGCCGCCCGCGCCGGAATATACCGTCGTGCCATCAATGGACATCGTTAACGCACTCTCGGTCGAGTTGATGGCGAATTGATGCCAGGCTTGAGTGCGATCAACAGCCGTGATGAATCCTGAGCCGTTGGCGGCAGCGCCGTTGTAGGTTCCACCGTTGCTCGGTCCCAAATCATAGTCGGATGTTTGAAGGTAACCGACATTGCAATGCAGCCCCATGTAGTTGGCGGATGACAGGTCGGCACCTGAGTCGTACATCCAGACGGAAACCTGACCGTAGGTCGGCTGTGCCAGCGCATGCCTCAGAGAGATGCCCTTCTCACCTGCGCCCTGTAACGAATTGAGTTGGACCGACTGGCTGCCGCTGTGCGCTCTGACTGTCGAGGGAAATGTGACCGAGCCTGCGACTGCGCTGATGGTCCAGAAGGGATCGAGCGTCGCGCTCTCGAAGTTGTCCGAGAAGTTGATCGCTTGAACCAAGCTGGAATTGCCCAGCACGCCTAGGGCACAGACCGTCAGCAGATGAAAACATCTCCTGACGACTGCGCATCCCAGCCCCCCATGCTGAAGCTTACTCGTATTTTGATCGCACTCTGTTTGTGGTTTTATTGTCATACGAACCTGCCTTTCTTTGCTGTTGTTTTTGTTTTTATGTTGACCGTCAAAGTTGCAATTTCTAAGCCCCGCCCCCGCCGGTTGGTGCTGTGCCTCCGGGCGGCGTTCCACCCGTGCCGCCCGTCGCGCCCCCGGTGCCAGCCGGAGCACCAGGATCGGGCGTCTCGTGCGTTTCGTAGAGATAGACCACGCCCCAACGCATCGCTTTCACCCGGCGGCTGCTTGCGTCGGGGTCTTTGCGGTAGAAGAATTCCACGGTGTCGCAGATGTCCACCGCCGCCGCCTGGGCTTCGGGGTAGAGCGCGCCGGCTTCTTCGCGTTCGCGGTCGGTCCGCACTTCGGCGGTTTGCACCTGGTGGCGCAGGGTGTCGAATTGCCCGGCCAGCATCGCGAGTTCGCTCGCGTTGGGCAGCGCCATCGGCGTGTAGCCCGCGCCTTCGGCAATGCCGCGCGCGGTTTCGCCAGCGGTGGTCTTGGCGGCGGCTTCGGCCACGGCGTCGTAGTCGGAGAGGTCGGGGATGGTGGTGGCGTGGATGTCGCGTCCGTAGTAGCCGCGCGCCCCGGCGGCAAACGCGCCGCGCGTGATGCCCAGGTCCAGCACTTGATGGAAGTGGGAAACATACATGGTGAGCCGCGCGGCGACGCGGGCCAGTTCGGTGGTGAGCGGTGCCTGGGCGGCTTGGGCGAGGTCCACGTCGCTGGCTTCTTTGAGCAGGCGGTTGAGCAGGCTGGCGGGGAGCGCGTCGTCGAGCAGGGCGAATTGCGCGGCGCTGATGGCGCGGTCGGCGGCGACGGGGGTGTTTTTGTAGGTGTCGCGCGCGGCCTTGAGGGTGCGCAGGACGGCGGGCATGGTGTTGGGGAGGCGGCGGGAGGGCATTTTAGTTGAGTGTTGGGGAGTTGATGGTTGATGGGCGGACAGTAATCAGTAGGTCAGTGGGGGTGGAAAGTGGCGTTTTTTGAGCATTTTCACTTACGTCGAATGTGCGAAAACAGGGACTTTTGCGTAAGTCGCTTGTTTTCATGGCTGTCTGTGGCAGTCCGGCTTGGCCGGATGGCAAAATCCGTTCTGTAAGTGGCGTTCCGGTGAAGCAGAATGGCGCGTACAGGTCTGTACGAGGCATCCGGGCGTGGCAGGATGGGGTGTACAAGTCTGTACGGGGCGGTCCCGTCTGGCAGGATGGCACGTACAGGTCGGCAGTCGGCAGTCGGCTTTGGCCGGATGGGGTGTACAGGTCGGAAGGAGGCAGTCCGGGCTGGCAGGATGAGGCGCGCAGATCGGAAGGGGACGGGCGTGTCGGTGGCGCTGCGCCAAGCCTCGGTGGAGGTCGGATGGCGTTGGGGGCTTGAAAACTTGAATCGTTCATGCGCCGCACCCTTACCCGCTGCGCAGAACCCGTTGACCTGCGCAGAACCTGTTGGAGAACGTGGGCGAGTGTGACGAAACGGGGATGCATTGCAAGAACTTTTCCGGGGGATTTTTTGCCAGCGAATTTTTTGCAAGAGTGGCCGGAACGGGTGAACGCGCTTGACTCCCGCCGTTCAACTTCCAACCCTCACGCCCTCATGACACCGATCAAATTTGGCACCGACGGCTGGCGCGCGGTCATCGCGGAGGATTTTACCTTCGCCAACGTCGAGCGCGTGGCGCAGGCGACGGCGGATTATTGGAATACCAACCCGCCGCCCGGCGCGGACAAGCGGGTCATCGTCGGTTACGACCGCCGCTTTCTCTCCGACCAGTTCGCCCGGCGCACGGCGGAGGTTTTCGCCGGCAACGGTTTTCAAGTCGTGCTCACCTCCGTGCCCACGCCCACGCCCGCCGTGTCCTACGCGGTGAAGGCCCGTCGCGCCGCCGGCGGGGTGATGATCACGGCCAGCCACAATCCGCCCGCGTTCAACGGCTTCAAACTCAAGGCCCACTTTGGCGGCTCGGCGGAGCCGGCCACCTGCCAGGCAATTGAAGCGTTGCTCGACCAAAATTCCGTGCGCGCCACCAACGGCGAGCCAGCGCGTCCGGGAATCATCACCACGGATATTCGCCCAGAGCATTATCGCGCGGTGAAAAAACTGGTGGACTTCAAACTCATCGCGCGCTCCAAACTCCGCTTCGCGCACGACGCACTCTTCGGGGTTGGCGCCGGCTGCTTCGCGGAACTGCTGGCGGGCACCACCTGCCGCGTCACCACGCTCAACGGGGCGCACGATCCCAACTTCGGCGGTATCAACCCGGAGCCAATCCAGAAAAACTACGCCACGTCCATCGCCTACTTGAATAAGCACCCGCACGACATCTGCCTCGTGACCGATGGCGACGCCGATCGCGTGGGCGGCATGGATGGGCGCGGCGGCTATCTGTCCACGCACCAGCTTATCTGCCTGCTCTTGCATCACTTCATCGTGAACCGCCGCGCCACGGGCCGCATGATCAAGGCGCTCACCACCACTTCAATGGTGGACAAGATGTGCGCGGCGCATGGGCTGACGCTCGTCGAGACGGGCGTGGGTTTCAAATACATCTGCGCCGAGATGCTCAAGGGCGATGTCATCCTCGGTGCGGAGGAAAGCGGCGGCATCGGCTTTCCCGGCCATGTGCCGGAGCGCGACGGCATTCTCGCCGGACTCATGCTTTTGGAAATGCTCGCCACCGAACGCACTTCCATCAACAAGTTGTGCGCGCGTTTGGAGAAGCAATTCGGCCCGCATCGTTACGCCCGCATTGACGCGCACTTCCCGCTGGAGAAGCGCGCCGCGCTCATGGAATTCTGCAAAGCCAACCCGCCAGCCAGACTGCTGCGCTCGCCGCTCGCCGACGTGAAGAGTTACGACGGCGTGAAGTTCGTGGCCAGAGATGGTTCCTGGCTGATGCTGCGCGGTTCCGGCACCGAACCGATCCTGCGCATCTACGCCGAGGCCGGCTCCGACGCCGCCGCGCAGAAGTTGTTGCAACTGGGAGTCCGGCTCACGCGATTGGTCTGAGTGGCCGGCGAGGCTGGCGAACCTCGGCGTCCCGGCGATGGTCCCGGGTCGGTGCCGCCAAGGCCGCTTTGGGTGAATGGCGAAACTGCTTGCCAGTCCGTTTCGGCAACTCATAATATTTACCAGACGATACGAGCCGTTGGCGATTCTCACCGAGATTGTTGACCACCACCGTGGCTGGTTCCTGGCAAGTGGTTGGGCGTGCTTGATAGAATTCCCGAATCAAATCGGGACCAATCAACACCGTTGTTCGAGTCGTTGTGTTTTCAAAACTGAAGACAAACAATTTGTGCCAGAGTAGCTCAGGGGTAGAGCAGAGGACTCATAAGCCTTTGGTCGGGGGTTCAATTCCCTCCTCTGGCACCACTTCAAATCCACCAGTAAAACGAGGTGAACGCTACGGCAACACCATCGAGACCTTCGGTGACGAAGCCACGCGCAGTGGGTTATTCCAGGCTTGAATCTTCTTCCGATTGGGAAAACTGTGGACTCAACAGCAATTTCTTATGCGTGCCTTGGAGCCAATGCAGGGTCCGGAGCGGGTGGATGGACAGGTTTTCAACACCACTCAGTGGAGCGTCGTGCTGGCCGCCGGCGAAACCGCCGCTCCCAACGGACGCGAAGCCCTCGAGCAACTTTGCCGCGCCTATTGGCCGCCGGTCTATGCCTTCGTTCGCCGCCAGGGCCGGAACCCTGACGACGCCCGGGATCTGACGCAGGAATTTTTCGCCCAATTCCTGGAGAAGAAGTGCGTCAAGTCCGCCGACCCCGATCGGGGCCGGTTCCGTTCCTTCCTCATCGCGTCGCTCAAGAACTTTCTGGTCAATGAATGGCGCGCGGCTCAGGCCGAAAAGCGCGGCGGCGGACAAATCTTCATTTCCCTCGACGAACAGCGCGATGTCGAAACCCGTCTCGTCGCCGAACCCGCCGACCCGGCCACCACGCCCGACCGGGCCTTTGAAAGACGCTGGGCGTTGACCCTGCTCGAGCACGTGCTCGCCCGTCTCCGCGAGGAATTTCTTGCTGCCGGACGGCAGGAACACTTCGATGCGCTCAAGGTTTTTGTTTGGGGCGATGCCGGTGCCGACTCCCAGGGGGAAGTCGCCGCCCGGCTGGGCGTCACGCCCAACGCCCTCGGCGTGACCGTCCATCGGCTGCGCCGGCGCTTTGGTGAACTGGTGCGCGCGGAAATCGCCCAGACCGTCGCCAGTCCGGCGGAAGTTGACGACGAACTCCGGCATCTCATGGCCGTGCTTGGCTCCTGAGTCCGTAGCCGGCGACCGGACTCGGCGGCTGCGTGCCTTGACGGAAAAATTGGTGCCACCTGTAAGGTCACCACTGCTTTTGGTGTAGTCACCGATAACGACAACTCGCGGTTCTGAAATTACCTTATGCCAAACGCCCAGCACTGCACCCGATGCGGCGCCGCCCTCGCCTCCTTTGGCGGCGCCGCCCTT
>JANNEF010000282.1:0-57390 GCA_031378375.1 Verrucomicrobiota bacterium | reverse complement strand
GGCGCAGGGACTCGACCGAGGTTGAGGTGGCGGCAGTGAGTTGCGCTCGCTTCACGAGGAGTGGATCCATCCGACGTGGTCTTGCCATGCCGAGACTCTGCCATGTTTCGTCTCATCTTGAAAGCGAATTAGAATTAGTGTCTAGGCTGCCGTCACTGGGGTTGTAACCGAGGCTGACCATCAAGTTGGTATCGAGCACCAACGTGTTGGAGGCCGTTCGGGAGTAAACGTGCCGTTCGATCATCAGTCGAAACGCCGCGTAGCTGATGGCGTTGCTGCGGGCCGCGGCAAGATCGGGGGCCGTGTGTTTGCCGCGATAGACGTAACCCACGGCCACCGGGTCATAAGCCGCCCAGGCATCGTACATGCAGACCGAGAGGCTGAAGTAATTGCGCGCCTGTGCCGGCGGATGCGGCGTGTCCGCCCGGATGGCCGCGAGCGCCCGTTCGTTCCACACCCGCGCGATGCTTTGGGGCGCCGCGCGCAGTGAGAGACTGCCGCAGACCAACAGCAGCAGAGCGCAACTGATCAGCGAAACCTGGCGGTGTGGCCGCATGGGTGAATGGATTGGGAGGGTACGCAGGAAGGATTTCATAAACGTCATAAAGGTGGTTTCAGGTTGTTACGAAATATAACTGAATTCTTCCCGTTGTCGCCTGTTCTGGGGGGACTGGGTCAACTGCGGTGGTGAAATCCCGTGATTCGGGGGTGAACCACCCTTGCACGGCACGGTCATTTAGTCAGGGCGACTCGCGCCATGGAGTGGCCCGGCGCGGATACTTAATACTAAAACAATAGCTAATGTAATATAGTATTATTATTAATGTATGTGAATAGTGGTGGGTTGCGCGGGAAGCGTATGAGCACCAACCGTGTAGTCCCGGTGTGAGCTTGGGTATAGTTTGTGAACCGCCAGTGAACCGAGGTGAACAATAAAAAGAATAGAAACTACTAACAAGAATCACACATGCTTATTTACAACCGGTACGGTACCGTCGGGCAGCCTGGGTGAGGGGAGTGGGTTCGCGGTTCGGATCACCGTCGGCGTTCAGCCTCGCCGGCCGTGCCACCGGATCGGGCATCCGATGGGCAACCTGGTCTGGGCGTATCGCCGGTCCTCGCGGGGCAAGGGAATCATCAAGCCGCGAGGCTCACCCCGGCTTCGGCTGGCTGAGAAACCCGGCGACGTTGATCCCACTGGCGGGTGAGGAGCCGTTGCGGCCAACCGGTGCCGGAAAGCATGGGAGCTACCTTCCGGAAACGCGGCCGATCGTGGCCGGGTGCGCCGGGTGCATCCCGCCGCCGCCGTTCGCCTTCCAGCGGATAAAAAAGCTCCACCAACCATGGCTGGCCTCGTCGCCACTGCCGGTTCCCCCAGATGCTGTCATTTTTCTTCCGAGTTTGCTTGACCTTTTATGGCTTTCTCGTTACAAACATCCCATCACTCGACCAAATTGTGAACCGACGTGTCATTTTTACCGGGGCTTGCGACTCGTTTCGTGAAGTCCTGCCATCCCCCCTCCCTCCCCAGCAGAAGCCATCCGCCGGCGCGTTGTCAACGGGAGCGCACCGCGTTTTGAAAGACTAAAAGCCATGAAAACCACCCTTGCACTCGGTCTCGGAATACTGACGCTCGCCGGCATAGCTGGTGCCGCGGATCATTTAACCTTCCTCCGCAACGGCGACGACGGAAAGTTCCACGTCCCCACGGATGGCACGCTCGGCACCAACTGGATCGCGCCCACCTTCGATGACTCGGCCTGGACGAGCGTGACCACGGCCATCGGGTTCGACCTGCCGAAGGCACCGGTGCTGACTGGTGGCGTGATCGCCGATTCGGTCGCGCAGTTCTCCGGCACGCAGGGCGGCAACAACTGGTACTACGGCTACTGGGATCGCAACGCCGACCCGGACGGCACCTATCAGGACTTCGAGTTCACACCGTTCCCGCGCGAGCCGGGCAATGACGTGCTGGGCGCGAATAATTTCTGGGATGGCAGCAAGTGGGACTGGTTCAACGGCAACCCGCCCTACACGGAACTCCACGCGACGGGCGGGCATCCCGCGCATCACAATGGCGGCGGTGGCGCGATTCACCTGCCCATCCGCCGCTGGATCAGTCCCATCAACGGACTGCTCCACATCACCGGTTCCCTGCTCGCCACCACGCCGTGCGGCGACGGCGTGATCGGGCGCATCTTTGTGGATGGCGAGGAAGTGAAGACGTTTCCCTCGGCGGGCACCACCGCTGAGTTTGCGGTGAACGTGACCGTGCAGATCGGCTCCACGGTGGACTTCGCCATCGACCCCGGCCCGGCCAATGACTACTGCGACTCGTTCAGTTTCTCGGCCAAGATTCTGCAAAACACCATCGCCGACTCCACCGAAGATTGGTCGGCGACGGGCCAGCAGGGTTCGCGCGGCTGGTCTTACGGATTCTACAACAAGACGGCGGACGGCGACGCCACCTACAATCCGGACACCGACTTCATCACTGCGCACCCGGACTTCGGCTTCGGCAACAGCTTCTTCGGAGACGGCTGGTATCTCGGCGCGGGCGGCGACATCTTCGCCAACCCGCCGTGGACGACGATTGCCCGCACCGACGTGCATCCCAACGGCGTTAATAACGGCCCCGAGCACTGGCCCATCCGCCGCTACACCAGCACGGTCTCCGGCAAGGTAATGATCAGCGGGACGCTCACGCACTTCAGTTGCAGTGGCGGCACGACCGCGCGCGTGTTTGTGGATGGCACGCAGATTTTCGCGCGCAATGTGCTGAACACCAGCGTGGGTTACGCCGTGCTGGCGAATGTGTCGCCCGGTTCGAAGATCGATCTCGCGCTCGACCCGAACGGCGACGACGGCTGCGATGGCACGTATTGGACGGCCACGATTCAGCCGGCGGCGGCATCGGCCCAAGTGGTCGCCAACTCGGAGTCCGAGTTCAGCGGAGTGCAGGGGCAGGACAACTGGCATTACGGGTTCTATGACCGGACGGCGGACGGCGACGCCACCTACAACGCGGACACCGACTTCAATTCCAACATGACCTTTGGCGGGTCGTGGGGTTTCGCGGGCACCTGGGACACGATTGGAGCTGTGGACATTCACCCCAACGGCGTCAACACCGGCAACACCGAGCATTGGGTCACGCGCCGCTGGGTGAGTGAAGTGGACGGCCCGATTAGCATCCATTGGCACTTCTCCAAGTCCAATCCCAACGGCGGCGGGGTCACGATGTATGTCTTCCACAACGGCGTGCAGAAGGACATCGCCGCCATCAACGGTGGCGACCGCGTCGGGGTGTTGCGCCTCCTGCCGCTGGAGGTGCGCGTCGGGGACAAGATTGACTTCGCCCTGTCGCCCGTGGGCCCGGGTGGGGACCCGACTGATGGTGCCGATGGTTCGGTGTTCAACGCGACCATCTTCAAGCATGGTTTTAATCCTGGCGCCGCCTGCACGCAGGTCGCGGATTCGGTGTCAGACTGGAGCGCCAGCGGCCAGCAGGGTTTCCGCAACTGGAGCTACGGTTATTACGACAAGAGCGCCGACGGCGACCACATCTTCCAGTCAGGTGATTTCAACACCAACCTGACGTGGAATGCCTGGGCGGGTGCCGCATGGGCTTACACGCCCGGCCCGGCCCCGTGGACATCCATCGGCCAGACCGGCCTGCATCCAAACGGCGTCAACAACGGGAACGAGCACTGGGTCATCCGCCGCTGGACCAGCACGGTGAGCGGCACGGTGCGGGTGGATTGGACCACCGCGAAATCGAGCCCCAACGGCTCCGGCGTCACCGGCCTGATCATGCACAACGGCACGCCGCTGGACTCCGCGACCATCGCCGGCAACGACACTGTCGGCGTGAACCGTTCCATCGCGATCGCCGGCGTGAACATCGGCGACGTGATTGATCTCGCGCTCACGCCCATCGGCATTGGCGGTGCCACGGACGACGGATCAGACGGCAGCGTGAACAGCATGACGATTTACTCCTGCGCCAGCGTCGGCGAGTGCGTCTCCACCGACGTGGCGGCGGCGATGAAGAATGTCAATTCCACCGCCTACCTGCGTCTGCCCTTCGGCGGCATCCCCAACCTCGAATGCCTGGATGCGTTGACTCTGCGGATGAAGTATGACGATGGGTTCGTCGCCTATCTCAACGGCGTCGAGGTCGCCCGCCGCAATGCGCCGCGGGCGCAGGTCGGCGGTCACTTCGCCAACAGCGTCGCGGACTGGACGCCCGCCGTGCAGGGTGGCAACAACTGGTCTTACGGCTACTACAACAAGACCGCCGATGCCGACCACGTTTATCAGCCCGCCGATTTCAACACCGGCCTCACGTGGGGCACCTGGGCGGGCGCGGCCTGGGCTTACACGCCCGGCCCCGCGCCGTGGACTTCCATCGGCCAGTATGACTGGCACCCCAATGGCGACAACAACGGCGACGTCCACTGGGTCATCCGCCGCTGGGTGAGCGAGACGAGCGGCGACGTGACCGTGAACCTGCGCTTCGCCAAGGGCAATCCCAATGGCGGGAACGGCGTCACCGGCCGACTCTTCCTCAACGGTGTCCAGGTCTTCAGCCAGACCATCGCGTTCAACGATGTCACCGGCGTGAACACCCATCTGAACCTTTCCGGCATCAACACGGGTGACACGCTGGACTTCGCGTTGGATCCGCTCGGCACGGACGCGAGTGAAAACGATGGCGCCGACGGCTCGACCGCCTACATGGACGTGCGTCAGAATCCCAGCCCCGCGCTGACTTGGAACTCCCGCGCCACCGCCTGCCGCGGCACGGCGGCGACCCTCGCGCCCGAGGACATTGACATCAGCGCCTTCAAACATCTGCTGGTGCCAGGCAACAACGTGCTCGCCATCCATGCCCTCAACTGCTGCGTGGACGACCCGGACTTCCTGCTCGCGCCGGAGATCGTCGCCAGCGTATTGCCGCCGAAGATTGACACCCAGCCGCAGGGCCAGCTCGTGCAACAGGGCGATTCCGTCACGCTCACCGTCACCGCTCGCAGTGCCGTGCCGGCGGCTTACCAATGGCGGCGGAACGGCACGCCGATTCCCGGCGCCAACGGCAGCAGCCTCGCGCTCAACAACGCGCAAGCCGCCGACGGCGGCAGCTACGATGTGGTGGTTGCCAACGTGGCCGGCTCGACCACCAGCGCCGCCGCCGTTCTGGCCGTGAATCGCCCGCCCGTCGCCCTTGATAACGGCGCGGCCACGCGCCAGAACCATTCCGTGAACGTCGCGTTCGGCAAGCTCCTCGCCAACGACAGCGATCCCGATGGCGACCCGCTCGCGGTGACCTCCGTCAGTCCCAACACCCCGAACGGCGGCACGGCCCAGTTGGGCGTCGGCGTCGTGATTTACTCTCCGGCCACCAACTTCACCGGGCTGGACACCTACACCTACACGATTAGCGACGGGCGCGGCGGCACGGCGACGGCGACCGTGGAAATCCGCGTGTTGGCCGGCAATCTGCCCTCGCTGAACCAGGTTTACCTGGCGCCCATCACCGGCGGTTTCCGCGTGCTCTTCGCCGGAATTCCCGGCTACGACTACGAACTCCAGCGTTCGACCGATTTGGTTTCCTGGACCACGATCGCGACGCTGACGGCGCCGTTGCACGGCATCCTTGAATTCGAGGACCTCACCAACCTGCCGGCGGCTTTTTACCGCACCACCACGCCGTAAACGCGACGCGGCCACCACATTTTTTTGACCCCCAACTCAGAAGCAAAACTATGAAAGCCACATTGAAATCACTCTTGGCATCGTCGCTCGGCATCGCCCTGATCGCCCTGATCGCCCTGGCGCCAACAGCGGGTGCCGCCACCTTCGGCTGGAGCGGCAGCGGCGTCGGTCCCGGCACTGGCACCGGCACGAACTGGCTCACCGCCGGCAACTGGACCAACAACGCCGGCACTCCGGGCAGCGCGGACATCGCGTTCTTCGGCCCGGGCGGTTCCGCCACCAGCATCTCGTTCCCCTTCAATCTCCCGCCCCTGAACTCGACCAACATCGGCGCGATTGTCCTGGGGGCCGGCTCCACCGTGGACCGCACCATCGGCAACAATTCCACGACCGCCGGCATTTTGAGCCGCCTGTTCCATTCCGGGGTCGGCGGCGGATTGATCACCAACGCGGTGAGTGGGCGCACGCTGACGCTCGCGCCCTTCGTGAGCGGCGGCAGCGGCAACGGCATGACGAACATCCTCCTGGCCAGCGGCGTCATTGAAGCCGTCGGCAACATTGTCATCAACACCTCCATTGGCGAGGCCGGTGGCGCGCGCACCATCACCAAGACTGGCAACGGCACGCTGACACTTGGCAACGTGAACAGCCTCTCCGGCAAGATGATCGTCAACGCCGGCACCCTGGCCATCGGCGATGAAAACCGCCTGGGCAACAACCCCGCCGCCGCCTCCGCCGACACGCTCACGCTCAATGGCGCGACGCTCACCGCCACCGCCGCCGTCACCATTGATGACGCCAATCGCGGCATCACGCTCGGCGCGAATCACGCCACCCTGGCCGGTGGCCAGAACTTCACCTTTTCCCGTCCCATCACGGGGCCGGGCAATTTGACCAACAACAGCACGGCCACCCTCATCCTGAACCGCACCGACAACACCTACACTGGCCGCACGATTCTGCGCGCCGGCACGACGCGCGCCATCAACGGCAACAGCTTCGGCGCGCTCCCCGGTGCCTACGTCGCCGATCAGATCATCTTTGAGAACAATGCCGTTTTCCTTAACCAGGACAGCGAGTTCAACCTCGAGGCCAATCGCGGCATCACCATCGCCAGCACCGGCGGGCGATTGCAGTCGGGCTTCTCCCGGTCCTGGGGCGTCAACAGCGTCATCGCCGGCCCCGGCGTGCTGACCATCGCGGGCGATCCGACGCCTGCCTACGTCCGCCTCAACGCCGCCAACACCTTTACCAACGAGCTTATCGTGAACAACAACACGGGCGGCGCGGTGTGGGGCTTGGTGGCGATTCATGGCTCCCTGGCGGCGGGCGGCCTCGTCCGCGTCACCACCAACGGCTGGCTGCTGGGCACGGGCGTCATCCACCGCAGTGTCGTGGCCACCAACGGCGCGACCATCGGCGGCGGCGAAGTCGGCACGCCCGGCACCCTCACCATCAACGGCAGTCTGAACCTTACCAACGCGATCCTCAGCCTGGACGAGGCGGTGCCGGGAACGGTCGGCTCCGGGATCAACGATTTGCTTCAGGTCAATGGCGATCTGCGGCTGGTCGGTTCGGTGATGGTGCGTCCGTCCGGTCTGCCCGGCACGCTCGCCCCCGGCACCTACCGCCTGATCAATTACACCGGCGCACTCACCGGCAGCGCGGCGAACCTCGTCGCCGACGCGGATGGCTACACCGTCACCTTCGACACCAGCACGGTGGGCGAGGTGAACATGACGGTCAGCGGGACGCCCACCACGGTGGTCTGGAAAGGCACCGCCGGCCCGCTCAACGCGCCGGTGTGGGATGTGGCGAATCTGCCCAACTTCGCCGTGGGCGTGACGCCGTCCACCTTCCTCCAGGGCCAGAAGGTGCTGTTCGATGACACCGGACTTTACAACCTCGGTGCCATTCCGCTCTCTATCATCATGACCGGGCCGTCGGCCAGTTGGGGTTCGCTCCTGCCCGCGTCGGTTACCGTCGACTCTTCAACGAACGTGACGCTCACATCCTCCGGATCGAGCGGCAAGCTGGGTGGCACCGCGAGCGTGACCAAGCGCGGCACCGGCATCTTCACGATGACCACGGGCAACGGGAATTTCCCCAATGACTACACCGGCCCAACGACGGTCGAGGGCGGCATCCTGCGCGCCGGCTATACCCTTGCGTTCGGTGCCACCAATGCGCCGACCATAGCGACCAATGGTGGCACGGTGGACCTTAACGGCCAGAGCCTGGGCGCGGAACCGTTCATCGCCTCTGGCGCGGGCGTCGGTGGCAACGGCGCGATCATCAACCTCGGTGGCGGCCAGAACAATGCCTTGCGCTACCTGACGCTGGCCGGCGACACGACCGTGGGCGGCACCGGCCGCTGGGACGTGCGCGACTACCCGGCGAACAACGTGACCGGCGCGCGGATGGATGGTGAGGGTTTCACGCTGACCAAGGTGGGGGCGAACCAGGTTTCATTCGTCGGGACGGGTGACACGGATCTCGGCGACATCATCATCCAGCAGGGATTCCTGAACTTTGAGGTCAACTCCACGCTGGGCCGGACCACGGACGAAGTGACAGTGATGGCGGGAGCCACGCTGGGCTTTTGGGGCAGCACCGTGTTCAACCTGAAGTGGGTCCGCCTGGACAACAACGCCCGCATTTTCAAAGACAACGGTAACACGACCAACCTTGCGCCCGTGACGCTCCTCACTGGCACCGGCGTCGTGGAAGTTGCCAACAACGGCGGTAACATTTACGCTCTCAACGGCGAGGTGAACGGCCCCGGCGGCCTGGGCAAGGTGGGCGTGGGCATCGTCCAACTCGCGGGCACCAATACCTACTCGGGCAACACCATCATCGGTGCCGGCACGCTGCAACTTATGGCCAACGGCTCATTCAGCAACAGCCCGGACATTGAAGTGCGCGCCGGCACGACTCTGGACGTGAATCAACTCGGTGCCGTCGGCGGCTTGTTCCTGAACACCGGCCAGACGCTGCGGGGTGGTGGCAGTGTGGCCGGCAGTGTGACGGCCTGTTCCGGCACGTCCGTTGTGCCTGGCACCAGTCCCGGCACGCTCTCCGTCAGCAGCAACCTCGTGCTCAACGGCGCATCGTTGACCTATGAACTCAACACCGCCACCACCGAGGGCGGCGGCGTCAATGACCTCATCAACGCCCGCGACCTCACCCTCGCCGGCACCAGCACCCTGACCATCGTGCCGCTCACGCCCCTCACGGTGGGTTCTCCCTACACGCTCATGCGCTACACGAACACGCTCACGGGCGGCGCGGCCAACCTCAATGTCGTCTCCGGCTCGCGCTACACCTTCGCCGTGGACACCAGCGCGGCCAACCTCGTGCGCGTGACGCCGTCCGGCGCGGTGGCCAGCCTCGTGTGGGCCGGCGGCACGGTGGGCAGCGAAACCTTGTGGAACGTGAACACCACGCCCAACTGGCTCAACGGTGGCCCGCCCGATAATTTCTTCCAGGGCGATGCCGTTACGTTCAACGACAGTTCGGCGTTCACCAGCGTCAACCTCGTTGGCGCGCTCTCGCCGGGAATCATCACCGTCGCCAGCGGGCAGGACTACACCTTCGGCGGCGCGGGCGAGATCAAGACGCTCAATGCGCTCAACAAGTCGGGCGTCGGACGCCTGACGCTGGCCGGTAACAACACCGAGCTGAACGGCGGCATCACCATCAGTGCTGGCACACTCCAAATCGGCGCGGGCGGCGCGAGCGGCGGCATCGGCCTCACCGCCGGGATCACGAACAACGCCACCCTGGTTTACACCCGCAGCGACAGTAACAACCTGCCGAACCTGATTCGCGGCAGTGGCGCGCTGGTCAAGGCCGGCTCCGGCGTTCTCTCGGTGGCCGGTGCCAACGCCTTCGCCGGCCCGGTGATGGTGCAGAGCGGCACGCTTCGCATCGCCAACGCCTCCGCGCTCGGCAGCAGCAACAACTTGGTGTCAGTCAACAGCGGCGGGCAGATTGATTATGCCGGCGTGGCCCAGGGTGCCGCCAACCAGCGTTACGGCTACACCATCGGCGGCTACGGTCCCGATGGTCGCGGTGCTGTCATCAACAGCGGAAACACGGTCAGCACCAGCAGCGGTTTGAGCAACGTGACCCTCAGCGCGGACGCAGCCATTGGCACCCACGGCCTCGACGGAGAAGGCGGGCGCATTGACATGGGCGCGGGCTATGGCCTGCTCGATGGCGGCGGCTTCCGGCTCGTCAAGCTCGGCAGCGGACGTTTGTCCATTCGCGTGTTGAACACCATCAGCCTGGCGGAACTCGTCGTGAGCAACGGTCTGGCTTACTCGGAGAACGCGGACAATACGCTGGGCACCAACATCAGCGTTTATTCCGGCGGTGCCATCGGCCAGTATTCTGCGGCCGGACTTTTGCGGACCAACAGCGGCGTTGTGAAACTGGAGGGCGGCACTCTCACCGGCGGCGGCCAGACCGCTGGCGCGAATTCCAACGTCTGGACCGGCCCCATCTACGTGAACCAGCCTTCCATCTTCAACGCAGGCGTCATCAACGGAAACGCCGACCATGTGATCGCCGGACAAATCTTCGGCTCGCAGCCCCTCAGCGTGATCGCCAACAACAACCGCCGCTTCGACTTCCTGGCCAACAACGACGGGACGTTCAGCGGCGCGTGGAACGCCGCCGCCGGCACCATCCTGCGCACGTTGGGCAGCGGCACTCTCGGCACCGGCACCATCACCAACCTGGGCACCATCGAGTGGTTCAACATCAACCCCAACACGCTCGCGCAATCCATCTATGGCTCGCCGGCCAACGGTGTGATCCGCCACACGATGGGCGCCGGGGCGCTGACGTTTTCCGGCAACGTCTGGCAGAACACCGTCACCGTGCAGAACGGTGATTTGACCAAGCCCATGACCCTGCTCTCTGGAGCCGACCTGCGGGCCGGCACCATCAGCGTGGGGATCACCAACTTCGCCCCCGCTGTGGGCAGCGGTCGCCTGAACATTGATCCGGGCGCAAGCGTAACCGTTGGCAGTTTGTTTCTCGGCGACCAAAATTTCCAGACCGGCATCGTCGCGCAGGCGGGCGGCACGGTGACGATTACCAACCAATTCCGCCTGTCGCATTATCCCAACAACGTCAGCACCTACACGCTGGATTCCGGTTCGATCACGATGACGCTGGACCCGGCGGCCAATCCCTCCGGCGGTGGCGAACAGAACGGCGGTTTCTACGTCGGCATTGATGGCGTTGGCATCCTGACCCAGAACGGCGGCACCATCACCACGCCCAACCTGGTTTTGGACAACCGCGCCACCAGCGTCCTCGGCACGGCCACCAACACCTACACCCTGAACGGCGGCACGCTGACGATTGGCCGCTGGGGCATCCAAAGCCCCGTCACGACCTACCAGATCAACCTCGGCGGCGGCATCGTGGCCGCGTCGCAAAGCTGGACCAGCGCGCTGCGCATGACGATCACCGGCGTCAACGGCAACACCACGATCAATCCCGGCGCGAACACCATCACGCTCAACGGCGCGCTCGTTGGCTCTGGCGGTCTGGTGAAGGAAGGCGCGGGCACGCTGCTGCTCAACAACCCCACGAACAGTTTCGCTGGCGGCGTCACCGTCAACGCCGGCACGCTCGGTGGCCACGGCGCGATGCCCGGCCCGCTCGTGGTCGCGGTCGGTGGCACGTTCGCCCCCGGCACGTCGCCCGGCGTCTTCACCGTCACCAACGACGTGACCCTCTCCGGCACGACGCTCATGGAAGTCAGCCGCACCGGTGCCGCGCTCACCAATGACCGGCTCGTGGTCGTCAGCGGCGCGCTCGCGTTTGGCGGCACGCTCACGGTCACGAACCTCAACCAGCCGCTCGTCGGCGGCGAGGTCTTCGACCTGTTCGACTTCAACAACGGCCTCAGCAGCGGCACCTTCTCGGCCATCAACCTCCCCGCGCTCGCCACGCATCTTTCCTGGGATACCTCGCAGTTCTATGTGGACGGCACCATCCGCGTGACCGGCCCGCCCTGCCTGGTGCTGGGGCCGGCGAGCCAGACGGCTTACGAGTGCGACAACGTCCGCTTCACCGGGTCGGCGACGAACCTGAATCCGTTCGACGTGCGCTGGCGCAAGGACGGCGTGGACCTCGCGGGCGCGACGTCCGCCACGCTCGTGCTGACCAACGTGCAGTTGACGGACGCCGGCACTTACACCTTCTCCGCCTCGAACTCCTTCGGAGAGACGCTGGCGAGCGCGACGTTGACCGTGCTCGCCGCCACCAACCTCCAGGCCGGGCTCATTGCCTGGTGGCCGCTGGACGAATTTGACGCCGGCAACAACCGGACCGTGGACGCGACGACTTACGCCCAGCACCTGCGGGGCTTCAACCTCCAGGCTACCAACGTCGTCACCGGCATCCGCAGCAATGCGTTTAATTTCAACGGCAATGCCACCAACTTCGCGGGCCGTTACCACGTCGGCGGCGAAGCCCTGCCGGCGAACCAGTATCCCGGTTTCACCGTGGCCATGTGGGTGCGCGGCAGCCATACCAATCAGGCGGATCGCCGTGTCTTTGCCGAGGGTTCCACGAACAGCAACAACCCGCTCTACGGCATCGGCACTCACACTACGATGGGCGGCGGGCCGCAGGTGGACTTGTACATCCGCAACAACGACGGTTCGGTGCCCGTGGATCACCGGCGCGGCAACCGCGCGGCTTTCGACGGAGCCTGGCATCACGTCGCCCTGGTGGACAACAACGGCAGCCTCACTCTGTATGTGGACGGCATCCTCGACACCAACCTCACCTACGTCCGCGGCACCCTGAGCGCCAACACGGTCGCCGTGGGCGGGCTGCTGCGCTCGTCCACGGGCGTGGGCTTCATCGGTGACATGGACGACGTGATGGTCTGGCGGCGCGTGCTCAAGGCCGACGAAGTGGTGTGCGTGATGACCAACAGCCTCGGCGGCGCGCCGGTCATCACGTTGCCGCCCGCCAGCCTGACCGTGGATGCGTCCAGCAATGCGACCTTCACCGTCACCGCAACCAGCTATGACACCATTCGCTACCAATGGTATTTCGGCGGCAGCCCGCTGGCGGGTGAAACCGGTGCGACGTTGAGCTTGACCGCCACTCCGGCGACGGCGGGCAACTACACCGTCGTGTTGACCAACTGCGCCGGCGCGGTCACGAGCGCCGTGGCGACGCTCGCGGTGCGCGAGTGGGATTTCGGCGACGCGCCCGCGCCCTATCCGACTCTGCTGGCCGCCAACGGCGCGCGCCACTTGGTCGTGCCGGGCGGAGTGCAACTTGGCGCGAACATTGACGCTGAAGCTGACGGACAGCCAATTGGCGGCACCGGCGATGACTCTGGTTTTCCTGACGACGAAGACGGCGTGTTCATCATCTCCGCGCCGCTGCCCGGACAGGTGATGCCCGTGGCGGTGGATGCTCCCACCGGCGGCAAGCTCGACGGCTGGATTGACTTCGACGCCAACGGCAACTGGACTGGGTCCGGCGAGCAAATCTTTTCGTCCGTCACGCTGTCGCCGGGCATCAATTTCCTGAACTTCACCACGCCGGCCAACGCGGCACTCGGCCTCACCTACGCCCGCTTCCGCCTCAGCACCGTGGGCGGTCTTGCCTTCGACGGTCCCGCCAACGACGGCGAAGTGGAGGATTACCCCGTCACCATCCTCGCGGCGGTGGACGTGAGCGTGGCCAAACTGGACGCGCCCGATCCCGTCGCCAGCGGCGGCACTCTCACTTACACGCTCGTCGTCAGCAACGCCGGTCCGAACCTGGCCACAGGCATCACCCTCGACGACACGCTGCCGTCGCAGGTCGCGTTCGTATCGGGCTCGCCCGGTTGCACGCACTCGCTCGGCACCGTTACCTGCAACGTTCCCGACCTGGCTGCGGCGGGCAGCGCGACGGTCACCATCGTCGTCACTGTCAACACTTGTCCCACGACCATCGCCAACACGGCTTCCGTCAGCGCCAACGAGTCCGACACCGCCATCGCCAACAACAGCACCACGGCCATGACGACGGTTGTGGATCAGACTGCGCCCGTCATCAGCGTGTGCGCGACGAACGCCAACCTGGTCGCCGACGCCAGTTGCCAGGCAACGATTCCCGATCTGACCAGCCAGGTGAGCGCGACCGACAACTGTAGCGCGGTCAGCGTCACGCAGAATCCGCTTGCCGGCACACTCGTCGGCCTGGGGGCCACGAACGTCACCCTCACCGTCCGCGATGCCGCCAGCAACGCGGTCACTTGCGTTGCCACGCTGATGGTGGTTGACCAGACCGCGCCGGACATCACTGCCTGCGCGACGAACCGGACGGTCGCGGCGGATGCGAGTTGCCAGTACGTCATCCCGGATCTGACTGGTGAAATCGTCGCCAGCGACTGCAATGGAACCACCGTCGCGCAAAGCCCGGCGGCGGGCACGCTCATTGGCCTCGGCGCCACGAATGTCACCTTCACCGTCACCGACGGCGCCGGTAATGCATCCAACTGCGTCGCCATCGTGACCGTCACGGATCAAACCGCGCCGGCAATCACGACCTGCGCGATGGGTCGCACGTTAAGCGCGGACACGAACGGCATGGCGGCCATTCCCGATCTCACCGGCGATGTCACGGCCACGGACAATTGCGGCGGTGTGACCGTTGCGCAAAGCCCGGTGGCGGGCACGCTCGTCGGTCTCGGCATGACGAACGTCACTCTCACCGCCACCGATGCCGCGAGCAACTCAGTCAGTTGCGTCGCCGTTATCAACGTTATCGTGGGCACAGTGCCGCCCAGCATCACCATGCAACCGGCGAGTCAGACGGTCGAATGCTCCAGCAACGTCACCTTCACCGTGGTGGCCGCCGGCACGTCGCCGTTCGGCTACCAATGGTATTTCGGCGCGAGCGCCATCGCCAACGCGACGAACGACTCGTTGACGTTCTCCGCCATGACGCTGTCCGCAGGCAGCTACCGCGTGGTCGTCACCAACGACGCCGGCAGCGCGACCAGCAGCAACGCCGTCCTCACCGTGGTGGACACCAGCGCGCCGGTCATCACCTGCCCGACCAATGTGACCGTCCAGTGCGATGCGGATGTGCCCGCTGCGAATTTCGCGGGCGGCAGTGCGGCCGATGCGTGCGATGCCAGCCCGGCGGTGGTCTTCGTGGGCGACGTGGCCAGCGGTTCCTGCCCGAAAATCATCACTCGCACCTACGCCGCCTCCGATGCCAGCGGCAATACGAACACCTGCACCCAGACCATCACGGTGCATGACACGACGGCTCCGATGATTACCTGCCCGGCACCGGCGCAGGTTGAGTGCTTCGCGGACATTCCGGCACCAGATCTGGGCGCAGTGACGGCCATGGATAATTGTTCGACGCCGGTAAAATCCTTCGTCGGCGACAGCTACGTCACCAACGGTTGCATCATCACCGTTACCCGCATCTACGACGCCACGGATGCCTGCGGCAACACGAATACCTGCGCGCAGACCATCCTGGTGGTGGACACGACGGCCCCGATGATAACCTGCCCGGCACCGGCGCAGGTGGAATGCTTCGCGGATATTCCGGCGGCGGATCTGGGCGCGGTGACGGCTATGGATAATTGCTCCATACCCGCGAAGTCCTTCGCCGGCGACAGCTACGCGACCAACGGCTGCGTCATCACCGTCACCCGCACCTACATGGCCGCCGACGCTTGTGGCAACACCAACACCTGTGCGCAAACCATCACGGTGCAGGACACGACGGCTCCGATGATCACCTGCCCGGCACCGGCGCAGGTGGAATGCTTCGTGGACATTCCGGGGGCGGATCTGGGTGCAGTGATGGCTACGGATAATTGTTCCACACCCACGAAGTCCTTCGTCGGCGACAGCTACACAACCAACGGCTGCGTCATTACCGTCACCCGCACCTACATGGCCGCCGACGCCTGCGGCAACACGAACACCTGCGGACAGATCATCACCGTGCGCGACACCACGCCGCCGGCCATCAATTGTCCGGCGAGCTTCGCCACCAATTCGCCGACGACCAACGGCGTGGCGGTGGCCTACAGCGCCACCGCCACCGACAACTGCACCGCCGCGCCGGTGGTGGTGTGCTCCCCGGTGTCCAATACCGTGTTGCCGCTGGGCACGACGACCGTGACTTGCAGCGCCACCGACGCCTGCGGCAACAGTAACGCGTGCAGTTTCGTGGTGACGGTTTACCTGTGCGAGCAGGTTAGCGTGGCGGTGAACATTTCGATCCCCGACGGTCTTTCCACCGGCCGGGCCAGCGTGACGAACATCACCTCGCTCATCGGCGGATTGACCGATGTGAACGTGACGCTGAATGTTTCCGGCGGCTGGAACGGCGACCTCTACGCCTACCTCGTGCATGACTCGGGCTTCGCCGTGCTGTTGAACCGCGCGGGCAAGCGCGCCGCCGATTCGCTGGGCTACGATGATGCCGGTTTCAATGTGACGCTCGACGATCAGGCGGCCAATGGCGACATCCACAGCTATCGGCTCACGCTCTCCACCAATCACAACACGCCGCTCGGCGGCCCGCTGACCGGTACGTGGGCGCCGGACGGACGCACCAATGACCCGGCCAACGTGCTCGACACGCATCCGCGCACGGATCTGCTCGGTTCGTTCAACGGCCTGAACCCGAATGGCGAGTGGGTGTTGTTCGTGGCGGACGACGCTTCCGGCGACATCAGCACGCTCGTGAGTTGGAGCCTCGAATTGTGCGGCACTAGGGGCGTGCCGCCGTCCATCACCACTCCGCCGGCCAGCCAGACGGTGGAATGTAAGAGCAACGTCACGTTCACCGTGAGCGCTGCGGGCACTCAAGTGTTGAGCTACCAGTGGTATTTCAACAACGGCGTAATCCTGGGCGCGACCAGTCCGACGCTAACGTTGAATGCCGTGACTCCGGCCCGGGCGGGAAATTATTCCGTCCGAATCACGAACGACTTCGGCAGCATCAGCGTGCTGGCGTCGCTGACCGTGGTGGACACGCTGGCGCCGTCGATCACTTGTCCGACAAACGTGACCGTGCAATGCGATGCGGCCGTGCCGGCGGCCAACTTCGCGGGTGGCAGTGTCGCCGATGCCTGCGATCCCAGCCCGGTGGTGTCACACGTCGGCGACGTGCCCGGCGGTTCGTGCCCGAAGACGGTCACGCGCACTTACCTGGTGGTCGATGCCAGCGGTAACTCGAACACTTGCGCTCAAATCATCACGGTCCACGATCTCACCCCGCCGAGCATCACCTGTCCGACGAATCTCACTGTGCAGTGCCTGGAAGCGGTGCCGGCACCCAACCCTGCCAGCGTCCTGGCGATGGATAACTGCGATTCCAATCCGGTCGTGACGCATGTCGGCGACGTGGCGAGCGGAACGTGTCCCACCACGATCACCCGCACCTACAAGGTGACGGACGCCTGCGGCAACACGAATAGCTGCACGCAAACCATCACGGTGCATGACACAACCGCGCCCGCCATCACCTGCTCGGCGGATATTCTGGTGCTATCCACGAACCTGAACGGCGCGCCCGTCAGCTTCACCGTCACTGCCACGGACAACTGCACGCTCGGCGCGTCCGTCAATTGCGTGCCGGCGTCCGGATCACTGTTCGCCGTCGGCACCAACACGGTTGCCTGCGCGGCGACCGATGCCTGTGGCAATAGCAACGCCTGCAGCTTCACCATCACCGTGCTGTTCTGCCAGAGCGCCGACTTCACCGTGAATGCGGACGTGCGGGACAACGACGTCAATGGCCTGGCCGACACCCGGATCGTTTCCTCGCCGATCGGTTCAATCAGCGACTTGAATGTGAAGCTGAAAATCACTGGCGGATGGAACGGCGACCTCTACGGCTACCTGGTGCATGATTCCGGCTTCGCGGTGTTGCTCAACCGGGTTGGCCGCAGTGCGGGCGCACCGCTCGGCTACGATGACGCCGGCCTCAACGTCACGCTGGATGATCAGGCGGCGAATGGAGATGTCCACGTCTATCAACTCGCGCCCCACACCAGTCCCTTGACGGGTGTCTGGGCTCCCGATGGCCGAACGAACGATCCGGCGACGGTGCTGGATACGCATCTGCGGCCGGCTCAACTTGGAGCGTTCACCGGCTTGAACCCGAATGGTCGTTGGACTTTGTTCCTCGCAGACATTGAACCGAGCGACACCAGCCGGCTGGTGAGTTGGGGGCTGGAGTTCTGCGGGCCGGTCGGCGCGGCGCCGGTAATCATCACGCAACCGTTTGGGCGCACTCTGGAATGCGGCAGCAACGCGCTGTTCAGCGTCGCGGCGCTTGGCTCCGCACCGCTCGCTTACCAATGGTATCACGATGGGACCGTCATCCCCGGAGCGACGAGCACGACACTGGCATTGACCGGTGTGGGCGCGGCGGGTGCCGGCAACTACACGGTCACCGTCAGCAACCCCTACGGCAACGTCACCAGTGTCGTGGCCACGCTGACGGTGGTGGACACCGTCGCGCCGGTGATCGTGTGTCTTGCCGACAAGACAGTTGAGTGCGGCGACGCCTGGACGTTTGATCGGCCCGGCGCGACGGACATTTGCGACGGCACGAATGTGACAATCACGGTCACCGGCACGATCACCAACGCGGCGTGTGGCGACACCTTCACCGCGACGCGCACCTGGAAGGCGACTGACGGTAGCGGCAACTTCACCACTTGCAGCCAGATGGTGACGGTGCGCGACACGACGCCGCCAACCATCACCTGCGCGCTCAACAAGACGGTGGAATGCGGCGACGCCTGGACGTTCGACCGGCCCGGTGCGGCGGATATATGCAGCGGCACCAATGTGACGATCGCCGTCACGGACACGACCACCAACAACGCTTGCGGCGACACCTTCATCGCCACGCGCACCTGGGTGGCGACCGACGCCTGCGGCAATCCATCTGCGGCGTGCAGTCAGACGGTGACGGTGGTGGACTCGACCGTTCCGACCATCACCTGCGTGGCGGACAAGACGGTTGAGTGCGGCGACATCTGGACGTTCGACCGGCCTGGCGCAACGGATATATGCAGCGGCACCAACGTGACAATCACGGTGATGGATACGATTACCAACGGGCTGTGTGGAAACACCTTCATCGCCACGCGCACCTGGAAGGCGACCGACATTTGCAGCAACGCCGCCACGTGCAGCCAGACGGTGACGGTGCGCGATACGACGCCGCCGATGATTACGTGTGTGCCTGATAAGACCGTGGAATGCGGCGACGCCTGGACGTTCGACCGGCCCGGCGCGACCGATCTCTGCGGTGGAACAAACGTGACCATCACGGTCACTGGCACTACCACCAATGCCCAATGCGGCAACACCTTCACGGCCACGCGCGTCTGGACGGCCACCGATGGCTGCGGCAATACCTCGCTCTCGTGCAGCCAGACGGTGACGGTGCGCGACACCACGCCGCCAACGATTACCTGTCCGGCTGCGATCACGGTGCAATGCGACGGCGACGTGCCCACGCCCAACGTAGCCAGTGTGACCGCTTCGGATCTTTGCGGCCCCGCTCCAACGGTCGAACACGTGGGCGACCTGTCCAGCGGATTCAACCCCCGAATCATCGTGCGCACCTACCGTGCAACTGACGCGTGCAGCAACCGGGTGGATTGCACGCAGACCATCACCGTGCGCGACACGGTGCCGCCGGTCCTCAACTGTTCGTCAAACATCGTGATGGAATGCACCAGCCCGGCGGGAGCCATCGTCGGATTCACCGCGACGGGCACCGATAATTGTGACGGCGCGGTGACGGTAACGTGCCTGCCCGCATCTGGCGCCCTCTTCCCCTTGGGCAACACCCTGGTGCGTTGTTCGACGGCCGACGCCAGCGGCAATACAAACACCTGCACATTCACCGTTCGGGTTGTGGACACCGTGGCGCCGGTATTCTGCGCCGGGCCGGTTATGGTCTTCGCCGCCGGCGGCACGAACGACAACTTCACCGGCCCGGAACCGTCGTCCCCAAGCACCAGTTTGCTGAATCTCCTTTCTGACGTGGACTTGAAAGTGTTCGATGACGGTTGCTACGACACGTTCTTCGCCCATTCGTTTGCGAATCTGCCGGCCAACATTTCCGAGGCGGTGCTGCGAATCAAGTTGCGCGCCTGCGACGGGCAGCCTGAAAACGACTCGATCACAATGGGCTTCGCCTTGCCGAGTGGCGGCTTGCACGCGGATCGTTGGAGCCGACGGTTCGGCACCTTTGGCGCCGTTCCGGGCCTCCTGCCTTACGGGTGGGGCGGTGGTTCGGAGATGGAATTCGTGATCGATCTTGCGCGGCTCCCCAACGTGAGCGGGCCGGCGACCGATTTGATTCCGCGACTAAACGCGCTGCGGTATCTGGATTTCTACGTGCAGGACGACACGCTCGTGGACTATGTGATACTTGAAGTGAAGACCTGCCAGTGCCAGCCGGACATGGAGATGGCCGCCACGCCCGGGCTGTGCGGCGCGGTCGTGAACTACACCGCGCCGACATTCACGGATAACTGCGACGCGAATCTCTCGGTCACGTGCAGCCCACCGTCCGGTTCACTGTTCCGGGTGGGTGCGACCATCGTGGCTTGCACGGCGGTGGACGACAGCGGCAATCGCGGTCGCTGCAGTTTCAACGTAACCGTAACGGACGCCACCGTGGTGGAACTGCACATCCAGCGCGTGAACGTCCACTCGATCATCACCTGGAACGCGACATGCACGGGCGAAGTGCTGGAGCAAACCACCAGCCTGCAGCTGCCGGCAACGTGGACGACGGTAAGCGAACCGGTTCAAATCTTCGGCGGAATTCGGAAGGTGATCGTGCCGAACACCGGTCAGATGCGTTTCTTCCGGGTGCGCCGGCTCTAGTCGGCGGGGTGGCATTTGCGCCGACGCTGCTCTGGTCGGCGCGAATGCCGGGTCACGAAAAAATCCGGTTGACCGGCAGGGCACCGCCCGTTAGGATCTGTCCAGTGAAATTGATTTTGAACATCCGACTGCTGCTGTGCAAGGCTCTGCTTCCGAGCAGGGCGGCAGTTGGGTGTTAACGTGATTTAACCGTTTCCGAAACCCCACTGCCAGACCCGGCGGTGGGGTTTTTGTTTTTGGACAAAAAGCGCCGCCGCCAGAACCAAATTAACCGAATGAAAAACAATCGCATCATCATCTTCGACACCACGCTCCGTGACGGTGAGCAATGTCCCGGCGCGTCCATGAACTTGCGCGAGAAGTTGGAAGTCGCCCGCCAGCTTGCGCGCCTCAAAGTGGATGTCATCGAGGCTGGGTTCCCCATCACCAGCGAGGGCGACTTCCAGGCCGTGCAAACCATCGCTCGCGAAATCAAAGGCCCCGTCATCTGCGGTCTCGCCCGGTGCGTGGCCAAGGACATTGACGCCGCCGGCGCGGCCGTCAAACCCGCTGGCAAACGCGGGCGTATCCACGTCTTTCTTGGCACCTCCAAGATTCATCGCGAGTTCAAGCTCCACAAGGCGCAGGACGAAATCCTCCGTCTGGCCGTGGAGAGCGTGAAGCGCGCGAAGGCGCTTGTGACCGACGTGGAGTTCTCGCCCGAGGATGCTTCACGCACGGAACTCGATTTCCTCGTGAAGGTTGTCGAGGCTGCCATCGCTGCCGGCGCGACCACCATCAACATGCCCGACACCACCGGCTACGCGATGCCGGAGGAATACGGACGGATGTTCCGCCACGTCATCGAACACGCGAAAGGGGCGGGGAACGTCGTCTTCAGCGCGCACTGCCACGACGACCTCGGTCTCGCCGTTGCCAATTCCCTCGCCGCCGTGCAAGGCGGCGCGCGGCAGGTCGAGGGTACGATCAACGGCATCGGCGAGCGGGCCGGCAATGCGGCGCTCGAGGAATTCGTCATGGCCGTCCACACACGCGGCACCTGTTTCCCCGGCCTCCAGATCGGCATGAAGCCGCGCGAGATCGTCAAAACCTCGCGCCTTGTCTCGCAGATGTGCAGCTTTCCCGTGCCGCGCAACAAGGCCATTGTCGGCGCGAACGCCTTCGCCCACGGCAGCGGCATTCATCAGGACGGCATTTTGAAGAAGCGCGAGACCTACGAAATCATGGACCCGCGCGACGTGGGCTGGGGCATCACCGAGTTGCCGCTCACCAAGCACAGCGGACGCGCGGCGGTGGCGGTGCGCTTGAAGCATCTCGGGTTCAAGATGACGGATGCCGATGTCGCGGCGCTCTTTGCGCGCTTCAAGGAAATCGGCGACAAGAAAAAGTTCGTGTACGACGATGATTTGAACGCGCTGGTGGAGGGCGTGATCACGGAAGTGCCGGAGACCTGGTCGCTTGATTACTTGAACGTGACCAGCGGCAACCAGACGGTGCCGACCGCGACGGTTCGGTTGAAGCGGGTCGGTGACGGCAAAGGCACGCCGGAGGTGTTGCAGGACGCCGGCGTGGGTGACGGTCCGGTGGACGCGGCGCTCAAGGCAATTGATCGGCTCACCAAAACGCGCGGCCGGTTGATGGATTACTCCTTGCGCGCCGTATCGCAAGGCAAGGACGCGCTCGGCGAGGTGACGGTCAAGGCGGACTTCGGCGACGGCGAACTGGTCACTGGCAAAGGCGCGAGCACCGACGTCATCGAGGCGAGCGCTCGGGCCTACTTGAACGCGGTGAACCGGTTTCTCTGCAACGGACGGAAGCCAGTGCCGGGGACACGGCAGCCCTGAGCTTAAAGCGATGAGCGCCTTTGACCAGACCCTCTGGGCCGATTCCGGATTCGCACAGGCGTATCTTGACCAAGCCGACCACTGCATCCCGGAACGCCATTATCTGTTTCGTGTGGTGAGGTCGTTCTACCGGAGCTTCGTCGCGGGGCGGGATCATCTTCAGGTATGCGATATGGGGTGCGGGGACGGCATCCTCGCCGAACAGTTGTTGCAGGAGAATGCTTCGCTTGCCGTGACCCTGGTGGACGGCTCCGCAGACATGCTGGCGGCGGCGCGGAAGCGGCTCGCAGGCAGACCGAACGTGAGCTTTGTCCAGAAGTCGTTTGAGGATTTGGCTCGCGATTCCAGCGGGCTGCCGGCGTTCGATTTCGTGACTTCCTCGTTTGCGATTCACCATCTGACGGCTCCGGAACGGCAGGCACTGTTCACGGTTGTGTTCCAGCGGCTCAAAGCCGGCGGGCATTTCCTCAACCTTGACGTCGGGCTACCAGCCCAACCCGCGTTCACCGAATGGCAGTATGCGCTGTGGCAGGAGTGGATTGACGCGCGCAGTAAGCGGCTTGGGTTGAATGACGCCTTTCATGACGTGCCATCCAAGGCCCGCGCGAATCCCGACAATAAATACAGTCCACTGGTGGATCAGCTTGCCGCGCTTGCGACTGCCGGCTTCGGGGAAGTCGAGTGCCATTACAAAAACGGCATCTTCGCGATTTACAGCGGACAGCGGGCGTGAGAGCCGGCGCGCTTCCGCCCGCAGCCGGGCGTGTCTGGGAAACAATTTTCGCCGCTTGCGACTTCATCTTCTTCATGACAGTGTTTTGCCGACAATACTTGAACCCATCACCTTCGGAGACTCACACTGTTGAACGCAACCATTTCCACCGCGCCATGAATAGTCTCCGCTTTGCTCCTCTCCGTTTTAACATGGCCGCGTTCCTCGTCTTGGCGATGCTGTGCGCGTGGCCGTCCGCTGTTCGCGCCGCCGCGCCGCCGTGGGGATGGGCCAGCGCTGCCGGGGGCGGTGATTTTGAAGCGCCTCTGGGCATCGCTGCGGACACGAATGGGCAGGTGTACGTGAGCGGCTTTACCTACAGTGGCATGGTTGCCTTTGGCAACGTGACGCTCAACGGAGCGCCCGGCTTGAAAATGTTCCTCGCCAAATACGACGGAACCGGCCAGGCGCTCTGGGTCCGGCAGGCAACCGGCAACGCCTTCCACGTCGCCGCCAGCACGGCGGTGGATACGGCGGGAAACATTTACATCACCGGCAATTTTTCCGGCCGGCCAGTGTTCGGAACTACAACCCTGGGGCTTGGCCTGGGGGCGAGTTTCGAGGCGATGTTCGTGGCCAAGTATGACAACGGGGGCAACGTCATCTGGGCGCGGGAATCACCGGGGAATTTCACGCAACGCGGAATTGACGTGGCGGTGGACGCGGCGGGCAACAGCTACGTGGGCGGAATATTTTGCTGCGGCAGCCTGGTTCTCGGCGGTGTCACGCTCACCAACGCGGGCCAGGAGGATGTGTTCCTCGCCAAGTTCGACCCCACCGGCAACGCGCTGTGGGCCGTGCGCGGCGGCGGGTTGGATTTCGACGCGCTGCAAGCGGTGACCGTGGACAGCCAGGGCAACAGTTATATGGCGGGCCGTTACAGCGGGGCGAACGCGACGTTCGGCGCGGTAACATTGCCGCCCGCCCTGTTGGATGACTCGTTCGTGGCGAAATACAACCCCGCCGGCCAGTTGACCTGGGTCCGGCGTGTGGCGGGCGACGGTTACGACACGGCCACGGGCGTGGGTGCCGATGCGGCGGGGAACGTGTATGTAAGCGGTTGGTTCACCAGCGCGAGTCTTCAGTTCGGCGGCGTGACCGTGACCAATCGAGATCCGACGGGCGGCGGCGTGGGCACGGATGACATTTTCCTCGTCAAGTATGACGGCGGGGGCAGCGCGCTCTGGGCGCGCAGCGGAGGCGGGGCGGATGTGGACGACGGCAATGACCTGGCAGTGGACGCGGCGGGGAATAGTTTCATCACCGGCTATTTCTACAGTCCCACCGCCGACTTCGGCGTGCTGAGGCTGACGAATCAGGTCGCCGCCACGATCTCGCAGGATTTTTTTGTTGTGAAGCATGACAGCGCGGGCAACCCGGTGTGGGCGGCCTCCGCCGGCAACGAGCACGCCGAATACGGTGCGAGCCTCGCGCTGGACCCGGCGGGGAGCGCGTATGTGACGGGTGGCTTCGGCGGCGCGACGACAGTGATCGGGAGCTTCACGCTGACGAACGCGGCCAGTGACGATATTTTCGTGGCGAAACTGGGGACGCCGGCACCAATCCTCAAAATTTCGCTCATGGGTGCCGACGCCGTGGTGCGATGGCCGGCGGCCAGTGGAAATTTTGATTTGCTCAGCGCCAGCCATTTGGCGCCTGGCTCGCAGTGGTCGCTCGTGACCAACCGCGTGGATCTCGTGGGTGCTGACCGGGTGGTGGTCATTGGAGGACTGTTGAACGGAAACCGGTTTTTCCGATTACGTCAGCAGTGAGGCTGCTTCAACGTGTCAGCAGCAAGGACCGGAGAGGCAGATGCGTTCGCGATTTCGTCCCACGTTCTCAGCAGAATTGGAACTTCAGTCGGTGCCGGGAAGGAATCATTCGGCGATGGCGAACCTCCAGCCGGCGAGTTGGAAGATAGACGCCGCTGATCTGGAGAATCATTTTCCGAATCTGGAAAGCCGCTCCTCGGGTCTGGAATGTAATGCTTCAAGCGCATGGCTGCGTCATCGCATTGACACCGCCCAGCGCCGTCCCTACGTTGGCCAAGTTTTCTATGAATGCGCTCCACGACTCGCTGCTCGAATTGATCCGCCGCACGTCAGCCGAAATTCCCGACGATGTGCAGACCGCCATCCTCGCCTCCCTGGAAAACGAAAAGAAGGGCACCATCGCCGAGTCGGCGATGAAAATCATTGAGCAGAACATCAAGCTGGCCAGGCAGAAGTCCCAGCCCATCTGCCAGGACACCGGCAGCATCATTTTCTACGTGGACTGCCCCGTGGGCTTCGATCAAATCGCCTTCGAGGATGCCGCGAAAAATGCCGTGCGCCTGGCGACCAAGAAGGGTTTCCTGCGCCAAAACTCCGTGAACTCCTTGACCGGCGTGAACGACGGCACGAACGTCGGCCCAGGTTCGCCCGCGATTCACTTTCACCAGCATCGCGCTGCGGAAACCGCCGTGCGGCTCATCCTCAAAGGCGGTGGCTGCGAAAACGTGGGCGCGCAATACTCGCTGCCGAACGAAAAACTTCACGCCAACCGCGACCTCGCCGGCTGCCGCAAAGTCATCCTCGATGCGGTGCTTCAGGCACAGGGCAAAGGTTGCGGACCGGGCATCCTCGGCGTGTGCATCGGCGGCGACCGCGCGACGGGCTACGAGTTTTCCAAGCAACAATTCTTGCGGCTGATTCCCGACCGCAACCCCGTGCCCGAACTCGACACGCTGGAGCAGGACGTTCTGAGCACCGCCAACGAACTGGGCATCGGCCCGATGGGATTCGGCGGCAAGACGACGTTGCTGGGCGTGAAGATTTGCGCGGCCAACCGCCTGCCCGCGTCGTATTTCGTGAGCGTCAGTTACATGTGCTGGGCGTATCGGCGCCAGGGCGTGACCCTTGATGCGGAGGGGAAGGTTGGGAAGTGGTTGTATTGAGGGAGCAAAACTTTCGTGAGCGGGATTGTTAAATAGCTGAAAGTCCGACGAGTGATCTCGAGGCGAATACGACCGCTGGCAGCAGATTTATCAGACCAACGACACAGCAAACACATTGTAAAAATGCTTTTTGGGAGCCTGGCATGACCAAACTATTTTTCCCGTTCACCGAAGAGAAAATCCGTGCGCTAAAGGTTGGCGACGAGGTTTTGATTTCCGGCATCGTCTTCACCGGCCGCGACGCGGTTCACAAATATTTGCACGAAGGCGGGCAGTTGCCACCGCAGGTGAATTTGCGCGATGGCATCCTTTACCATTGCGGCCCGGTGATGATGAAGCAGGATGACGGCTCATGGAAATGCACCGCCGCCGGTCCGACCACGTCCATTCGCGAAGAGCCGTATCAGGCGCAGGTCATCCGCGACTTCGGTCTGCGCGGGGTGATCGGCAAGGGCGGCATGGGCGACCGCACGCTTGCCGCCTGCAAGGAGTATGGCTGTGTTTATCTGCACGCGGTGGGCGGGGCGGCGCAGGTCCTGGCCGAGTGCATCAAGGCAGTGCGCGGAGTTTACATGATGGACCAGTTCGGGGCGCCCGAGGCGATCTGGGAATTTGAAGTGGAGGATTTTCCCGCCGTGGTAACCATGGACGCGCACGGCAATTCCCTGCACAAGGAAGTGTTCGCCGCCAGCGCGGCGGAACTGGCGAAGCGGGTGTGAGGGCGGGACGTGGCGCGCGGATACGGGAAGAGTGTGTCAGCGGTTCTCGCAGCGCGTTCCACCGCTTCCCAAGCTTGCCAACACCGCACCTCGCGCGTTTAATGCCCGCCGTGTCACAACAGCAAACTCTGCGTCAAAGTGTGAGTTACTCGGGGGTCGGCTTGCACAGCGGCAATCGGGTGACCATGACTTTTCTGCCTGGGCCGCCCAACTCCGGCATTCGCTTCCGGCGGGTGGATCTGGAGGGCAAGCCCGAAATCGAGGCGCGCGTCGAGAACGTCGTCCAGACCAACCGTTCCACCACGCTGGGCAAGGGCAGCGCCAAAATTCAAACCGTCGAACACGTGCTCGCCACTTTCGCCGGCTTCGAAATTGACAACGCCATCGTCGAACTTGATTCCAACGAGCCGCCCATCGCCGATGGCAGCGCGCGGGAATACAGCCGCTTGTTGGAGTCCGCCGGCAGTGCGCCCCAGGGGGAAGCGCGCGAGCCTTACCGCATCACCACGCCGCTGGAATTGCAGAGCGACGAGACGCTCATGTCCATCTTTCCGCACGAGCGGCTGAAAATTTCCTGCACCAGCGCGGACAAGGCGGGGCGCTTCTCCCAATTCTTCAGCGTCGAAGTGACGCCGGAAACCTGGAAGCGCGACATCGCCCACGCGCGCACGTTCTGCTTCTTCGAGGAAATCGAATACCTGATCAAGAACGGTCTCATCAAGGGCGGCAGTCTCGAAAACGCCGTCGTCATCCGCGACGATGCCGTGCTCACCACCGAGCCGTTGCGCTATCCCGAGGAATTCGTGCGGCACAAAATACTCGACATCATCGGCGACCTTTCGCTGGTGGGCCGGCCGTTGTGCGGGCACGTCGTGGCGGTGAAGCCGAACCACACGGCCAATTGCGAACTCGCCAGACTCATCCAGCAACAGATGCGCAAGCCGCTCGTGGCGGCGCAGACTTTTGCCCCCCCGCCGTCCGCTCCGCCTGCGTCCGCGACTCCTTCGGCGAGCGAGATTGAGGACATGGTCAAGGAAGGTGCCACGCTCGACGTGATGCAGGTGATGAAGATTCTCCCGCACCGCCCGCCGATCTTGATGGTGGACAAGGTGACCAGGATCGCGGGCAACAAGATCACCGGCGTCAAGAATGTGAACATCAACGAGCCGTACTTCGCAGGTCACTTCCCCGGCCACCCCATCATGCCGGGGGTGTTGCAACTGGAGGCGATGGCGCAAGTCGCCGGCATCCTGATGCTCCGGCAGGCCGAGAACTACGGCAAGCTCGCCTACTTCATGTCCGCCGAGAGCGTGAAGTGGCGCAAGCCTGTGCGCCCCGGCGACGTGCTCGTCATTGATGTCGAGCTCACCAAGTCCCGCGGCAAAATCGGCAAGGCCAAAGGCGTCTGCTACGTGGACAACGAGCCGGTGAGCGAGGCGGAAGTCACCTTCATGCTGATTGACGGAGGAAAATGATCCACGCTACCGCTGTCATCCATCCCGGCGCGCAGGTCGGCACCGGTTGTCGCATCGGCCCTTACTGCGTGGTTGGCGAGCACGTCGTCCTTGGCAACGATTGTCTCCTCCATTCGCACGTCGTCATTGACGGCCAGACCACGCTCGGACGCGCCAATGAAATTTTTCCCTTTGCCAGCATCGGACTCAAGACGCAGGACTTGAAATGGAAGGGGGGCGTCACCCGTACGCAGATTGGCGACCACAACACCTTCCGCGAATATGTCACCGTCCACAGCGCCACGGGCGATGGCGAAGTCACCACTGTCGGTTCGCGCAACCACATCCTGGCCTACTGCCACCTCGCGCACAACGTCACGGTCGGCAGCCACGTCATCATGTCCAACGTCGCCACGCTCGCGGGTCATGTCACGGTGGAAGATCACGCCGTCATCGGCGGACTGGCGGCGGTGCATCAATTCTGTCGCATCGGGAAGATGTCCATCATTGGCGGGTGTTCCAAGGTGGTGCAGGACGTGCCGCCATTCATGATGGCCGACGGCAATCCGGCCGTCACGCGCACGGTCAACAAGGTCGGGCTCGAACGCAACGGCGTGACTGATGCAGCGCAGGCCGCCTTGAAGCAGGCGTTCAAAATTCTTTTCCGCGAAAAGCTCACCGTGTCCAACGCGCTGGCCCGTATTGAGGCGGAGTTGCCTTCGCTGCCGGAGATTCTACACCTCGTCCAGTTCGCGCGGGCCAGCGAACGTGGTGTGAGCAAAGGCCGCGTCCGCGACGAGTGAGGCGGAGCGAACGCACGCTGCGTGAAATCGGTTCCCGCGCTCCCGGTCAAAGCACAATCCGACCGTGGAGCCGTCGGCGATGTATTGCCCGAACGCCGAAGGCATCCGCGAGCGCTCAGTCTTCCGAAAAGAGATATTCCAGATCGGTCTGCGACAGGCTGCGCGCGAAGCCTTCCTCGCCGAGCACATCGGCGATGGTCTGGGCCTTGCGTTGCTGGAGTTCCCAGATTTTCTCCTCCACCGTGCCCGGCGCAATGAGGCGATAGGCGTTGACGGTGCGGGTCTGGCCGATGCGGTGCGAGCGGTCAATGGCCTGCGCTTCGACGGCGGGGTTCCACCACGGATCGTAGAGGACAACGTAGCTGGCGGTGGTCAGGTTCAACCCGGTGCCGGCGGCGCGGAGGCTGAGCAGGAAAACTGACGCGGCGGGGTCGTTCTGAAACGCCTGCACGACGGCCTGGCGCTCCTTCGTTTCGCCGGTGAGCATGTGCGTGGAGATCTGCCGCGCGCGGCATTCGGTTTCGAGCAGCTTGAGCATCTGCACAAATTGACTGAAGAGCAGAACCTTCTGGCCCTCGGCCAGCAGCGGTTCGAGCAGTTCAAAGAACGTCTCGGTCTTGCCCGAGGCACTGTCGCTGCCGACGAGTTGCGGGTGGCAGCAAATCTGGCGCAGCCGGGTGAGCGCGGCGAGCACGTGGATTTTGCTCTTGTTCAAACCCTTTTCCGCGACGGTCTTGAGCACCTGCTCACGGCTGCGGCGCAGTTCGGCGAGGTAAAGTTTGCGTTGCTCCTCGCCCAGTTCGCAATCGCGCCGCACTTCGATGCGTTCGGGCAGGTCCTTGGCCACTTGCGTCTTGAGGCGGCGCTTGAGCAGCGGGCGCAGTTTGGCCGAGAGGCGGCGGCGCGCGATGCGCTGGGCGGCGGCGGCTTCCTCGCCTTCACCGCGCGGTTCGTAGGTGGTGGTGAAGTGTTCCTGGTTGCCGAGGTAGCCGGGTTGGACGAAGTCGGTGATGCTCCAGAGGTCGAGCAGCCGGTTTTCCAGCGGCGTGCCGGTGAGGGCCAGGCGCTGGGCGGATTTGAGTTGTTTGACGGACTGGGTGATTTGCGCGGTCGGGTTCTTGATGAACTGCGCCTCGTCCAGGATTACGGCGGCGAAAGGAAATTTTTGCAACGCCTCCCAGTCGCGCCGCAGGAGCGCATAGTTGGTGACGATGATGTCGTGCTGCGGAATTTGTTTGCGAAGGTTGTGCCGGTCCGCGCCGCTTTCGAGCACGAGCACCTTGAGGTGCGGGGTGAAGCGCTCGGCTTCGCGTCGCCAGTTGTAGAGGACGGAGGCGGGACAAACCACCAGCGCGGGCTGATGGGCTTTCTTGCCGTTGCGCGCGTGCAACCACGCCAGCCAGGCCAGCGTCTGGAGCGTTTTGCCCAGGCCCATGTCGTCGGCGAGGATGCCGCCCAGCCGCATGGAAGTGAGGTGGCAGAGGAAATCGAATCCCTCCTTCTGGTAGGGCCGCATCTCGGCCTTTACCGTGTCGGGCAGTTCAATGCCGGGCACGCCTTCAAAATCCGCGAGCCGTTCGCGCAACGCCTTGATTTCAGGATTGTCGCTGAAGCGGCCCAGCGCGGTTTCGTTCAACGCGGCCCCTTGTTCGAGCGAGACGCGTTGTGGTGAGGCGGCCAGGTTTTCCAGGCCGAGGTCGGCCATGGTTTCGTGCGCCTGATCGACGGCGGCGGTGTCCAATTCCACCCAGCCGGCGTCGGGCAGTTTCACGAAGCGCGTCGTCGCCGCCTTTAATCGGTCGAGGTCGGCGGTCGTGAGCTTGAGGCCCTCCTGCTCCCATTCGGCGGAGACGGTGAACCAATCAATGCCGCTGCCTTTGACCATGAGTTGCGGCCGCATCTGGCGTGGGGACAGGAACAGGCGGTGAAAGGACGGGTTGCCGAGATACTCGGCCTGGGCCGGTTTGTCGGGCCAGGCGGCGGCCAGGGAGTTGAGAAAGTTTTCGTTCGCGTCGCCAATCCACAGGCCCGGCTCCGGCGTGAACCAGTCGAGGCGGCGCAACCATTGCACGGCGGCGTCCAGGCGCGCGTCTTCGAGAATTTCCGGACGATCGCTTTTCTCCGCGTCAGGTTGGTCGGGTTGCCACTCCTGGCCGGTCCAATGCCAGACGGCCTGATTGCGCTCGCTGCGCGCCAATAGTCTGAGGCGCACGGTGTCTTCCGCCAGTTCGAAAACAAATTGTGGCAGCGCCGTGTGCGCGACGCACAGTTGGTCCCAGTCCACGCCGTTGTTCGCCTGCGTGCGGCGGAGTTGGGTCCGCAGCCGGTGGCTGAGTTTGCGGACGGGGATGGCGGGAGTCTCCGCCCAATACTCCAGCAGCGCCGGTGGCGGCGCGTTGCGCAGCAAATAAAACGTGTGACCGAGCAGTGCGAGGGGAGGCCGACCCGCGAAAAATTTCGCTTGGTGCAGCGGATGGGTCTCGCCATCGGGCAGCGTCAGGTGGTGGGTGAAGGAAAGTTCCGACGCGCCGTTCTCCAGATAGGGCGTGAGCGTGAGCACCTGGCCGTCGAAGCGCAGCGGTTCGCTGTCGAGTTCCAGGCGGCGATCATGTCCCCAGCGGGCGAGCCATTGCAGCAGGTCCATGCCGGCGAGCGTGATTGATTCGTCTTCCGTCTCCGCCCCGGCATACGTTTCCCCCAGCCATTGGATGAACTCCCAGTCCTCCGGCGAAAACAATTCCTGCTCGTGCGTGGCGCGGGTGGCCAGCTCGATGATTTCCGTGAGCGGCCGGATTTTTTCGCCGGTGCGCGGGCGGAACAAATTAAACCGCACCGCCAGCGCGTGCAGCGCCGGATGATCGGCGGCGGGCCGCACGCCGCACAAAATCCGCAACGTGGCGCGCGGCGAGTCCAGATGCGTGGGCGCGGGCGGAAAGAGCCAGTTCTCCAGCTGCCGCAAGACCTGTTGCTCCTGCTCGGCCTGGGTGATCTCGGCGAAGCGCGCCATGCTGGCGTGCGGCGCCAGTTCGGTGGGCAGCGGGCGGTTGGCGCGCAGAAAGAGGATGGCCAGTTCCTCCAGGCGCGATTTGCCGGTCGCGGCCAGCAGATGCGGCCACCACTCGCCGGACGTGAAGTCGCGGCGCGACAGGGAAAGCTTTTCAAAGTAATCCTCCAGCAACAGCCAGGCGCGCTGGGAGTCGGCGCAGGTGGCGAAGGTTTTCAGAATGTCATCGCGCTCGGCGACGCGGGATTTGGAGTCGGAAAGTTCGCGGCGCAAATCCGCGAGGGCACCGTACGTCTTGTTCAACACCGTGTGATGGGCGTCGTACTTCGTGGTGCTGGGCAATCGCGCGGAACGTCCGGTTTTACTGGCGAGTTTCGGCATGGCTAAAATTCAGGGTCAAAGGTCGTTTACAATCTCGACACAGAACAGGCGAGCGGGTCAATCAGAAATAAAACTTTTTTGGCGCGCGGAGAGTATCGGCGCGGAGGAAACAGCGATCAACGGTCGGACGGCGTGGCCGGTTTGACCGTCAACCCACCGCCGCCCTTTTCAACACGGCTGGTGGCCCCAGTCATTCTCCCGGAGATCTTTTTCGTAGAGCGCCATCTGTTCCTCCTTGGTCAGTTGCTTGGGATTATCAGGGTCGCTGGCCCCGGTGACGGCTGAGTCGCTGCCCGGCGGCGATTGGCCGGCAGTGGACGTGCCGGCGCGCTTACCCGCCTTGGTCATGTCCAGGGCGGGCGGGGAATCATCACTGAGTTTTCCATCGGTCATAGCCGTGTCACCCTAACGTCCCCACGGCGCGCTGTCACGAACCGCAATCACAGTGTTGCCGGCTCGGATGGCGAAGGAATCATTCTTGGTAATGATCCCGGCCCATGAGCACCTTGCGCAGGTGAGCCTCCGTCACGTGTGGCCATTTCAGTTTGCACAGCCAGAGATTTGATTTTTCCACGTCGAAGGCGGCGGCGTCGAACGTGCCGCCCAGCCATTCCTTCATGGTTTTGTGCTCCGGGTGTTTCCGGTTCTTGAGAATCTTGAGCAGGTTGTCGTAGCCCCATACGCCGCCGCAATCTTCGGGCGGACAGGCGCGGGCGCCGTCGAGGCAGAGCGCGGTCGTGGCAGCGACCGCGTCGGGTGGCAGGATTTTCTCCACCGTGATCTCGTGCTCCCAGGAATCGCCGAAGTCGTATTCGTAGCCGAAGGCGTCCTGTTCGCGCGGAGCGATTTGCCGGAGGGTGAACTTGCGCGCTTCGAGGATTTCCGGGTCGCCCTCGTACTCGGCAAAGTTATGGCGCGTGTCGGAGTAGCGTTCGGCACCCACCCGGAACGCGTGCAGATGGCTGTTGGTCCAGCCGACCGCGACTTGAAGGACGGCATGCAGCCAGTCGAGGCGGGCGTCGCCGGGCACCTGCAACCGCCGCCACACGGGCGGCTCGCTGCCGAGCAGGACAACTTTCAAGTGGTAGATCGGGGCGTTGCTTTTCCCGGCGGTGGTTTCAATGGCGGATATCATGTGTTTAGCGGTGATTGATGTAACCCGGCGCTTTGCCCCCGGCTTTTGATTTGGCGAGCCGGGCGGTGAAGCGGACTGGAGCGAAGCGCCGGCAGCCAGGGCCGTGGACGGGCGCACGGTAAGCTTGCGGTTTGAGGCCGGAGCTGGCGCGGAACTGGTCGGCGGCGAACCAGCGGCGTTTTTCGAGCGCCGCGTTGTCGGTGTTCGTTTCTGATGGGTCGAACCAGATCATGGCTTGGCACGAAGAGTATTTCAGGATGTTCCAAAGACAACAGGAATTGAAAGCGTCGGTTTCGATTTACACGGTCCGAGGGTGGGTTTGCACAGTCCAAGGTGCGATTGACACGGGCCGAAGGCGCGTCGCGCATGAGCCGGACAAACGTTGCATGCCCCACGGCCCGGTTCCCATTGCCCGGAGCAGGGGTCTCGCGCCACCGATGCCCGTTCGCGGCGTGCAGTTGACGCTTGACTCCCCGGCGGCGGCAATTACGGTTTGCTGCCCTAATTTGCTGGTTCGAACGCTGGAAAAATGAACTCTCACGCCACCGTCAAACGCGCCTTGCGCCTCGCGCTGTCGTTCCTGCTTTTCGCTGTCGCGCTGGTGGCCGGGGCGGCGCAGCGGGACGAGGAAATCGCCTGGCGCAAACTCACCGCGCTCGCGCAGGAGATGGTCCGCGACGCCGGCGTCACCAATCCGCCGCCGGTGCTGGAGAAGATTGACGCGCTCGTCGAAATGCACGCGGAGTTCACTGGCGATGTGCTGGGCAAACCCGTGGAACTGGAGCGCCGCCTGTCCGCGAAGGAAGGCGTCGAACTTTTCCTGCGCGAAACCGCCAACAAGTTCGGCCCCGAGCGCAGCGCCAACATCATGCGTCTGCTGCGCGAACTGGCCGAGAACCGCGCCGTGTTCATCGATCTCTTCACCGCCGATCACACCGCCGAGATGGTGCAGCAACAATTGCTCGCCTATCTGGCGCGCAACCAGACGCTCGGCTACTCGAACTCCGTGGCAATCTCCAACCAAGTCGTCGTCCCCCGCGCCGACACCCCGTTGCGCATCGTCGCCGAGGATGTGCGTTTGATCTCCGATCAGGGCACGGCCGGTCATTTGAACCGGGCGGTGGACGCCGGGGAAATGATCACGCTCAACATCCCGCTGCAAAACTTCAGCGGCCAGCCGTTCCGTTCCACGTCCGCGTTGCTGGAGACGACCGACACCTTTGTGCGCGCCAACGTCGCCAAGGTCATCTACACCGGGCGCAGCGTCGTCGCGGGGGAGACCGTCACCTTCGCTCCGGGCACCACCAACACGCCCCGGCAGCACTACAACTTTTCCCTCTCGCCGCGCTGCCCCGACGGTCATGAAATCGCGTTCAACCTGCACGTCGGCGATTCGGATTACGGTGAATTTTTCGTGCCCTTCAAGCTGCGCGTGCATCACGTCGGCCCGGTGGAGTTTGGCGCGGTGAAGATTGACGACGACCGTTTCGGCGATTCCGACGGCAACAACAATCACCATCTCGATCCCGGCGAGACCGTGGAATACCTGCTGCCCTTGCGCAACGCCGGCCCCGTCGAGGTGACCAATCTCACCGCCGTGCTTTTCTGCGACGACACCAACGTCGTCTTCAAGGCCGGCTACAAGACCAACCACTACAAATTGGTTCCGCCCCAGAGCGAGCGGTTCATCCCCGCGAGTTTTGTCTTCACGCTCCTGGAGAACGAGAGCGAGGAGTTGCCGGACAAACTGCCCTTGCGGTTGTTGACGCGGGGCACGGCGCGCGGCCTCAACTACTCCTGGCTGCAAACGCAGATTCAACCCATCGGCGCGGCCGGCGAGCGCAAGCCGCGCCGCCCGGCCATCACGCTGCACGAAGCCGCCGCCCGGGGCGATTTGACGGTCGTCATCTCGCATTTGATGTGGGACGCCGACATCAACGGCGAAACCAATCAGCTCACGCCGCTCTTTCTCGCCGCGTCGTCCAACCGGTTGGAAGTCGCCAGATATCTGCTCGAACACAAGGCCAACCCCAACCAGAAAGCCGAGAAGTCCGGCATGACGCCGCTGCACGTCGCCGCGCAACAAGGCAACACGAACCTGGCCCGCCTGCTGTTCACCCACAAGGCCGACACCAATGCGCGCGACAATTTTGGCTTCACTCCACTGCACACCGCCGCCGAGGCCGGGCAACTCGAGTTGGCCCAGATGTTCCTCGAACGCGGTGCGGACGTGAACGCCGAGGCGACCACGACCATCCTCAATCTCCGCGGCGCGACGCCCCTGCATCTGGCCGCGCAGAACGGGCATCTCCCGCTCGTCAAATTCCTGCTCGCCCGCAGCGCCAAGGTGGACCCGCAACAGATGGACGGCACGACCCCGCTGGCGTTGGCCGGGGCGGCGGACCGCGCGGACATCGCGGAGGCGCTGCTCGCGCAGGGGGCGAACGCCAACGCCAGGTATCAGAAGGAGTGGAACCCGCTGAAGGCCGCGCTCAAGAACGGCAAGAGCCAGGAGTTGGTGCAACTGCTCCGCAAATACGGCGCGAAGGAGTGAACCGCTGCGGCGAACGTCCGGTGGGCGCCGGGACGCGCCGGGTGGGTTGGTGGCTCCGCTGACTTCCATGGCGCAACGATGTGCGCCGCCGGATCGAGTGCCAGTTGATGGCGTCCCGACGCCAGTTTGACTGCCTCTGCCCGTTATCCAGTTGGCACAATCGGCTGATGCAAGGAATCAAATGTCATTTATCTCGACTCAAATGTCATTATAGACGACACACACGTCAATAGTGACGACGCACACGTCATTTATGTAAACTCAAATGCCATTTGTGCAAACGCAAATGCGATATGTGTAAACACAAATGCCATTTGTGCAAACGCAAATGCGATATGTGCAAACGCAAATGCGATTTGTACAAACACAAATGTGATTTGTACAAACACAAATGCAATTATCCACTCACAAATGCGATAAGCGTCGGCTAAAATAAGACAATCCATCCAACAATCTATAATGCAATTATTTGATAACACATTAGTTACAAGTATTGCACTGGTTTAAGAGACAATTCAGCGTTGCACTCAGCTACTTTTGAAAGGGGATTGAAAACAGCGGTAGATGTATTGATTTAAGTTGCTGAAAGTTTCCCTGCGTATTACGATAGCGTTAACGATTTCGTGGATTGTGTCGGCTGAACTGGGTCAATACCTGGCCAAGCGGCTGGTGACCGTCTCCGGATGCCCGGACGCCCGCCCGGTCTCACCGCCGGTCCCGCCACCTCATAGTATTGCGGCTCACTCGTAACGCAGCGCCGAGATGGGATCGAGCCGGGCGGCCTTGAACGCCGGGATGAGGCCCGCGAGGAATCCCACCACCGCGCTGAAACCGAAGGCCACGACCACCGCCGGCAGCGTGATCACGGGTGCGTTGGATGCCGGGGACAGGTTCGCCAGCAGTTGCACCAGCCCGTAGGACGCCGCGACGCCCGCCACGCCGCCGGCGAGCGCGATGACGAGGCTCTCCACCATGATTTGCGTGAAGACGGCGAAGTTGGACGCGCCGACGGCTTTGCGGATGCCGATTTCGCGCACGCGCTCCGTGATGCTGGCGAGCATGATGTTCATGATGCCGATGCCGCCGACAATGAGGCTGATGGCCGAGAGGATGCCGCCGCTCATCCGCGCGTTGCGGATGGTGAGGTTGATGTTGTCCACGGAATTTTCCTGCGTGCGAAAGGTGAAATCCTCGATGCCCCGGTGCGTGTGCATGAGGACGTTGCGCGCCTGCTGGAGGGCGGGTTCAAGTTGTTCGAGGCTGGCGACCTTGAGGTCCAGGTCGCTGAGGGTCAGGTCGGGGGAGTTGTTCGTGCCGGCGGCGGCGCGGAACTTTTGGGCCATGGTGTTGAGCGGAATGTAGGCGGTGTAATTCTTCCGGCGGAAGGCCCAGTTGCCCATGCGCCCGCCCCAGCCGCGGCTGCGCGTGGGACCGGCGTTGGTTTTCATTTGCGAAGGATCGGGCCGGCCGGCCAGGCGCAGCCGGCGCTCGCCTTCGCTTTCGTAATGCTGGAACATGCCGACCACGGTGAAGGGCTGGCCGTTGATGTTCACGTTCTCGCCCAACGGCACGATGTCGCGGCCCGCTTGCTCGGGGGAGCCGAACAAATCGTCGCGAATGCCCGTGCCGATGACGCAGACGCTGTGCGCGTTCTCCTCATCCAGCGCGGTGAAGAACCGCCCGTGCTCGACGACGTGCTGGTTCATCTCGATCACCTGCGACCACGCGCCGACGAGTTCGGCGGGCGACACGGATTTGTCGCCGCGCGTCATCACCGCGCGGCGCAATTCCATCTCCGGGGAGACGAGCGTGATGAGCGGCGCGCTGCTGGTGAGGGCGTAAACGTCCTTGATGGTGCGGCCCGTGGCTTCGGCGGCCAGGTGCTCCTGCTCGGGCGGCACGGGCTGGGATTCGACGAGCACCTTGTCGAGGCCACCCAGGGCGATGAGCGCTTCCTTCATCCCGTTCTCCATGCCTTTGACGAGCGCGGACATGGCGACAAGGCTGGAGACGCCGAGGATGATGCCGAGCATCGTGAGCACCGAGCGGAACTTGTGCGCGGCGATTTCCTTCAAGCCGACCAGAATGGCGTTGGCGAAATTCACGGGGATGTCGGCTCGGCGCGGCTACTTCGCCTTGGCGCCACCGGTCAGCGCGGCGCGCAGGCGTTTCTCCAGTTCCTGCATCGCGGGCACGTTGCGGCGCGCGGGCGGCAGGGTGTCCAGGGCGGCCAGGGCGGATTGGAAGGCGGCCTTCGCGTCATCCGCGCGTCCCGCCAGTTCCAGAATTTCCCCGCGCCGGGCGAGCCAGGTTTCCTTGCGCGGGGACTTGGCCGACACCGCGTCCAGCCGCCCCAATGCCGCGTCGAAATCCCGGCGCTTGAGTTCCACGTCAATCGCGTAGAGTTGCAACGTCACCAGCGGGCCGAGCTTCTTGACGCCCTCGTCCAGGCCGCGCAACGCCTCCGCGAAGTGCGCGTCGCCTTCCGCCGTCAACGCCTGGGCGCGCTCAATGTAAAGCTCCGGCTGCGGTTCGGTGGAGAACTTGATCGCCTCCGTGTAATCCCGCGCCCCGGCCAGGCGCTCGCCTAGTTGGACCAGTACCTTGGCGCGGGTGGTGCGGGCCTCGACGTGGTTGGGGTGGCGGCTGAGGAAACGGTCGAGCACCACGCGGGCCGAGAGCGGCCAGTTGGCCTGGTGGAAGAGCCGCCCGCGCGACATGTCCAGGATGGGGAGATTGGTGTTCACCGTCGCCGCGCGCTCGAAATCGGCGAAGGCGGCGTCGTAGTCCTGATGCGCACGGTGCAGTTCGCCGCGGTGCAGCAGCAGGTCGGTGTTGCGGGGATCCTTTTCGAGTTGTTTGGTGAGCGCAACGATCTGGTCGTGCATATCACCGTGCGCCTGTGTGGCCAACGGCAGGGCGAACCACAAAACGGCGATGGCGGCGATGTGAGAAATTTTGTTCATAACGTAACGTCACTCTACAGCGACGCGGATGCTTGGGGAGGAAAAAGGGAGCGCAGGGAAACGGCCAGTGCCCGCCCAGGAAGCCGGATCAAATTGTGCGCTCGCCGCGCCGTCGCCGAAAACACTTCACTCCTTCCAACACGGCGAGCGGTCCCAGTGCCAGCGCCAGCAGGCCGAAACTCGCGCCCCACGAAACCAGCGTGGTTTTCAACAAAACTGCCAGCGTGGCGTTGTGTTGAATCCAAAGTTGCAACCCCAGCGAACCGCCCACCACCAGCGCCAGCGGCAGGTTCGACCACAAACTCATCCGCCACACCGGACGGCTTTCGCTCCGGTAGCTGAACGAACAGAACAACTGCGCGAACACCAGCGCCGTGAACGCGTGTGTGCGCGCCACCTCGACCGGCGCTGTCTGGAGCGCAACCAAAAAGGCTGCCAGCGCCGAACCCGCCGTCAGCACCCCCGTCAGCAACATCGAAAACAGAAACCCGGCATCTGTAATCTTTTCGTGCGCGCGGCGGGGCGGACGTCGCATCACGCCGGGGTCAATCGGGTCCACCGCCAGGCACAACGCCGGCAGTCCGTCGGTGACCAGATTGATCCAGAGCAGGTGAATGGGCAGCAGCGGCATGGGCCAGCCCGCGATCACGGCCACGGCGATCAGCAACAGTTCCCCGCTGTTGCTGGCCAGCAGATATTGCAGCGTCTTGCGGATGTTGTCGTAGATGCCCCGGCCCTCTTCCACGGCGGCAACAATGCTCGCGAAGTTGTCGTCGGTAATGATCATGTCGGAAGCCTGCTTGGTGACTTCCGTGCCGGCGCGGCCCATGGCGATGCCGATGTCCGCGCCCTTGATCGCGGGCGCGTCGTTCACGCCATCGCCGGTCATGGCCACAACGGCACCGCCGGCCTTGAGCGCGCGGACGATGCGCAACTTGTGCTCGGCGGAAACACGCGCGTACACGGCCACGGTGGCCGCGCGTTTGCGCAAGTTCTCGTCCATGAGGGCATCCAGTTCAGTGCCCGCCAGCACCTCCTGCTCATCCTCCGCCAGTCCCAGTTCGCGGGCCACCGCCAGCGCCGTGTGCGGATGATCGCCGGTAATCATCACCACGCGAATGCCCGCCCTACGGCATTCCGCCACGGCGGGCCGCGCTTCCGGTCGCGGCGGATCCTGCAACCCGGTCAGGGCGGCGAACACCAGATCACTTTCGATTTTCTCCACGTCCACCGTCTCCGCCGGCAGCGCGGGCAGGTCGCGAAACGCTGCGCCGAGCACGCGCAATCCGCGCCCGGCCATCGCGGCATTTTCCGCGAGCAGACGCTCCCGCTCCGCGTCCGTCAAACGCTTGATGCCGCCGGCGGCCTGGAAGAAGGCGCACCGGCGCAGGAGCAAGTCCGGCGCACCCGTCACCAGCGCGCGGGCCGCGCCGTCCGCCGCGCGGCGGATGATCGTCCGGCGCTTGCGTTCCGAGTCGAACGGGAATTCATGCAGCTTGGGAAATTTTTCCTCCACCGCCTCGCGGCTGGCACCCAGTTTCATTGCCAGGGCAAGCAGCGCGCCTTCGGTGGGCGTGCCGATCACCCGCCATTGGCCTGCTGGCTCGGCGCCGTCGGGTGCGAGATGGGCGTGGTTGCATCCCGCCAACAGCCACGCCAGTTCGCGCAGGCGAGCGGTCTGGCGCGCGTCTGGTGGGCGGCCTGCCACCGTCACTTCGCCTGTCGGCGCGTAACCTTCACCGCTCACGGAGTAAGTTTCCCCGGCGAGAAACAAGGAACGCACCGTCATCTCGCCCCGGGTCAGCGTGCCGGTTTTGTCCGAACAAATGACCGTGGTGGAGCCGAGTGTTTCGACGGAGTGAAGTTTGCGCACCAGCGCGCGGCGGCGGGCCATGCGCGATACGCCCACGGCCAGCGCCACTGTAACCACGGCGGGCAAACCCTCCGGCACGGCTGCGACCGCCAGGCTCACGGAGGTCATGAACAACTCGAAGGCCGGCGTGCCGCGCAGTAGGCCCAGCGCGAACAGCACGCCGACCATGCCGAGCGCCGCCCATGCGAGCAGTTTTCCGAAGCTCTGCAATTTCTTCTGGAGCGGCGTGCCTTCGTCGGTCGTGGACTCGATCAACCGCGCGATGCGTCCAAACTCCGTCGCCATCGCCGTGGTTACCACCACCGCGTGTCCGGCACCGGCGGCGACGTTGGTGCCCATGAAGACCATGTTCTCGCGGTCACCCAGGGGAACGCCCGCCGTGAGCAGTGTCGTGACCCGCTTGAGCACGGACTCCGACTCCCCGGTGAGAGCGGACTCGACGCATTGGAGTGAGGCGGCTGCGAGCAGTCGTGCGTCCGCCGGCACCAAATCGCCGGGTGCCAGTTCGATGATGTCGCCGGGCACCACCTCCGCGGCGGGAACGGAATCCACCGCGCCGTCGCGCCGCACCTTTGCGCGAGGGGCGGTCATCCGCTTGAGCGCGGCGATGGACTTCTCGGCGCTGAGTTCCTGGTAAAATCCGATCACCGCGTTGAGCGCGACGATGGCAAAGATGGCTATCGCATCCACCCAGTCGTGCAGCAACCCGGACGCGCCTCCCGCCACAATGAGCAACCAGACGATGAAGCTTTTGAACTGGTTGACGAGGATGGCCCACGGCCGAAGGCGGCTGGCCTCGCGCAGTTCGTTGGGGCCAAATTGCGAAAGGCGGCGCGCGGCTTCCACCGAGGAGAGTCCCTGCGGTTCGGCGCTTATGCGTGCGAGCAATTCCTCCGGAGGCAGCGTGTGCCAAGCCGGTTCTGCCGAGTCTGGAGGGGCGGCTTCTTTCATCGCCACGCTTCGCGCAGGAACCGAATGAAGTTGCCGCTCATGATTTGTTCCACGTCATCGGTGTTGTAGCCGCGCGCGTTGAGCAGGTCGGGAACCCGCGCGAGGTCGGCGATGGTGTCCAGATCGGCGGCGGTTTGCTCCCGGCCAAACGCGCCATCAAGATCAGAACCGATGCCGGCGTGCCGGGCGTTGCCGGCGAGTTGGCAGACGTGGTCAATGTGGTTCACCAGATGTTCGAGCGTTACCCCGGCTTGTTGCGGCGTGGTTTGGTAACGAACCCAGCCGGGGACCATCATCCAGGCGTCCAGCGCCGCGCCGATGACCGCGCCGCGCGCGATGAGTTCCTTGATTTGATCGTCGCTGAACTGCCGGTTGTGCGGTACCAGCGCGCGGCAGTTCGAGTGGCTCGCCCAGACCGCCCCGTCGAAATGATCCAGCGCCTCGCGGAAGCTTTCATCGCACAGGTGAGTCGCGTCGAGGATGATGCCGAGCCGTTCCATTTCATGGAGCAACTCGCGCCCGCGCGGGCCGAGTCCACCGGTGGCGTCGGTGCCCTGCGCGTAAGTGCCGGGGCCGTAGTGCGCGGGACCGACGGCGCGCAAACCCTGCGCGTAGGAATGTTCCAGCAGTTTGAGATCGAAGATGGAGTCCGCTCCTTCGAGACTGAGGATGTAACCGATGGGCAACCTGGGCTGGGTGGCGTTTCCCGCCGGCGCCTCCTCACCCTCGGTCGCGCTCCAAAGCTTGAGATGCTTCTCCAGTTCCGCCGTATCTTTGATCTGCACCATCTCGCCGATGCGCTCCATTGCGCGGTACCACGCGAGTTGGCCCTGTGTCTGCGCCCAAGCCTGTTCGGGCGAATGCCAGCCGGGCAGCGCATTCTTCGGTTTCACAAAGCGCGCGATCTGCGTCGCCACGCAAAGGCCGACGCGACCACGCCGCATTTCGGGCAACGACACCGTGCCGTTGCCACGGTCGGGCTTGTCGGTGAGGTTGCGCTCGCGTTCGCGGAGGTCGCGCGCGGGCCGCGTCAGATCGCGGTTCCATTCCAGCGCGTTCATGGCCAGATCAAGGTGGGCGTCGAAGGTCAACATAATGAAAGCCGGGTTACGCCAGGGGATGCTTCAGCACGCCGCCATGCGCGCCGCAGGCTCGTGGGCGAAGCGGTTGCGGGCTGCATGTCGTGCCATGTGTTTACAAAGAAATGTTCCTTGCTTTGGCGCGCGGCTGTCCAGCTTGAACTTGGCCGTTGGGGTTGCTGGCAAACTGCATTGCCGCACTATTTTTCCCGGGCATTTTGTGAGGTGTGGGAAGTTTTTTGAAATACTTGTTGCAACGGAATGTTCGTTTGCTAATATCCGCGCTCCGTTTCCCCGGCTGTCGCCGGAGCCGGAAAAACTGAGAACCAGCAGCAATGCCGACTATCAATCAACTCGTCCGTAAAGGGCGAAATAAAATTCGTACGAAGTCCAAGTCCCCCGCCTTGGAAAACTCGCCGTTTCGCCGTGGCGTGTGCCTTCAGGTGATGACGCGCACGCCCAAGAAACCAAACTCGGCCATGCGCAAAGTCGCCAAGGTGCGCCTGACCAACGGATTCGAGGTCATCGCCTACATCCCGGACGAGGGGCATAATTTGCAGGAACACTCGATCGTGCTCATTCGGGGCGGTCGTGTGAAGGATTTGCCCGGTGTGCGCTATCACATCGTGCGCGGTTCGCTCGACGCCGCCGGTGTGGAGAAGCGCCGCGTCAGCCGTTCCAAGTATGGCGTGAAGCGGCCCAAACCCGCCAAGGCCGCTGCCGCGTAGCAATCGCGAGTGAACATTTCAACGATTTAACGAACCCATGTCTCGACGTCGTCAAGCAAGCAAGAAGCCGCTGGTGAAAGATCCCAAGTTCGACAGCGCGCTGGTCACCCGCCTGGTCAACACCGTCATGATTGGCGGCAAGAAGAGCACCGCCCAACGCATCGTTTACGGTGCCTTCGACAAACTGGCAGAAAAAAATCCCCAAGCTCTGCCCCTTGAAGTTTTGCAGCGGGCTGTGGACAACGCCAAGCCGCGCTTGGAGGTCAAGCCCCGCCGTGTTGGCGGCGCCACCTACCAGGTGCCCATGGAAGTGCCGACGGATCGGCAACTCTCGCTCGCCGTCCGCTGGCTGGTGGACTTTGCCGACGCCCGCAAGGGCCAGCCGATGAAAGATGCGCTGGCGGCCGAAATCATGGAAGCCTATCAAGGGCAAGGCAACGCCATTCGCAAACGCGACGAGGTCCATAAGATGGCGCAGGCCAACAAGGCCTTCGCCCATTTCCGCTGGTAGAAATTCAGTCAAGTGCAGCGCCCCGAAGGCCGAATCGCTCGGGGCGTTTTTATTCTCGGTAACTCAGATGCAACCTTTAGGTGAAAATAAATCGGTAAACGCGCCCAACCGGCAATACACGCTGGAGCGCACGCGCAACATTGGCATCGCCGCGCACATTGATGCCGGCAAGACCACCACTACCGAGCGTATTCTTTTCTACACCGGCCTCATCCACAAAATCGGCGACGTGGACGATGGCAACACGGTAACCGACTGGATGGAGCAGGAGCGGGAGCGTGGCATCACCATCACCTCCGCCGCAGTTACCTGCTTTTGGACGCAAAAGTCCGTGAAGCCCGGTGAGTCCGAACTCTATAAATCCTTCCTCGACGTGCCTCACCGCATCAACATCATTGATACGCCGGGACATGTGGATTTCACGGCGGAAGTTGAGCGTTCGATGCGTGTGCTGGATGGCGCGGTCGCAGTGTTTTGCGGCGTGGCGGGGGTGCAGCCGCAATCCGAAACGGTGTGGCGACAGGCGACCAAATACAAAGTCCCGCGCATCGCGTTCGTCAACAAGATGGACCGCATTGGTGCAAACTTTGAGAACGCGCTGAATGACATGCGCAAAAAGCTCAATGCTTATGCGTTCCCGATTTTCTTGCCCATCGGCGCGGAAGACAAATTTGAAGGCGTCGTGGACGTGGTCAATCAGAAAGCCATCATCTGGGGCGCGGGCGATCTGACGAATGAAGGGCTCACCTACGATGTTCGGGAAATCCCGGCCGACCTAAAGGACAAAGCTGCTGCCGCGCTGCAAGAGTTGATCGAAGCCGTCTCCAACAAGGACGACGTCATCGCCGAAATGGTGCTCGAGGAAAAGCCGATTGACGCACCGACGCTCAAGGCCGCGATCCGCCGCCTGACCTGCAAGATTGAACTGGTTCCGGTCCTGTGCGGTTCCGCTTTCAAGAAGAAGGCCGTCCAGGTGCTGGTGGACGCGGTGGTTGATTATCTGCCCAGCCCGTTGGACGTGCCCGGCGCTGAAGGTCTGGAGCCGGGAACCAAGAACGTGGTTCATGTCGAGACTACGGACAACAACAAGTTCTGCTCGCTGGCGTTCAAACTTTGGACCGATCCGTACGCGGGCAAGCTGGTGTTTTTTCGCGTTTATTCCGGTCAGCTCAAGAAGGGCGACAATATTTACAACCCGCGCACCCGGCGGCGCGAGCGCGTCAGCCGACTCATGGTCATCCAGGGCAGCGAACGCAAGGACATCAACGAGGTGTTCGCCGGCGACATCGCCGCGCTGGTCGGTCTGCGTAACATCACGACCGGTGACACGCTGTGCGACGAAGATTACGACGTGGCGCTGGAACCACCGACCTTCCCTGAACCGGTCATCAGCATGGCCGTTGAGCCGAAGACCAAGCAGGACCGTGACAAGATGTCCGAAGGTCTGCAGCGTCTCGCCGAGGAGGACCCGACGTTCCGCTGCTTTACCAACGAGGAAACCAGTCAACTCATCATTGCGGGCATGGGTGAGTTGCACCTGGAAATTATCATCGACCGCCTCAAGCGTGAGTTCAAAGTCGATGCCAATACAGGCGCTCCGCAGATCGCCTATCGCGAAACGATCACCAAGGCCGCTGAAGGTGAAGGCAAATTCATCCGCCAGTCCGGTGGTCGCGGCCAATATGGTCACGCCTGCATTACTCTCGAGCCAAATCCAAAGGGCAAGGGCGTCGAGGTCGAGAATAAGGTTGTTGGCGGCGCGATCCCGAAGGAATACATCCCGGCGGTTATTGCCGGTATTGAGGAAGCGATCAAGGGCGGCGTTTATGCCGGCTACCAGATCATTGATGTAAGGGCGCGGGTCGTGGACGGATCTTTCCACGAGGTGGACTCGAACGAACTCGCGTTCCGGATGGCTGGCATCTTCGCGTTCAAGGATGCCTTCAAAAAAGCCGGTCCGATCCTGCTCGAACCGATCATGAAGGTCGAAGTCACCACGCCCGACGAATATCAGGGCGACCTGCTGGGCGATATCAACCGCCGGCGCGGCACCATCATCGGGATTGACTCCAAGTTGGGTCAGACCATCCTCAACGCCGAGGTGCCGCTGGCAGAAATGTTCGGCTACGCTACGGCGATTCGCTCGCTCTCGAAGGGGCGCGCTTCCTACTCCATGGAACCGTTGACATTCGCCCAGGTTCCGAACAGTGTTCTCACCACGATTTTGGATCAGGCTGCCAAGAAACCGGCGGCCCGCACTTAAACTAGTAATCATACAATTGTTCTTTTTATGGCTGGACAACGAATTCGCATCCGACTGAAGGCCTTTGACCATCGCGTCATTGATGCCTCCGCCCACGACATTGTGGAAACCGTCAAACGCACCGGTGCCCGTGTGGCTGGTCCGATCCCACTCCCGACCCGCGTCGAGCGGTTCACTGTGCTGCGTTCGCCGCACTCGGACAAAAAGTCCCAGGAGACCTTTGAGCAACGCACGCACAAGCGCCTGCTCGACATCATCGAACCGACCGCCAAGACCGTGGACGAGTTGAAGAAGCTCAACCTGCCCGCAGGCGTGGACATCACGATCAAGATCTAACCCTTAACGAATACGATCTCATGCCTCTCGGACTACTTGGAAAAAAAATCGGCCACACGCGCGTCTATGACGCCAGTGGCGTGCTGGTGCCTGTGACTGTTGTGCTCGCCGGCCCCAACCGCGTCATCCAATGCAAGACGGTGGATAACGACGGTTACAAAGCCGTGCAACTGGGCTTGATTGACCAAAAAGAACAGCGTGTGACCAAACCGCTGCTGGGTCATTTCAAAAAATTCAACTCCACCCCGGTCAAGAAGATCAAAGAGTTCCGCGACTTCTCCAAGGACGTGAAACCTGGTGACATCGTCGGACCGACTTTGTTCATGGCCGGCGACTTCATTGATGCCATTGGCGTTACCAAGGGGCGCGGCTTTGAAGGCGTCGTCAAGCGCTGGAACTTCGCCGGCGGCGACATGACCCACGGTGCCAAAGGGTGGCATCGCCGCAGCGGTGCCATTGGCTGCCGTCTCTTCCCGGGCACGGTGAATCGCGGCATGAAAATGCCCGGTCACATGGGGCAGGACACGCGCACGACGCAAAACCTCGAAATCATACAGGTCCGCGAAGCCGACAACGTGCTGCTCATCAAAGGCACGATTCCCGGTGCGGAAGGCGACTATGTCATCATCCGCGAAGCCAAGAAGATGAACCGTGAAGTCGTGGCCAAACGCCGTGCCGCCGCCGAGGCCCGCGCCAAGGCCGCGCCCGCCAAGAAAGGCGCGAAACCAGCCGCCGCACCTGCCAAGGCCGCTGCGCCCGCCAAAAAGTAAATCATCATGAAGCTCCCTATTAAAGATCTCAACGGCGCCGCTCAGGGCGAACTGGAAGTAAAATTCACGCTCATCGAAAACGGCAAGGGCACGCAAGCCGTCCACGACGTAGTCGTGGCCTACAATGCCAACCAGCGCATGGGCACCGCCTGCACCAAGACCGTCGGCGAAGTCGCTGGCACCAACAAGAAGCCCTGGCGCCAAAAAGGCACTGGTCGCGCCCGCGCCGGTTCCTTCCGGTCGCCGTTGTGGCGCGGTGGCGGTGTGGTGTTCGGTCCCCGGCCCCGTGACTTCGCGAAGAAGGTGAATGGCAAGACGAAGCAACTAGCCTTGCGCAAGGCCCTCTCCGAGCGCATGAAGGCTGGCGATGTGACCGTGGTCAACGACCTGAAGCTCGCTTCCGCCAAGACCAGGGAATTCGTGGGCGTTCTCGATAAACTGAATTTCACCGGGACCGCGTTGCTGGTGGACGCCTCGCCTGATCAAAACCTCCTGCGCGCCTCCCGCAACGTCGCGCATGTCGAACTGACCACCGCCGACAATTTGAACACCTATCAGGTGTTGCGCTCCGACAAGCTGCTCTTCACCCGCGGCGCCTTTGAGAAACTGGAAGCCCGACTGAAAGACTGATCCGCCATGAACTCCTTTGACATCATCAAGACCGCGCGCCTGACCGAGAAGGGCACGCGCCAGGGCGACAAGCTCAATCAATACACCGTCGTGGCCGACCCGCGCGCCAACAAGCTTCAAATCAAACAGGCCGTGCAGGAACTTTTCAAAGTGAAAGTTCTGCGCGTGAACACCATGAACGTGCGCGGCAAGGCCCGCCGTCAGCGCACCGCGCAGGCTGGTGTCACCAACACCTGGAAAAAGGCCATCGTCACCCTCAAGCAAGGCGACAAGATCATCATCACCTAGCCGCTGCGGACGCACGGAAGTTTCACGGGGCAGACTGGCTGGGCCGGTTTGCCCCGTTTCCTTTTCGAGCGGAGTGAAGGACGCTCCGGCAGGCACGGCGGCGTTCGTAAAAAAGCTGGGGCACCGACTGGGCCGCTGTTAGAAGAAACCGCATGGAACCAACTTTGCCGCCACTCACACCGGGCACGCTTTATCTGGTCGCCACACCCATCGGCAACTTGGAGGACATCACGCTGCGCGCGTTGCGCACGCTCCGGGAGTGCGATGTGGTGGCGGCAGAGGACACGCGGCGCTCGGGACAACTGTTGAAACACTTCGCCATTTCCAAGCCGCTGCTCAGTTACTTTCAGTTTAATGAGGCGAAGCGCAGCGAGGAAATCATCGAGCGACTGCGGCGCGGGCAGAAGGTCGCGCTCGTCACCGACGCGGGCAGCCCGGGCATCAGCGATCCGGGCGAGCGCGTGGTCAAGGCGGCGCGGGCGGCGGGCTTGCGCGTCGAGGCTGTGCCCGGCGCGTGCGCGCTGGTGGCGGCGCTCACGGCCAGCGGGCTGCCGGCGGACGAGTTTCATTTCATCGGGTTCCTGCCGCACAAATCCGGGCAGCGCCGCAAACAACTGGAGGCGTTAAAAGACTTTGCCGGTACGCTGGCGCTTTACGAGTCGCCGTACCGCATCGAAAAGTTGCTGGCTGAATTGAACGACGTGTTTCCGGATCGCCTCGTGGTCCTGGCGCGCGAACTGACGAAGAAGTTCGAGGAATTCCTGCGCGGCACGCCGGCGGAATTGCTCGCGGTAACGCAGAAGCGCGCATTAAAGGGGGAGTTTGTGGTGTTGGTGGGGCAGCGCGATGCCAGTCGGAACGAGGTAATTCAAGCGCCCGCTTGAAGATCCCACCCAGGGCTGAATGGCACTCCATCGAGATCGTCAGCGGACGGTCGCCGGAACGTGCTCCTTCGGCCTTCGGCCTTCGGAGTTCGGGCTTGTTTCGGGCTTCGGGAATTCGGATTTCGGAATTCGGGTTGAACTTTGTGTTTTGAGAGTTTTCCGGGCCTTGCTGTCCCGGTCGACTTCCATCACGGGCGTGCGAGGACGGAATCCGGCTGCGCTTTGGCCGCGTCGGTTTCGCCGAACAGCGGTGCCCGGAAAAAGCGCAGCCCGCCCGTTTGTGCGAAGGCGCCGCTGCCGCCCACCAACTGCCGGCCATCGGGCGAGAACATCAGTCCGGTCAGCGTGGCGCCCAACTGGCGCAGGGTGAGCAGTTCCTGCTGCGTGCCGACATTCCACAACTTGAGCGTGCTGTCGTCGCTGGCGGTGGCCAGGGTCTTGCCGTCGGGCGAAAAGGCGACCGAGCGCACGCCCTGCTTGTGGCCGGTGCAGGCGCCCAGGAGTTTGCCGGTGCTGGTCTCCCAGAGCCGGATCACGTCGTCCTGGTAAACGACGGCCAGCATGCGGCTGTCGGTGGCGAAGTCCGCGACGAATCCGCTGAAACCGCCGAAGCCGGAGGCGGGCGTTTCCTCGAATTCCAATTTCGCCAGCGGGGCGAGCGTGGCGGCGTCCCACAGTTGCACGGCATTGCCGCGACCAGCGGTGGCGAGCAGTCGCCCGTCCGGGGAGAAAATGACCCGCGACGCTTCCGCGCGCCAGGCCGCGTTGGTGCCGCCGCGCAAATCCCACCGGCGCAGCGTCCAGTCGCGCCCGCGCGTAATCAGCGTCTGGCCGTCCGGCGAAAGCGCGACCGAGTCCACCGCGCCTTCTGAGACTTTCAGCGTGGTCGAATCGCGGGTGGCGGTGTCCCACAGCCGGACCGTGCCGTCGGACTGGCCGCAGGCCAGCGTGCGCAAATCTTCATTGAGCGCCACCATTGCCGGCCCCAGGGGGCCGAAGCGGCCGCGCCGGCTCTCCAGTTCAAACTGCTGCCTCGCTTCGCCCGTGGCCATGTCGAGGAACACCACGGCGGACGCGTCGCGGGTGAGGGCCGCGAGCGTCCGGCCATCCTTGGAAAATGCCAGCGGATGCCGCACGCCGGTGAGGATGTCGTCCTTGCGCTGTGGGTGCGCCGGCCACAACTTCACGTCGCCGTCCTTGGCCCCGCTGATGATGGTTTGCCCATCCGGCGTAAAGGCCAGCGCCCAGATTTCGCTCAGGTGGCCTTGCAGCGTGGCGAAGGCCTGGCGTCTGGTGAAATCCCACAGGCGAATCGAGCGGTCGAGACTGGCGCTGGCCAGCGTGTTCCCGTCCGGCGAGAACGCCAGGCTCGTGATGTTTCCCGCGTGTTCGATATGTTCGGCGTCGTTCGGCATCATGCCTTTTTCCTCACCGGTCCGGGCGTCCCAGACACTCAACACAAACACGCCGCGCTCGGAGAGTGTGTTCCGGGCGGCGACGACCCACCGGCCATCCGGGGAAAACGTCAGCACGCGGTCATCCCGGAACCGGAAGCCGGGCCGGGCCAACTGGTTGGTCCCCGGGCCGGGCCGGGTGAAGAGGTTGGTCGAATCGTGCAACACCACTTCGCGCCGCCCGTCCTCCAGCGGCCACAAGACCAGCCCCGCCCGGGCCTCGGTGGCCAGCGTTTTGCCGTCCGGGGAAAACGCGACCGGCCCCCACGCCTCCTCCAGCACGCGCAACTCGGTCCAGGTGGCCGTGTCCCAGACCCGCACTCCCTCCCGGCTCACCGTGGCCAGGCGCGTCGCGTCGCCGGACAAGGCGACGGGAGCGGCGTTGTCCGGCAGTAACTTCTCCTCCGTCCAACTGGCCGTGTTCCACACATGCACGTTCCGCGAACTGGCGGTCACCAACCGGCCGCCATCGGGGAAAAATGTCATTGAACCGGCGCCCTTGGCCGTGCTGTTGACGAGAGTTTTGGTGCGGAGGTTCCAGATGTTGAACTTCTCGTTCCGTCCCGCGCGCAACCCCACCGCGAGCCGATCCCCGGCCGGCGAAACCGCCAGCGAAAGCACCGCGCCCTCCTGGTCCGGCAACGCGACATGTTCATTGCCCCGGCTGACCTGCCACAGATGGCGCCACTCGAAGCCGCGCAGATCCGCCTCACCCGGGCCGCGCCGGTGTTTGTCGAGCAACTGAACCGCGCGCACGAAATTGCCGGCCGCCAGGGATTGTTGCGCGAGGTTGATGTCGGCCACGTATTCATTGAGGCGCGCGGCCGTCTTCTCCCGCTCGGCCTGCTGGCGCAGTTGCGACTCCTGCTGCTGCGATGACCGGGCGGTGTGTTCCGCCCGCGTGGCGCGCACCGCCTGCCACGCGCTGATGCCCGCGCCGACCACCAGCGTCACCGCGATCGCCGCCGCCGCCGCGAACGTGCCGCGGTGCCGGTGCAACAGCTTTTGCAGGCGGTAAACATTGCTCGGCGGCCGGGCCAGCACCGGCTCGTCGTCCAGATAATTCTGGATGTCCATCGCCAGATCGTTGGCGGCGGCGTAGCGGCGCGTGCGATCCTTCTCCAGACACTTCATCGCGATCCAGTCCAGATCGCCGCGCAGGAGATGGATGAGTTTCGCGGAGTCCGTCCGGCGCTGGCTTGCCGTGGTGGTCAGCTCCGCCCCGGCCATCGCGGCGACGCGCGTCGAGGGGCGGACCGGTTCCTCCTCGCGGATCGTGCGCCGGCATTCGTCCAGCCCGGCGCGGAACAACGTCTCGGCGTCGAAGGGCGTCCTGCCGATGAGCAGTTCGTAGAGCAGCACTCCCAGCGCGTAGATGTCGCTGCGCGTGTCAATGTCCAGCCCGCTCATCTCCGCCTGTTCGGGGCTCATGTAGGCGGGCGTGCCGATGAACGACGTGAACTCCGTGAACAGCGTCTTGTCCGTGAGCCGTTGCTCGGTGGCCTTGGCGATGCCGAAGTCAATCACCTTGGGCACCGGCACGCCGTCGTGCAGCGTCACGAGGATGTTCGAGGGCTTGATGTCCCGGTGGATGATCCCCTTCTGGTGCGCGTGCTGGATCGCCAGGCAGACCTGGATGAACAGTTTCAGCCGCTCGGCGGTGGGCAGGTTGTTTTCGTCGCAATACTCCGTGATGCGTACGCCCCGCACCAGTTCCATCACGAAATACGGACGCCCCGTCTCCGTCGCGCCCGCGTCGAACACCCGGGCGATGTGCGGATGCTCCATCATCGCCAGCGCCTGCCGTTCGGCCTCGAAGCGCGCGATGACGCTCCGGGTGTCCATGCCCAGCTTGATGACCTTCAACGCCACGCGGCGGCGGACGGGCTGCTCCTGTTCCGCCATGTACACCACGCCGCAACCGCCCTCGCCGATTTGCTGAAGCAGCTTGTAACGGCCGATGTGGTCGCCGGCCTTCTCCGTGACGCTGGCCGCGGCGTGCTGGAACAACCGCGTGCTGGCGAGGGCGGGAGTTTCGAGGAAGGCGCCCATCCCGGCCTGTTCGCGGAGCAACTCCTCCACGCGCCCGCGCAGGGCGGCATCGCCCCCGCACGCGGCGTCCAGGAACGCCGCGCGCTCCGTCGGGCCGGACAACTCCAGCGCGCCCAGAAACAGCTCGCGCTGCCGTGTGTCCCCGGACGCATTTGATTCAAGAGCCATAAGCCGCCATTTATACTTGCGCAAACCAGCGTCCAAGTCCGCAGCAAACTTTGCGGGGGAGTTGCGATCTGCCGCCGAGTGTTTGTAGTCCCGGCATTAGCCGGCTCGGCGCGCTTGGACGGGCTAAAGTACCGTCAAGGTGCCAGGATAGTCTGGTAGAACCGCTGGCGCACCCCACCGATCAAGTCGGCTTTGGTGGTCACTGGCTCGCTGGCCAACACGTCGCCCGGCAGGTCGCGTCAGACCGGGTCCGCGAGGTCGTCTTTGTATTGCGCGCGATAAATCCAACCTGTAACCGTGCGAAGATTTCAATGTGGTTTGCGATGGCGGAGTAACAACAGGCCCAAGGCGGGCGGCAGCAGGAACCACACGGACGGCTCGGGGACGACCGTGTATTGAAAGTTCGGCTCAAAAAACCGTTCGGCTGGACATCCTTCGCAGGGCCCACCCCAGTAGGCAAATGGAAAAGCCAATTCTGATCCAAGGGCTACCTTCCCGTTTGCCTGCACTAATCCGATGTCGGGGGCGAATGGAGCAGGATACGGTGTCACCATGTCATCGGCATCCCCGGTCGAATACTGCGCTCCAACGGTGTAGAAGCCGGAGCCAAAACGAATGACCACAGGAGAGATCGAAACCCAGCGGTAGCCTCCGATCAATGAAGTGTCCGTTCCCGCCGGCACAGTCACCGACGCCAGCAGCGTTCCGGTAAAACCACCAGGATCCCTGCGCCACAAGCCGATCTCGTGCGGGCTGATCAATCCATCACCACCGCTGTCAAACACACCGAGTTGGGTAATGAGGATGTCACGACGAGGTGCAAATTCCCACCCGCGAGTGCCGGTGAAACTGGACGGTGGATTGGCGGAAACGCTCCCTAACACAAATGCCGGTGTGTCGGCTTGGGCCGAAGCGGCAACAAAAGTCGCTGCGACGAGGCCAAGGATGCGTTGGAGCGAAGCGTTCATTCAGGTTTGCGCTGCCGGAGGAACAACAGGCCCAAGGCGGGCGGCAGCAAGAACCACACGGACGGTTCGGGGATGACCGTGAATTGGAAATTCGCCTCATAGAATACTGGCCCAACGGGATACTCCGGAGTGATCGGCGTGGTGTGAAGATTTGGAAAAGGCAAATCCGAACCAAGCCCGTATCTTCCCAGAGGCCGTAACGTCACGCCTGGAGCGAACTGAGATATGCGCGATGTCACGAGATCATCGGCATCTTCGGCCGAATATTGGGCTGCCACAATTAAATATCCCGCCCCGATGGGATTAACCACCACAGGCGCAATCGGGACGTACCGATAGCCGTCAACCAATGACGCTTCCGTACCGGCCGGCACCGTGGCGGACGCCAGAAGCGTTCCATCTGCCCGCCAGAAACCGACCTGGTGGGGGTTCGCCAGCCCATCCCCGCCGCTGTCAAATACACCAAGCTGCGTAATAGCCACCGGATTGAGAATGACACCTGCAGACAAGAAAAACTCCCACCCCCGAGCACCGGTAAAAATTGGCGGTGGCACGGTCGTGAATCCTGCTGAGGTGAAAGCAGGTGTGTCGGCATGGGTTGCTGGCGTAAGCCAGAAAGTCGCAAGGAATGCTACTATGCATCCGGATTTAATGAGAGATTTGATATTCATAATCTTTGTTTCTGTATTTTAACCGCGACATTCACGATCCAATTCCGAAAAATATCGCACTAACCATTGCCTTGTTTCCGGTCGTCGCATCCGGCTTGGTGATGCGAATGACTTTGTGACCATTAAGCTTCCAGACCAGATACACTCCGTTGGCGGGTAGCTGAAAGCTCCGTGCATCCAGCGGATGCGAATACGAAGTGTCGCTTGACTCGAAAACCTCCACTTTTTGAAGAACGGTTCCTGTGCCGAGCCAATCCACGCAGTAGAGGGCGACTTGATGCGTGTTGGTGTCCGTCAGATTCAAGTCGATTGTATATGTGGAACCTTGCGTGTTGGTCGTCGTCCAGGCTGACGCGATACGGTTGGTAAGTCCCTGGGGCTTGAGCAATGCCCTGGAATCCGTGGATTGATTCGTCCAGACTTGAACGTGTTGGTTCGTAAAGGTGACTTGGGCGTAATCAGGAAGGTTGGTAAGCGATGTTGTGTCAGCAATCCAGTGTCCATCCGCACCATAGCGGTTCGTCCAGTTGCCTGAAGTATCCGCATCCGCATTGACATAGATGACGGGCGCGGTATCTCTGCTCGCAAACTTACATAGCACGTTGTGTGTCATCTGCTGGGCTGCTGTATGTGTAAGAGAGGTGCCACGAGGCGCGAACTGTGATCCGAAATTATCCAGTCCCCAATTCCATTGCAAGGTGCCGGCGGCAAAAATCTGTGAGCCGACGGGGGCTGTGTAGATAGTCATGTAGGTATGGCCAGTACCCGACGCACAACTATTAAAGACCGAGTCAGCCAGAATTAGCGTGTTTGTGGCCGGTGCCGGGGTCGGGATGGAGTTGCACGCAACGCCATCCCAACTGCCGTCCACCTCGTAACCCAGCAGCCCAGGGAAGAAGCGGTTTGCCTCATTCGTTAAACCGGAAATATAATCGAACGTCCAATGGGTACCCGAGGCCGTCGCCAACGGGTATTTGAGTTTCATCACATCATTAGTTAGAGAGGCAGACACGTATTCCACTCCGACCATGGAGATTTCCGCGTCCTGAGATGGCACGCGCCAAAGGCCGGCATAGTCCGTATAATTTTTTATCACGGAAAAAGCCTGATCGCCCGCGTCAACAACAGCGCGAAAATAAGACACGTTGGCCCCGAAGAAAGCCAAATTTACACCACGATCCCGCGCCGCTTCCACATTCGCGCGCATGGACGCGGACCAATATTCGTCATGTCCGACGGAGAGAAATGCTTTGATGTTTTTACCGGCTGGCCAGCCTCGGTGAGTGTCAATGCTGGTTGCGTAAGTTGCATCGTAACCCTGCCGCTCCAGCCAACGGACCATGTTGTATTCCCATGCGGGCATTGCGCCATAATTGATCATGGTTAGAAATTCACCCGCACCAGTCCCATATCCAAGCGATGCGTTGCAGGAAGCCGCGTACGGGCGATTAAACGAGACTTTCAACTCACCGTTACACAAGGAATCGGGTTCATTAGGGGTAAAGTTACAGTTCAAACAACGTGGGTAATAATAAAGCGAGCTCCCGCCCCACGGATTGTACGCCTGCCAGGTGGTGACGCTCTGTTGAACCAGGAACGCCGACGAGCGGGCGTCCTCGCGCACAGTGAAAATGATGTAGCTCTGCTTGTTCGTGGTCTGGAGCGTCGTGTTCGTGCCAGTGGTGAGTTTCGCCACGTAAACGCCGCTCACCCAGTTCGTCGGGACGGCCAGGGTGTAGCTGTTCTGCCAGTTGTTGCTGGAGGCGGACTGGTTCAGACAGTCAATCAAACCGTTGGTCGTGTTCATCACGGGTATCGGTTGCTTCTGGCTCGTCAGGGCAACGCGGTTCGTTGGAACGCCGCCAGCATACCACGTCATCGCCCGGCCGCCAAGGCCGCCGTACCAACCCAGCCGATAGATTTCGAGCGTGTAGTTCGGATCGCCGTTGCGCACGTCCACGTAAAGATTGATCGCATTCCCGACGTTCACGCTGGTCTCCGAGGCGAAGCCCTCGATCTCGGGAGTCGTGTTCGTTGCGCTGGTGGGCCAGCCGGGCGTGGCGGGATTGGCGAGCATCCAGTTGGTCGTGCCGGTGATGGCGTTCTCGGTTTGAATCCGATTCTCGCCCACGAGCGGATCGGTCTTGCTGATCAACTGCTCAATCGCATCCGTCTGGCCGTCGCCATCCGTGTCCTGCGGCGTGCCCAGCACGTAAAAGGCGTACGTCGCCGGCTGATTCTTATATTGATAGGTGCTGCACGACGGCCCGCGCTCCAGCCAGAACCAATGCGAATTCGTGGCGTTGTCCCCCAGCAGATTGGTCGTGACGAAGATGTCGTAGAACAGCCCGTTGGTGCCGCCCTGAATGTCGAACGTCACCACCCAGCCGTCGTTCGTGTCAAACGCGGCCACGACGTTCGTGATATAGACCGGCACGTTGGTGACGCACTCGCTGCTGCTGCCGATCATCCGAAGCATCTGCTGTCCGCCGCCGGGCAAGGACGCTTCCCGCTCCGCCCGCGTCTTGGTCGCCGCCGCTCGCCGCTCC
>JANNEF010000253.1:0-35885 GCA_031378375.1 Verrucomicrobiota bacterium | reverse complement strand
TCGCTGGCGGCAACCTGCTGCGTTTCGTGGATCGCGTCGAGTTTGGCCCCGCGCCCAGTGGTCGCGCGTGGGGCCGCTGGCCCAACGGCAGCGGCTCGCTCGACTTGATGACCTACCCGAGCTTCGGCACCGCGAACTCCGGTCCGGCGGCTGCGCCCGTCATCACGCTCAACGCGGACGGCAGCATCGATATCCACTGGCGTGGCGGCGGTACATTGATCGCGACGGACGATCCGGGTGTTCCACGTTTGAGCTGGTCTGCCGTCATCGGTGCGACCAGTCCATACCACCTCCCGCGCGGCAACCAGGCGGCGGGCCGCTTCTTCAGCGTGCGCTGGCCATGACTTGGATGATTGTGGCCGGCGACCCGCCACAAGCCGGTCAGACTGACCACCCAACCCGACTTGGCAGACTGAGGGGTGAGAGAAGCTGGAATCCTGGATTTCACGCGATCCGGTCAAAAGTCTGCACTACAGACACGGTTCTTTCGCGCCGGATTCCATAGCCCCATTTTCCAGGCGTCGAAATAGCACGGCCACTGGTATTTCTTTTGCCCCGGGATCATCGCCTCCAGTTGCTCTCAAACTCCTGCATCCGCGTCAAAGTCACGCCTGCTTCGTCTTCCGGTAGTGAAGGAAAACCGGGCGGGATGAGCAGGCCAAAAGAATGGCGACACGGCGGACTTGCCCGGAAACCTGAAAAGAGCCTTGCAATCCGACGGCGGCGGCGGATACTCGATTCAAATCAACCCAAAGCCAAAAGGTATCTTCCTTGAACCGCGCCGCGTCAATAGAAGCCAAGTTCCCATCGGTTGGCCACCGCCGTAAGCAGGCGGATTTTGGCTTGAACTCAAACGATCCGCCGTTCCATGACGCCGGAGTGGCGGCGGCTCGCCCGAAGGGCTGATGGATCTTTTCACACGCATGGACAAGATGTTCGCCAGTTGACTGATTCCTCCTCTCGACTTCCAGAGCCATCAAGCACACTCACCATCATGGCTGAACTCCACGGCAATCCCGCGTTCACCACCACCCACTGGAGCGCCGTGCTCCACGCGGGCGGGGAAGATTCCCCCGTGGCCCGCGCAGCGCTGGAGACGCTCTGCGCCGGCTACTGGTACCCGCTCTACGCGCACGTCCGCCGGCGCGGGCACGGGCCGGACGACGCGGCAGATCTCACGCAGGAATTCTTCGCCGTGCTGCTCCGGCGCAACTCCCTGGCGAACGTCGGCCCGGAGAAGGGCCGGTTCCGCACGTTCCTCCTCACCTCGCTCGACTACTTTCTTCACGACCAATCCGCCCGCGACCGCGCGGCGAAGCGGGGCGGAGGCGCCGCCCTGGTTCACCTCGACGCGCTCAATGCCGAGCAGCGTTTCGCGCTCGAACCGTCCACGGACGAAACGCCCGACAAGGCGTTCGACCGGTGTTGGGCCGCCGCGCTGCTGGAACAAGCCTTCGCGCGATTGGAAGCGGAACAGGCCCGGGCCGGCAAAGCCGGTTCCTTCGCGCGGCTCCGGTCCTTTCTCGCCCGCGAAGTGGAGCCGGGCGAATACGACGCGCTGGCGGGCGAACTGGGCCAGGCCGCCAACACCATCGCCAAGACCGTCCAGCGCCTGCGTCTCCGCGCGCGCGAACTGTTGCTGGACGAAGCCGCGCAGACCGTCGCCGCCGCCGGAGACGCCGAAAAGGAACTGCGTGAATTGTTCGGCTGAGATTTGCTGTCATCCGCCGTCGGGTTTCCCGATGAACAGGAGAACAGCATGACTCCATCCACATGCCCAGGCTGCGGCAGTCCGCACATGACCCCCGCGTCGGGCGGGTATTGCCCCCGCTGCGCCGGGCGGCTCCTGCTTGCCACAACAGAAGCCGGCGGGGACGCTAAGGATTTGTCATCGCGCGCGGCGCCGTTGCGGCTGGGCGAATACGAACTCGGCCCCGAACTCGGTCGCGGTGCGATGGGCGTGGTCTATCGCGCGCGGCAGCCGAGCCTGAAACGCGACGTCGCGGTGAAGGTGATTCTCGCCAGCCGTTTCGCGGGCGAGGCCGCGCGCAAACGCTTCCTCGCCGAAGCCGAACTCGCCGCGCAACTCGACCATCCGAACATCGTCCCCATCTACGAAGTCGGCGAGACCCCGGACGGGCCGTTCTACGTGATGAAACTGGTCGAGGGCGGAACGCTGGCGCAGCGAATGACGAATGACGAATGTCGAATGTCGAATGTCGAATGGGAAAAGCGCGGCGCGCGTTTCTCCCTCTCCTGGGGGAGAGGGCCGGGGTGAGGGCGAACGTTCGTCTGACTTCAAATTCGACATTCGACATTCGGCATTCGGCATTTCCAAAATCGCCCGCGCCGTCCACCATGCCCACCAGCGCGGCGTGCTGCACCGCGACCTCAAGCCCGCCAACATCCTCATTGACGCGCAGGGCGAGCCGCACATCACCGACTTCGGGCTGGCACGGCAAATTGGCGTGGAGAGTTCGCTGACCCACACCGGTTCCTCCCTGGGCACTCCTGCTTACATGTCGCCTGAACAAGCTCGTGGAGAGAAGGATGTCACCACGGCTTCGGATGTCTGGAGCCTGGGCGCGATGCTCTACCATCTGCTCGCGGGCCGTCCGCCGTTTGCGGGCAACACGGCGATGGAAGTCTTGCGCAAGGTGATGGAAGAGGAGGTGGGACCACCGGGCCGGGTGAAATCCGAGATCCGAAGTCCGAGATCCGAAAGAAGTCCGAAGCCTGAAATCCGAAATGAGGCTGGCGCTGACGTTCGGGTTCGGCGTTCGGATTTCGGATTTTTTTCGGTCTTCGGATTTCGGCCTTCGGATTTAGACATCATCTGCCTCAAGTGTCTGGAGAAAGACCCGGCCCGCCGTTACACCTCGGCGCGCGCACTGGCGGAAGATTTGGAACGCTGGCTGAACCACGAGCCGATTCGCGCGCGGCCCAGTTCATCGGGAGAGAGGTTCGTAAAATGGGCGCGGCGCAATCCCGCTCGCGCCACGCTGGCCACAGCGTTGCTCGTCATCTCACTCGTCGGCATCGCCGGCATCACCTGGCAATGGCGGCGCGCGGAACGCAACGCGCGGGCCGAACGCGCCTCCAGCCAGCAGGCACGCGAGCAGCTTTGGAATTCCTTGCTGGCTCAGGCGCGCGCGGGAAGGTTGAGCGGACAATTCGGCAGCAAACGCGCCGGACTCGAAGCCATCGCCGCCGCCGCGCGCATTCGTCCCGCGCCCGAATTGCGCGACGAAGCCATCGCGCACCTGGCGTTGTTCGACTTGGAGCCGGACCCTCATGCTCATCGCCAGACGAATTATTTGCGCAATCCAACGTTCGATTCCGAGGGACTGCGGTGCGCGGATTTGGACTCCGATGCGGGGATGCTGCGGATTTTCCGGACCACGGACGACGCGGAGGTCGCACGGTGGCTGGTGCCGAAGGGCACGGCCAATCCGCGCTTCAGTTCCCAGGATCGATATTTGTGGATCAACTCAGGCGATGACATGATCGTGCTGGACGCCCGCACCGGTCGAGAACTCTATCGTCAGCACAAAATTCGCCGTGCTCGTTTCAATCCAGACGACACCGTGCTCGCGGTTGTTGGCACGGACCATGTCATTCGTTTCGTCGAGGCCGATACCGGAAAAGCGCTCCCTTTTCAACTCACTCCGCCGAAGTCCGAAGATGCCTTGGTCTGGTCTCCGGATGGCAATACGGTGGCACTGGCCATCGAAAACACGGTCGAAATCTGGGACTGGCGAAACAGCACACGCACCCCCGATCGAATCAAACACGATGCTTACGTAGTACGGCTGATTTGGGAGCGGGAATGCCTGGCCATCGGGGACGAACGTGGCGGAATTCAGCTTTGGAACAGCCGCACGAAAAAATCTCGCAAGCTGGGTGGCCATGATTCTCGCACCGACCGGTTGCATCTCAACGGTGCGGGCACGGTGCTGGCCTCCCACTCGTGGGACGGCACGAGCCGATTTTGGAGCACGGTTACGGGAAAGCTTCTGCTCTCCACGGACCACGGCCTTGTTTATTGCTTCAGCCGTGATGGTTCGCGTGTGTGTTACCGCACGCCCGGTGGGTGGGGTATGTGGCAGGTAGATGCTCCCCAGGCCTTCCGGCTCATTTCCGTGGGGGACCAGCGTCTGAGCCTGGTTTCGACCGCGGACCTCAGTCCCGACAACAGCACCCTGCTTCTGGCCGCCTCGGGATCGAGCCTGCTGCTGATGGATCTGGCCAGCGAGCACGTTACTAAGCTTCCCCTGCGCGACGTGCGTGTTGCGTGGTTCATGCCCGATGGCCGGACGATTTTCACCAGCGGATACGCACAGGGCTTGTCGCTTTGGCCGCTGGACATCTCGACCAACGCCACCACGGGCGACCGCACCGCACTCCTCGGCCCGGCGCGAACTGTTCCAGGCGCAACATGGAAGGATTCGGACAGCGCGGGCTTGAGCGACGACGGACGGTTCGCGGGCACCAGGATCAGCAGCCGTGAAGTAGTCGTCATGGACTTAAAGCACACGAATCGCATCACGCGATTGATCGGCGTACGGCAAGGGTGCCGGCCTACTTTCAGCGCAGATCATCGTTGGATCGTGACCGCGAGCGAAGGCGGCGGCGGACCGAACCTTTGGGAAGCGGACACGGGCCGCTTCGTGCGCCTCCTCCACCCGCACCGTGACAACGGCGGCGCGCAATTCAGCCCGGATGGCCGCGTGCTGGTGACCACCGACCCGAGCGGCGTGCGGTTTTACGACGCCTCCACCTGGCAGGTCATCCGCCACCTGCCGGCCGCCCACGGCACTCCGCTGGCGGGAAGCGCGGCCTTCACCCCGGACAGTCGCCTCGCCGCCTTCACTATCGGTCAACGCGAATTGCGCCTGGCCGATCCGCGCACCGGTGAAGTGCTCGCGACGCTCACCTCCCCTGAACCCCGTCCCATCAACTCGCTCCGTTTCAGCCGCGACGGACGCCTTCTGGCCGTCGCCACCGCCACCGACGCCGTGGACCTTTGGGACATCGCGTTGATTGACGAAGAGTTGAAGAAACTTGGACTGGGCTTGCCTCGATAGCCGGGAGCGTCGGTCTCCCGCCGGATCGTGAACCAACTGCTTTCCCTGAACCTTCAGGTGGAAGCGCTCGCGCTGCGAGCGCAGTGCTGAACCCGCTCGCCTCGCAGCGCGAGGCTTTCCACCTTGGCCGGCGAGACGCCATCGCTCCTATTGACGGTTCAACGATTCAACGTCCCCAAAGATTTCCCGTCATCGCCCCGCGCGCTTCCCGATTACTACAGATGAAAAGTGCTCTGGCTTGAAGCCGGGGCGCGAAGATCAAACACCATAGAACTTATGAAAGCAAAAAGCCTGCTCTGCACTTCGATATTCCTGCTCGCACTTCTTTGGACCGGTGCCGTGTCCGCCGCCACAAATCTAGGGTGGTATCTCTACGCGCCCCGGCCAACCCTGAGAGCCGGTTTTGGCAACCCAACCGATTGGCCCGCCGAAACTCCCGCACCAGTCCGGATGAATCCCGGCGCAAATGGCACGTACGCCCACGGCACAAATTCCGTCACGCTCAACGAAACCAATCCGGTGTACATAGGCACCAACGCCTGCTGTCTCAGGTGGGGCGGTCCGGGCGATAGTTGGTCCACGCTCACCCTCATCTCCCCGACGCCCGGCAGCACCCGCGATACACCGATCATCTACCGCTTCGATTCTCACATTACCAACATCGACAGCGGTGTCGGCTACTCCACGGACGGCAGCACCACTGATTGGCAGTTCTGGTTCTTCGATCAACCCGCCACCAATGTCCATTTCCGGGTGGACTGGACGATCCATTTTGTCGGCGAGCCCTTTACCGTTCAGAATTGCTATTTCGTCCCACCTTTCAATTACATCTGCACCAACACTGCGGTGGGCAGCACGGGCAGTTTGGGGGTCACGTTCTCCATTGAGGGCTATGGCAGCCAGACGCTGTATCCGAGACCCGGCGGCACCGCCGCCATCGGCCCCGGCAACCAGACCTACAGCGGCACGGTCTCCGGCATCGCCATTGCTTCCCGTCTGGGCCTTTGGTTCGACCCCAGTTTCTACGTCGGCCAATCCACCCGGGGTGATAGCCGGGTCATCGTCGAGTTTCGAATTTACGCGGACGTCGCACCACTGCCCGACGTTGCTGGCCCGCCGTCGCTCAGTCTCACGCACCTGCCGGGCAACGCGCTGGGCGTCTCGTGGCCCGCGACCCGGACGGGCTTCGTGCTGCAAGAAAACACCAACCTCAACACCACCCACTGGACTCCCGTCGCCCAGACTCCGGTGGACATGGGCACCAACAAGGTGGTCACGATTAACCCGGTCGGCGGCAACCGGTTCTTCCGGCTGTTCAAACCGTGAGCCAGGACGATGCAGAACGTAAATTCCACCGCCGGAACGCGAAAACAAGATTTCCCGTCATCGCCCCGCCCGCTTCCCGATTACTCCTGATGAACACTGCTTTGGCCAAAGGCCGGGGCGAAACACGAAACAGAACAACGCCATGAACAAAACCATCCTCACGGGCTTCTGCGCCCTCCTCGCCGCCGCCGGAACGGCGCTCTGCCAAAGCACCGCCTTCACTTATCAAGGACGGCTGGCGACCAACGGCGTGGCCGTCAACGGCGTGAACGATTTCAAGTTCACCTTGTTCGGCCAGACCAACGGCGGAGTGGCCGCTGCCGGGCCGATCACCAACTTCAACGTCGGCGTGAGCAACGGCCTGTTCACTACCGCGCTGGATTTCGGTGCGATCGGCGACGCTTTCTATGCCAGTGACCGCTGGCTGGAGATTGCCACCCGTCCGGCGGGCGGCGGCGCATTCACCAGCCTCAGCCCGCGCCAGCCGATCACTGCGACGCCGCACACCCTCTACGCGAACTACGCGGGCTTCACCTCAGCCGCGTTGACCCTCACCGGACCCGTGCCCACCTTCAGCCTGGTGGGCGGTTATCCGCAAACGGTTTTCCTCACCAACTCGGCCAATCAATTCCGGGGCGCCTTCACCGGCAGCGGCGGTGGCCTGTCCAATCTCAATGCCTCGCAACTGACCAGTGGCACCGTGCCCGACGCGCGGCTCTCCCCGAATGTGGCCTTACTGAACGGCACGAATGTGTTCACCGGCACGAACCGGTTTGCGGGCGTGGTCATCGCAACCAATGCCGGCAACCAGATCGCGGGCAGTGGCGCGGGGTTGACCGCGCTTAACGCGAACAACCTGAGCAGCGGCGCTGTGGCCGACGCGCGGCTCTCCGCCAACGTCCCCCGGCTCAATGGCAACAACGAGTTCACCGGTTTCAATGGGTTGAATAACCGTGACCTGCGTCTGCGCGATGCCGGCGATCAGAACCACGGTCTCGGCTGGTACGGCACTGCCGGACTCGACAAACGCTTCGCGGGAGTGGACGTGGACGGTCCGGCGCTCTTTGGGTATCGCTCTGGAGTATTGGGCACGATGGCCACTGTCCCGAAAATCGCCCTGCTCTGGAACTCCTTGGGCAACGTCGGCATCGGCACGAACAATCCCGACGCACGCCTTCACGTGGCGGATGCTGGGGAAACCGTGGCGATCTTTGAGAATTCATGGGAGGGTGGCGCCTGGCTCAATCTCATCAACAGGAGTGTGGGAGGCCGGACCTGGAACTTTATCTCCTCAGGCAGCAGCAACAGTGAAGGACCGGGCAAGCTCCTGTTCCGCGACCCCGCCCAGGGGGTGGTGATGACCCTGAGCACGAACGGGAACGTCGGCATCGGCACTGACAATCCGGCGACGAAACTCGCCGTGAACGGGACGGTGACGGCCAGTCAGTTCAATGGTCCCTTGAATGGGAGCCTGAGCGGGATCTTCACCGGTGGTGTGTCTGCCAGCAGCTTCAAGCTGGGGAGTTCCTCCGTCGCCGGCTCGGTGCTGGTGGCGATAGACGACACGGGAAACGCTTTTTGGAACGATACATTCCGCCATGCGAGCGTAGATCGTCCTGCCTTTTCGAGGAGGATTCACTCGGCAAATATTCTCGCCGGCGGCCCCGCAAACTCACTCGGTAACGACGTCCTTGGTGCGACAGTGTTGGGCGGCGGCAGTTCGGTGAGTGGCATGATTGGGCCACCCGTTTTTCCCTTCCCAAATTCGGCCACGGCCGACTTCGCGACAGTGGTCGGCGGCTCCGGAAATGTGGCGGCTGGGAGCCACAGCTTCGCTGCCGGCCATCGGGCCAAGGCCAATCACTCGGGCGCGTTCGTCTGGGCCGACTCGCAGGAGGTTAATTTTGGTTCGGCTGCGGACAACCAGTTCCTCATCCGCGCCGCAGGCGGCGTGGGCATCAACACGACCAATCCGGGAGTGAGCTTGGAAGTCAACGGCGGCGTGCGGGCGCGCGGCGGGCCGCCCGGCCCCTTCGGCAATAATAACAATGGTTACGCTTTCAGCGGCGATGTCGGAGACAACGACAGCGGCATGTTCTGTTCGGGTGATGGATATTTGGAATTCTACAGTAACTCAGGCCAGCGGATGGTAATTGCCGCCAATGGCAACGTCGGCATTGGCACGAACAATCCGCAGGCGAAGCTGGACGTCAACGGCGACGTTTCGGTTTGCAGCCTGACCATCCGTGGCGGTTGCGATCTGGCGGAACCGTTCGACGTCGCGGAGAAGAACCTTGCCAAAGGTTCCGTGGTCGTCATTGACGACACGCATCCCGGTCGGCTGAAACTTTCGACGCAGCCTTACGACACGCGCGTGGCCGGTATCATCAGCGGGGCCAACGGAATCAATCCCGGCATTTCGTTGCAACAGGAGGGCGTGAACGAGGGCGGCGAGAACGTGGCTTTGAGCGGTCGCGTTTATGTGCAGGCCGACGCTTCCAACGGCGCGATCAAGCCCGGCGATTTGCTCACCACGAGCGAGCGCCCCGGCCACGCCATGAAAGTCGCCGACCACACGCGCTCCCAAGGCGCGATTCTCGGCAAGGCGATGAGTTCGCTCAAAGAAGGCACCGGGCTGGTGCTGGTGTTGGTGACGTTGCAGTAGGCCTTGGCGCGAATTGGAATAAGGTCAAAAAGGAATCACGACATGAAAGTCAAATCTCTCATACTGCAAGTGGTGTTCTGGATTTTCCTAGCCACATGTCCCCCTTTGTCTGCGGCTCCCTTTAGGATCGTCGTTCTCGGCGACTCGATCCTCTCGGGCCAGGGGCAGTGCGACGAACAGAAGATTCACAAACTCGTGGCCAACTCGCTCCAAGATTGTTTGGGCCTAGGTCCGTTCGAGTTCACTCATTTGGCCCGCTCGGGGGCTATCATCGGAGAAGCCAGCCAGATTGCCTCCAACTCATGGCTCACCACGAATGGGCAGGTGGATTATGGGGAAATTCCAGACGCCTACCCGACGGTTCGCCGTCAATGCCAGGACTTTACCAACAATCCGGCGACTGTGGACTTGGTCATCGTTGATGGCGGAGCCAACGACGTGGGAGGAAATGATATTCTCAACCCGCTCGTTCCGGCCGCCGAGATCTCGACACGAATCACGAATTACTGTTACCTGAGGATGACAAATCTTCTCGAAGATGTGAGCGCCAAGTTCAAGAACGCAACGATAGTCGTCACCGGTTACTATCCACTTGTCAGCGGGGACGGAAGTCCAGTTGAAGTGGATCATGTGGTTGGGGTCTTCGGTTACTATCCACTTGTCAGCGGGGACGGAAGTCCAGCGAACATCGCTACCGTATTGATAGGAGCTTTTTTGGGCATGCCAAGCGTTATAACCCCCGACATGCATGAGACGATGGTCGCCAAGTCCGCGCTGTGGGCCGCAGACAGCGCCGTAATGATTAAGCGGGCGGTGGAGGAGGCGAACACTCGTAACCGAAACTTTTCGGACCGCGCGAACAGAGTTGTTTTCGCGGATCCACGTTTCGGTCCGGAGAACGCGTTGTTGGCATCGCAGACCTGGTTGTACGCACTGTCTTTACCCCTTTTATGGCCACAGGATTGCCCCAGCGTCATTACTGCCCGCCGCTCCACATGCGCACAGCGTTACCCATTTCCCCACACCAACTACCCCAGTTGTGAAAGAGCTTCTGCTTTTCATCCGAATCAACAGGGGGAGCAAGCATACGCGGATGCAGTCTTTGCCGCTTACCTGAACACGAGCGGACTGGTCTGGGTTCAGTTTGGCGCGTCCTGTGACCCCTCACAACGATGCGGAACAAAATGGAATCCTTTCGGAAACCTGGATGGCGGTAGAATTGGCGTTCCCGATGGTGGAACGATTCTCATCAAGGCCGGGTCCACGACCGAGACCATCACCATCAACAAGAGTTGCCGGCTCCAGGCTCATGGTGGCTCAGTGACGATTGGCCGATGAACGGGAGAATTTTGAAACACCATGAAAACTCATTGGCTGCTCCCCTTCATCATCATGCCCCTCATGGTCTGCGCGCAGGACGCGGACCCATTCGCTCCCAAGCCCGCAGTGCCTCCCGGCTGGCGTCTCGTGCATGGCGACATCCTCGAACCGTTGTTCAAACCCGCCTCGGCCGTGCGCAACGATCCCAACCGCCTTTGGGCGGGCGGTGTGGTCCCGTACGAGTTCGACGCCAATGTTTCGGCGTCCCGCCGCACAATCATGCGCAACGCCATGGCGCTTTGGGAAAACGTGGCAACGGTTCAGTTCGTGGTGCGTAATGGCGACGCCGACTACGTTCACATCCAGCACAGCACGAACATGAACAGTTCCGCCGTGGGCCGCCAGGGCGGGAAGCAGCCCATCACCATCACGAGTTGGGGGTCACGAATAATCATCGCGCACGAACTGGCCCACTGCCTCGGTTTCTACCACACGCAATCACGCCCCGACCGCGATACCTTCGTGCGCATCAACACCGCGAACATTCAGGCGTTCGCGGTGTATAATTTCGACATCGAGAGCGACTGTCTCGCCTACGGCCCGTATGACTTCGATTCGATCATGCACTACGGCCAGTGCGACTTCGCCATCAACTGTGGGATGGGAAGGTGCATCGACGTGCTTCCTCCGAACGAGGAGTGGCAGACGCGCATCGGCCAGAGCGATCACTTAAGCAACCTGGACCAACTGGTGATGTCGCTGCTCTATCCTCCGGGCGATTGGCGCTTCGTGGACCCAAACTTCAGCGGCTCGCCCAACTCAGGGACTTTCCTGCGGCCGTACCTGAGCTTCAGCGCCGGGCACGACAACGTGCCGGCGGGCGGCACCGTGGCGTTGCAACCGGCGCATTACAGCGCCGTCGGCACGATCAGCAAAGCGATGACGCTCCGCGCCCCTTTGGGCGGAGTGCAACTCGGAAATTGACATGCGGGCAAACCGGAAAGGCATTTAATCATGAAAACTCCACTTCTTCTCGCGGTGTCGGTGCTTGCTTGGCTCGGAGTCACTAACAGCCGCGCGCAATCATTCTCCATCGACTGGTTCACCATCGACGGCGGCGGCGGCACGAGCACGGGTGGCGTCTTCACCGTGACCGGCACCATTGGCCAGCCGGATGCCGGCGGGCCGAGCACGGGTGGCAACTATTCGCTGACCGGTGGTTTCTGGAGTCTGTTCGCCGTGCAGACGCCCGGCGCGCCACCGCTCTCCGTCGCGCGACAAGGCGGGAACGTGCGCGTCTTCTGGCAGATGCCCGCGACGGGATTCGTTCTCGATCACAGTCTCACGGTCACCGGCACATGGTCGCAGGTCTCATTCCCATACACGACCAACGCCACTGAGATCAGCATCACCCTGCCCGCACCGACGGGGAACAAGTTTTATCGACTGCGCAAACCTTGAGTCCATGGCCCGCTCGGCGATGAAATGACTTCGTGAAAACGTTTTGATCCGATGAACTCCCTTCCGAACGCACTCATTCCCTTGCTTGGCCTGATTGGATTGCTGGCCTGGGTGCTCCACAAAAGACGGCGGCAGGCGGGCTGGTCAAGGGCTTCGGGCGTGGTCATAGCCATGCTGACACACCGCAACCGTTGCCAGGCGCCGGTCGTCCGGTTCCGCAGTGCGGACGACCGGGAGTTCACTCATTATTCCAGCACCGGCAGCAGTCCCCCCGGATTTACCGTCGGCGAAGATGTCGCGGTGCTCTACGATCCAGCCAATCCCAAACGGGCGGTGATCCCGACGTTTTTTCAACTCTGGTTTGGGGAATGTTTCACCGCCTTGGTGCTCGTGGTCTCTCTCGTGTTCACGGTCCTGGTTGACCTGGGCGTCATGCGCTGAGGGCGGCAGACCTTCCTGGCGCTTCCGCTCTGGTGGTTTCCGACGGCCCATGGTCAACGAGCGAGCACACCGGTTCGGAAACCGGCGCTCCAAAAGATTTCCCGTCATCGCCCCGCGCGCTTCCCGATTACTCCTGATGAACACTGCTCTGGCTTGAAGCCAGGGCGAAGGCACGAACCATGAAAACAAATTCTTTGAAGAAGACGGTGCTCTTGCTGTGGGCCGCCTGGCTCGGAGCCGGCGCCGCTCACGCGGCCTCTCCCGGCTCGGTGGTGGCGTGGGGATACACCGGCCCGGTGCCCGCCGCAGCGCAGAGCGGGGTGACGGCCATTGCGGCGGGCGAGTATCACACCGTGGCCTTGAAGAATGACGGGAGCATAGTGGCGTGGGGAGACAGCAGCTACGGCCAAACGACGGTGCCAGTGGCCGCGCAGAGCGGAGTGACGGGTGTTGCGGCGGGAGCTAATCACACCGTCGCCTTGAAGACCGACGGTAGCGTGCTGGCGTGGGGAGCGGGCACCAACAATTTGGGGTTTGGACAAGATTTCGGCCAATCGCTTGTGCCCGCGACGGCGCAGAGCGGAGTCACGGCCATTGCGGCGGGATTTGGTCACACTGTGGTCTTGAAGAACGACGGGAGCGTGCTGGCGTGGGGATGGAACCACTTCGGCCAGACGAACGTCCCCGTGACAGCACAGAGCGGAGTGACGGCCATCGCGGCGGGATATGTTCACACCGTGGCCTTGAAGAACGACGGGAGCGTGGTGGCGTGGGGAGCCAACGACTCCCGCTACGACTATGGCCAAACGAGGGTGCCCGTGGCAGCGCAGAGCGGAGTCACCGCGGTCGCAGCGGGAGGTCTTTACACTGTGGCAATCGTCCCCACCACTGCTCCCACCATCATCACGCCACCAGCGAGCCAGACGGTGGGCGCGTGGCAGAGCCCGAGCTTCACCGTCGTGGCGGGTGGACCGAATTTGAGCTACCAGTGGCGCAAGGACGGAACCAACCTCAGCGGGGCAACCGGCGACACCTACTATTTACACCTCGCGTCGTTCGGGGACGCGGGCAGTTACACTGTCGTGGTGAGCAACTTCCTTGGGACTGTAACCAGCGCGCCGCCGGCGGTCCTGACGGTGAACGCGGTTGCTCCCGGCACGGTGGTGGAGTGGGGAGGCACCGACCGCGTGCCCGTCGCGGCGCAAAGCGGAGTAACGGCGATCGTGGCTGGATATGAGCATACCGTGGCCTTGAAGAATGACGGCAGCGTGCTGGCGTGGGGTTCCAATCGCGATGATGACGGAAAAGTAACCGGCCAAATTGATGTGCCCGTGGCGGCGCAGAGCGGAGTCACGGCCATTGCGGCGGGATACGTTCACACCGTGGCCTTGAAGAACGACGGGAGCGTCGTGGCGTGGGGAGAGACCGGCCCGGTGCCAGTCGAGGCGCAGAGCGGGGTGATCGCGATCGCGGCAGGGGGTCGTCAGACCGTGGCCCTGAAGAACGACGGAGGCGTGGTCGCGTGGGGAGGCGAAACGAACGTGCCTGTGGCGGCGCAGAGTGGAGTGACGGCCATTGCGCCGGGATGGGATCACACCGTGGCCTTGAAGACCAACGGGAGCATCGTGGCGTGGGGAGGAAACTTCTACGGCGAATCGACGGTACCCGTGCCGGCGCAAAGCGGAGTAACGGCGATTGCAACAGGATATGATTTCACAGTGGTCTTGAAGAACGATGGGATCGTGCTGGCGTGGGGAAGGAACGACAGCGGCCAAACGAACGTCCCTGTGGCGGCGCAGAGCGGAGTGATTGCGATTGCGGCGGGAGGTTTTCACACCGTGGCCCTGAAGAACGACGGGAGCGTGCTGGCGTGGGGAGACAATCTCAGCGGCCAAACGACCGTGCCCGTAGCGGCGCAGAGTGGAGTGACGGCCATTTCGGCGGGATGGGGTCACACCGTGGCGCTCCTCGGCACCGTGCTGCTGAGGCCATCGTTGCATTCGAGGTCCAGCGGCAATGAACTGATCCTCTCCTGGTCCACGAATGCGACCGGGTTCACCTTGCAATCGACGCTTCAACTGACTCCGACCGCGATCTGGGTTGATGTCACCAATCCGCCGGCTCTTCTCGGTGCGCAATGGACGGTCACGAACACCGCGTCGGGCACCGCGCAGTTTTACCGGCTGAGAAAGCCGTAGGCAGAATCATCAATTCCAAACCCCGCACCAACCACCATGAAAACCAACGCACCTCGTTCCTGTCGTCGGTTCCTCGCCATCTTCACAGCGACGGCTCTCGTTTCTTCCGTAGGCTGGGCCGCGCCCGCTCCCATCCGGCAAGCCTATGTCAAACCCTCCGACACCGAGACGAATGACCAGTTCGGCTCTTCCGTGGCGGTATCGGGCAACACGATGGTGATTGGTGCGCCCAACGAGTGCAGCGACGCCAGGGGAGTGAACGGCAACCAGACCAACAAGAACGGCTTCCAGTCCGGCGCGGCCTACGTCTTCGTGCGCAGTGGCAGCAATTGGACCCAGCAGGCGTATTTGAAAGCTTCCAATACCGGAGTGGGAGATCACTTCGGCCAGTCGGTGGCCATCTTTGGCGACACGATGATTGTCGGGGCACCTTCTGAATCGAGCGACGCCACTGGAGTAAACGGCAATCAGGCCAACGACAACGCTACCAACTCCGGCGCGGCTTACATTTTTGTGCGCACTGGGACGAACTGGAGTCAGCAGGCGTACTTGAAAGCTTCCAACACCGGGGCGGAGGATCGCTTCGGCGATTCCGTCGCGATATCGGGCGACATCGTCATCGTGGGTGCAACAGTGGAAGCCAGCGGTTCACACGAAGTGAATGGCGATCAAAATGACAACAGTGTTCCATACGCGGGCGCGGCCTACGTGTTTGCGCGCAGCGGAACCAACTGGAGTCAGCAGGCGTATCTCAAAGGCCCCCCGAGCAACTATGAGTTCGACGGTTCGGTTGCAGTGTCGGGCAGCACTGCGGTGGTTGGAAATCTCGATTCGCCTGTTGCGTGCGTGTTCGTCCGCAGCGGGACGAATTGGACGCGCGAGGCGGTTTTCGTTGGTCTCGACCCTTTCGGCGATGAAGAGTTCGGTTATTCCGTGGCGGTTTCGGGCGACACCGTCGTGGTGGGCGCGCCTGGGGAGGACGAATCCGGCACGGCCTATGTCTTCGTCCGCAGCGGCACCAACTGGATTCAGCAGGCGGTTCTCCATGACTCGAACGACAGGGAGACTGACCGTTTCGGTAACTCTGTCGCGATTGTCGGAGACACCGTGGTGGTAGGCGCGCCTGGGCAGGGTTATCATGATGACGCCCTTGGAAGTGGTGCCGCCTATGTCTTCGTGCGTCATGGGGTCAACTGGAGCGAGCAGGCGTTTCTTAAAATCTGCTACTGCGAGGCCAGTTCGTATGACACGGTCGGCCACTCGGTAGCGATATCCGGCGATACCGTCGTGGTTGGCGCGCCCAGAGAAGACAGCGACGCAACCGGCATGAACGGCAACGAGTCCTCCGAAGAAGGCTTCAATTCCGGTGCCGCCTACGTCTTTGCCGGCCTCGGCCTCGGCCCGCAACTCGCCATTGCGCCGGATGTCAGCAGCAGTTACTTCATTCGCTTCAGTGCCGTCCCCGGCTCCACGAACCGCTTGCAACGCGCGCCCAGCGTGACCGGTTCGTGGACGACCATTGCCACCTCGAATGCCCCGCCGTCCGGCCTTCTTGAATACCGCGACACACCGCCATCCGGCCAAGCCTTTTATCGCACAGTGCAGCCGTAGGCGAAGTTCATTTCTCCTCGCCGTCACTGCTGAAGACTAACGGCTTGGCGGCGGCTTGGCCGGGCGCCGCATTTCTTTCGCTGAAGATGCCGGCCGCGCTTTGCTGAGATGCCCCTGCAAACGTCTGAAAGATTTCCCATCATCGCCCCGCGCGTTTCCCGATTACTACAGATGAACACTGATCCGGCTTGCAGTCGGAGTGAAATGATCGGCGTGCGTCCCCGTCCCGACCAGCCGGATGAAATCTTCATCGGCATTCCTCCCGGTGTCCCGCTGGTCGTGCCTGGAAACACAACCGTCTCGTATGCTGGCAAAGCATTGAGCTCTCATGGAGAATCGTTGTTCGGAACATACACCGAAGTCTTGTTCAAGCAGTGGCACCGAAAGGGCGGCATCAATCGCGAGTTGAAAGACGAGATTTCCACCGTTCCCGGCTGGCAGATTGATGTGGGTCGCGTTCCAGCCCTCAACGAAAACGGCCAGATGCTGGTGCGCGGCACGCGCCAGAACGGCGGCAACTACGAATACGCCCTCTGGCTCGTGACGCCGCTGCACCGGTAGCACGCGGCGGTGCCGCAACCCAAACGGCGCGCGGGCCTCCGGCCCGCTTTGGGCGTGGAACTGACGGACGCGGTATTCTTGCCTTGAACCTCCCACCGATTCAGAGCGACCACCGTTTTCCATATTCTCTGTGGATGATCTGAATCTGCGGGAAACGCTCCGAGGTTCATGGTCTTCATGCGTGGTCAAGAAGCCGCGAAGCTCCCCATCGGCTGGCGGACGCTCAAAGCGGGCCGGAGGCCCGCGCGCCAAAAGTTTGCGCGCACGCGCAAACGATTCCGAATGGAAGCACGGATAGACACGTATCCGGCGCGAACAGGGGCGTCGGGCGGGCCGGTCGTCTGATCACCGGCCTGTCTGGGTCGGCCAACCGCAGAAGCACCAGGGCATTTTCATCTCCAAAACCGCCGATCGTTTAACCGCAAAGAACGCAAAGAACCCAGCGCGGCGGAGCCGCAACCAAAGAGCCGATCCCGATTAACCGCAGAGGACGCAAAGGTTCGCGCAGAGGGCGCAGAGAACCAGTTATTCCTCCGCGTCCCTCTGCGAAAAACCTCTGCGGCCTCTGCGTTAAAGCCGGAGGTCCGAAGATTCTTTGCGGCACGAGAAGATTTCACACGATTGTATTACAGAGTCCTCTTGGCTGTCGCTCCTGCGCTCTTTGAGTTCTCTGCGTTCTTTGTGGTTCAACTCTTTCCGGGTTCATTGGTGTGCCATTGTGTCCATTCGTGGAGCGGAACCGCACCTCTCCGGTTTCCCGGCGGCGGAGCGGTTTTATGCACAAGTGTAGTCCGGTGATGAGGTTGCGGATGGAATGCGCTTCTCGCCGGCACCTTGAGCCGCAGCAACTTCACCTGTTTCCGTAGCAACTTTGCCTATATCCGCAGCAACTTCACCTGAAGTCGCCGCAACTTGACCTGTATCCGCAGCGACTTTGCCTGAAGTTGCCGCGACTTTGCCTGTATCCGCCGCGACTTGACCTGTTTTTCACCAACTTCACCTGAAGTCGCTGCAACTTGACCTGTTTCCGCAGCGACTTTGCCTGTTTCTGAAGCTACTTGACCTGTGGGAGTAGCTCCGCAAGGCGGGGGAGATACTGCGCGGTGTGCCGGAAAGGCGTAGTTGGGAGTGGCCGAGGCCGCGCAAGGCGTGGCGGACTTCCGGTAAGGTATGCGGCTGGCGCATTCACGCGACGGCGGGGAAGCGGCGCCGTTTGATGGATCGGAGCATAACGTTCACGCACCACGGATCACGCATCACGGTTTCACCACGCCTCACCTTTCGCTTCCCAAACCGCACGCATCTGTTTAACAATGCGGCATGGCGACGCCACCACGGACAGGAGAGCGAATTCTCCGGGGCATCCCGGTTTCCGCCGGGGTGTGCCGGGGAAAAATTCTCGTGCTCGCCCGGCCCGATGACACGTCGGTGCCGAAGCTGCACCTCAGCGAGGCTGAATTGCCGGGCCAGATGCAGCGGTTGGAGCAGGCCCTGGCGGAAACCCGCCGGCAAATCCTCGATGTCCAGCGCCAGGTCAGTGAAGATCTCGGCGTTGACAATGCCAGCATCTTCGACGCGCATCTGCTCGTGCTGGAAGACCCCACGTTGCTCGCCGAAGTCAGCCGTCTGGTGTTCGCGCAGAAGGTGAACGTCGAACACGCCTTTCACCAGTTCGCGGAGAAATACATCAACACCCTCGGCTCCAGCGATGACGAGTACTTGCGCGAGCGTGCCGCCGACATGCGTGACGTCACCGCCCGCCTGCTCAACAATCTCCAGGGCCGTGCCGAGGAGATGAACCTGCGCGAACTCGCCGAGCCGTGCATCGTCATCGCGCACGATCTCACGCCCTCGCGCACCGCGTTGCTCGACAAGAAAAAGGTGCTTGGCTTCGCGACGGACGTTGGCAGCAAGACTTCCCACACCGCGATCATGGCCCGTTCGATGGGCATCCCGGCGGTGGTCGGCTTGAAGCAGGCCACGCGCGAACTGGCCACCGGCGAATACGCGCTGCTCGACGGTTACAACGGCCAGATCATCATCAACCCGACCGACCAGACGCTCTTCGAATACGGCCAGCTCGTGCGCAAGCAGGTCACGTTGCAGGAAAAACTCCGCGACGTGAAAGACAAGCCCGCGATCACGCTCGATGGCGTGCGCGTCGTGGTTTCGGCCAATGTCGAACAACCCGGGGACACCGGGGCCGTCATCGCCAGCGGTGCGGAGGGCGTCGGTTTGTTCCGCACCGAGTATTTGTTCATCAACCGCGAGACCCTGCCCGATGAGGAGGAGCAGTTTCAGGCGTATCGCCAGGTCGCCGCCGCGCTCAAGCCGCACCCGGTCGTCATCCGCACATTGGATTTGGGCGGCGACAAGTTTCTCTCCAATCTGGCCGCGCCGCAGGAGATGAATCCGTTCCTCGGCTGGCGCGCGATTCGATTTTGTCTGCAAGAGCGGGACATCTTCCGCGCCCAGTTGCGCGCCATCCTGCGCGCCAGCGTCGAGGGAAATCTGCGGATGATGTATCCGATGATCTCCGGTTTGGACGAATTGCTCCAGGCCAATGCGCTCGTCGAAGAATACAAACAGGAACTGGAACGCGAGGGCGTGCCGTTCAACCGCGATCTGCTCATCGGCGTGATGATCGAGATCCCTTCCGCCGCCGTGGCCGCTGGTTCGCTGGCCAGGCGCGCGAAGTTCTTCAGCATCGGCACCAACGACCTCATCCAGTATTCGCTCGCGGTGGACCGGTTGAACGAACGCATCGCCCACCTCTACGAGCCGACGCACCCGGCCATCGTGCGGCTGATCAAACTCACCGTGGACGCCGCGCGCGTGCAGGGCATCCCGGTGAGCGTCTGCGGCGAAATGGCCGGCGACCCCGCGCTCACGCCGCTGCTGCTGGGGCTGGGCGTGGATGAACTGAGCGTCGCACCGCCGCTGGTGCCGCCGATCAAATATCTCATCCGCCGGATCAAGATGAGCGAAGCGCGCGCGCTGGCCGAGGCCGCGCTCAACAGCGAATCCGGCGCGGAAATTCTCGCCCGCTGCGAAGCGTTCGTGCAGGGGATCGCGCCCGGCCTGTTTGAAACCAAAGCCGTTTAACACCTCCCGATGAAAGTCCTCATCCTCGCCGCCGGCTACGCCACGCGGCTGTATCCCCACACGCTCACCCAGCCCAAGCCGCTGCTGCCCGTCGCGGGCAAGCCGATGATTGACCATGTGCTCGACAACCTCGCCCCCATCGGCGGGTTGGACCGCTTCTACATCGTCACGAACGCCAAGTTCGCCGGCCATTTTGAAAAGTGGGCCGACCACTATCGCGCGAACAAGGCTCCGCTCGACTTCACCATCGTCAACGACGGTTCCACCGACGACACCAACAAACTCGGCGCCATCGGCGACCTGCACCTCGTGCTCACGCGCGAGCACGTGGACGACGACCTCATCGTCGTGGCGGGCGACAACTTGTTCAGCGACCAGTTGACGGCCTTCGGTCATTTCTGCCGCGAAGCGCCAACGCCCGTGCTGGGCGTGTACGACGTGGGCAACCTGGAGGAGATCAAGAAGTACAACGCCATCACCATGGACGGCACCGGCCGCGTTACCTTCTTCGAGGAGAAACCCAAGCAGCCCCGGAGCACCGTGACCGGCATCGCGCTCTACTATTATCCGCGCGCCACGCTGCCGCTCATCCGGCAGTACATCGCCGAGGGCAACAACCCCGACCAGCCCGGGCGGCTTGTGCAATGGCTCTACCCGCGCGTCCATTTCCGCACCTGGCGCGTGCCGGGCATCTGGTACGACATCGGTTCCAAGGAGGCGCTGGAGGAAGCCAACCGGGTGTTCGCGAAGAAATAGCTGTGCGAAGCTCAAAGCACAAAGTTCAAAGCTCAAGCAAAGCTCCAGGCCAAAACTGCCAGGCCGCCAAAACATCCGCTCCCGGCCATCCATCAACCCTGCAATCAACCATCACACATCCATGACCACGAAGGCTTCCATCCTCCTCGCCACCCTCGCGCACGCCGTTTGCCTCACCGCCGCCGGCTTCGACATTCGCAACGAAGCCGAGTTCAAGAAACTCCTCCCCGCCGACGCCAAGGTCGAAAAGCTCGCCGGCGACATGGGCTTCCTCGAAGGCCCGACGTGGCACCCGGACGGCTTCCTTGTCTTCAGCGACATCCCGAACAACGAGTTGAAGAAGTGGACCAAGGATGGCGGCCTCGCCACCTTCCGCAAGCCCAGCCAGAACGCCAACGGCAACACCATTGACCGCGAAGGCCGCCTCGTCAGCGCCGAGCACAGCGGCCGCCGCATCTCCGTCACGGAAAAAGACGGCGCGATCAAAACCGTCGTGGATCAATACGACGGCAAGAAGCTCAACTCGCCCAACGACGTCGTTGTGAAGTCCGACGGCACCTTCTGGTTCACCGACCCGCCCTACGGCATTCCCAAGGACCAGAAAAAGGAACAGGTCACCAACCACGTCTTCCGCTTCGATCCCGCGACGAAGAAGATCAGCATCGTCGCCGATGATTTCAACATGCCCAACGGCATCTGCTTCTCGCCTGATGAGAAACACCTCTACGTGGCCGATTCCGGCAAGCCCCGGCACATCCGCGTGTTCGACGTGAAAGCCGACGGCACCGTCGCGAACGGGAAGGTTTTCTGCGCGATTGACAAGGGCGGCCCCGACGGTATCCGCTGCGACGCCGCCGGCCGCATCTGGTCCAGCGCCGGCGACGGCGTGCATGTCTTCGCGCCGGACGGCACGCTCATCGGGAAAATCCTCACGCCCGAATCCCCCGCGAACCTCGCCTTCGGCGGCAAGGACGGCCAGACGCTCTTCATCACCGCGCGCAAGTCGCTCTACGCCATCCCGACCTCGGTGACGGCGGCGAAGCGGCCGTAGCTGATTGATCGGCAGACTGGCTCTTGCCGTATCAATCCAAACCACCCAACCGCAGCAACATTTCCCGCCAGCGCAGGCGGTCGCCAGTGTTCATTTCGAGCAGCCAGACCGTGGTGCGTCCGACCGGTGTTCTGCCCACGATTCGCGCGAAGTGATCACCCCACTGGTCCCGACGTGGATGATAGAGTCGTGTCACCTCGTCTGTGTCGGGGTCCATGCCGGTCAGATTCGTGCCCTTCTGGTAATTGCATTCGGGACAGGCCAGGGCCAGGTTTTCGGCGTCGTCCGTACCGCCGTGTTGCCGGGCGATGATGTGCTCGATGTGGAAGCGCAGAACGGAATGGTCTTGAAACAGCCGGCAGTATTCGCAGCGATACCCTGCTCGCTGGCGGACGATCTGGATCAGTGCGGCGTCCATCAGGACGCCTGGCCGTGGGTGAGGAAGGCGCGGGCTTCGGCCTTGAGCACGCCGAGCAGCGTGTTCGCGCGCACGATGGATTCCAATTCCGCCTGCTCCTGCGGCGTCAACTGCCCGCCCGTGCGCCGATCCGCCAGGTCATCGTAGCGCGTCTGCGTTTCCGAGTCCGCCTGGATGCCGGCGAGCGCGCGCGCCAACTCCACCGTCAACTCGCGTGACAGGGGCCGCAGTAGTCTTTCCAGAGCGCTGGTTTCGCCGCCGTTTGCCATGGAAGGAAACTAAGCCAGGCGGATGTGGCAGGCGAGATCTTTTTCCCGCCCCCGCTGAAACAGCCTCACGCGCGCGGATGCGCCTGGTCGTACGCGCGCTTCAACCGCTCCGTGCTGACGTGCGTGTACACCTGCGTCGTGACCAGGTGCGCGTGTCCCAGCAACTCCTGCACGCTGCGCAAGTCGGCGCCCGCGTCCAGCAGATGCGTGGCGTAACTGTGCCGCAGCTTGTGCGGTGTGATGGCGGGGTCCAGCCCCGCCAGCGCCAGGTAACGCTTCAACCGTCGCGCGAACGCGTCCTGCACCATCGGCACCAGCTTTTTCTCCGATCGCAGAAACACCGGCTCGGCCGCGCCCGGCGCCACGGGCAGTTGCTGCCAGTAATTCCGGATGGCTACGAGCGCCGGTTCGCCGATGGGCACCACGCGCTCCTTGCGCCCCTTGCCGCGCACGCGCACCGACTGCTCGGGCCAGTCAATGTCTTCCACGCGCAAGCCGCACAGTTCGCTGATGCGCAGGCCGCACGAATAGATCGTTTCGAGGATGGCCATGTCCCGCCACGGCGCGCTGGGGTCCACCGGGCGGCCCGGTCCTTTGCGCGGCGGGATCTGCTGCTTCAGCGGCATGTCCAGCAACGCGACCATCTGGTCCACCGTCAGGTAGCGGGGCAGGCGTCGCTGCAGTTTCGGAAGCGCGAGATTCTTGATGGGCGAGCTGGCGAGCACGCCCCGGCGGATGAGAAACTTGTAGAACGACCGCAGCGCGCTGAACCGCAGTTGAATGGAAGCGCGCCCGCACTGGTGCCGGCCCAGGTGGCGGAGGAAGGCGCGAAAATCGTCCCGCTGCAACAGCGTCCACGGGGGCGGCTGCTGGCGCTCCTGCTGGTGCCAGCGGAAAAACTCCGTGAGCGCGATCCGGTAATTGCGCTGCGTGTAGGGCGACGCGCCCCGATCCGCAGCCAGGTGTGCCAGGAAGCTGGCGATGTGCTCATCGGCCACGGGCGCGTCGGACGGAGCGGGTTCAGGCATGGGACCAGTTAGAAGCCAACCCGCCCGGCGGACAAGCGGAATCAAGCCCCCGCCGCGCTCTCCCAAAGCGGGGGCGGATGACGCGGGCGGACCTCGACCTTTGGCAGTTTTGCGCCGGCGCTTGTCTCCGGCGGTGGCTTGCTTCACAGTCCTGTCGTGCAGACAGCGGAGCGACGCGAATTTTGCAGATGGCGTGAAGCCGGGGCGGTTTCCGGCGAATCCGGCGCGCTGCCGTTGGGGCGGGAGCGCGGTGTCTGTGCCGCTTCATCCCGTCCATCCCGTGCCAGCGTCCCGCTCGCGTTGACTGAAGGGCGAGGCGGCCTGAAGACCACGTTACGGAAGCAGTGCCCGGACGTCTCCGTTTACAACCGGCCTTGAACGCACCCCCTGCCATTTCACCCCGGTCGGCCGCCCTCGCCATCCGCGACGCCCTGCCGCCGGGTGGCCTGTTCGCCGACCAGCATTGGCGCATTTCGCCCGCACCGTTCCCGTTGGGCGCGGAGTTGACGAAGGAAATCGAGACGCTCGGTCGCGTGTTGTTGCAGTTTTATCGTGCGGTCAACCTGCTCTACCGTCAGAGCGTCGCCGGCCGGCAACCGGCGTGGGTCGCCGCGTATCTCGACCAGGGCAAGCCCGCGAGCTTGATCGAACTCCAGCGCGCCACCGCGTTCAAGAGCGACGTGCCGCGCGTGATTCGGCCCGACGTGCTCATCACCGAAGGCGGCCTGACCATCAGCGAACTGGACAGCGTCCCTGGCGGCATCGGCCTGACGGCGTGGTTGAACCAGGCTTATGAATCGCTAAGTTCAAAGTTCAAAATTCAAAGTTCAAAGTCGGAGGAGCCGCCGTCACCGGACTTTCCGTCCGCCATGCTTCAGCCTCCAGCTCCGCAAACCATCCTCGGCGGTGCTGATGGCATGTTGAAAGGTTTCGCGGGCATTTTTGGCGCGGCGGCGCGCGTCCATCTCATCGTGTCCGAGGAGTCGGCCACTTATCGCCCGGAGATGGAGTGGCTGGCGGATCAACTGGGAAGTTCGAGGTTCAAAGTTCAAGATTCACAGTTCGATGGGTTCGCCGATGGCGACGCCGCGTATCGTTTCTTCGAGTTGTTCGATCTCGTCAACGTGGCGTGCGCGGAGAAGTTGTTGGCGCTCGCCGCTGAAAAGAGGGTTCAACTCACGCCGCCGCCCAAACCGATCTTCGAGGAGAAGCTGATCTTCGCGCTGCTGTGGAACCGCAATCTGCGCGGCTTCTGGCGGCAGGAACTGGGCGAAGCGTTCCTCCAGCGGCTGCTCAAGCTCGTGCCGTACTCGTGGATCGTGGATCCCGCGCCGTTGCCGCCGCACGCCGCGCTGCCGGAGTTGGATCTGACAGACTGGCAGCAGCTCAAGGCGCTGTCGCAGCGCGAGCGCGATTTGATCCTGAAAGTGTCCGGTTACTCCGAGGAGGCGTGGGGCGCGCGCGGTGTTTACCTCGGCAGCGATCTGTCGAGCGCGGATTGGAGTGTCGCGGTGGACAAGGCGCTCGCCAGTTTCGACCGCTCGCCCTACGTCCTCCAGCGTTACCACAAGCCCAGGCTGGTCGAGGCGAGTTACTACGACTTCGGCAAGGAACAGCTTGTGCCGATGCCGGGTCGCGCGCGGCTGTGCCCGTACTACTTCGTTCACGGCGATGGTGACGCCGCCCGCGCGGAACTCGGTGGCGTGCTGGCGACGATTTGCCCGGCGGACAAAAAGATTATTCACGGGATGAAGGACGCGATCCTCGCGCCGTGCTCCGCATGACACTGCTCGAATTCACATTGCTGGCATTCAGCTCGCTGTTCGTCATCGTGGATCCCATTGCGAATGTGCCGGCGTTTCTCGCAATGACGCCGCACGACACGCCGACGCACCGCGTCGGCATTGCGCGGCTGGGTTGCTGGGTGATGGCGGGTGTGCTGTTGACCTTCGCCGTGGGCGGCAAATGGATTTTCAAATTTCTCGGCATCACACTGCCCGCTTTTCAAATCGCCGGCAGCGTGGTGCTGCTGCTGATCGCGCTGGACATGCTGCGCGCGCAGCGTTCCCGCGTGCAGGAGACCCGCGAGGAAACCGAGGCCGCCGCCGCCAAGGCCGACATCGCCGTGACGCCGCTGGCGGTGCCGATGCTGGCCGGACCGGGGGCGATTTCCACCGTCATCCTCCTGCACAATCAGGCGAAGGGGCTGGCGCAACAAGTCTCGCTTGGCCTCTGCATCGGGGCGATTTGTCTGGTCACCTATTTCATCCTGCGCTTCTCCGCCCACGGGGCCCGCTGGCTCAATCCCATCGCCATGCGCATCACCACGCGGATCATGGGGCTGCTGCTCGCGGCGGTGGCCGTGCAGTTCCTGATCAACGGATTGAGGGAATTGAAAGCGCTACCGTCGTGACGGGGCGTCCGCGCTCTTTCACTCCAGCCCAAGAACCTTCCGCCCCGCGGCCGTGATCATGGATTGATGCCACGGCGGGTCCCAGACGATCTCGACGTTGGCTTCCTCCACCGCGTCGAGGTAGAGCAGCTTCTGCTGAGCATCGCCAGCGATGGTGGCGCCCATGCCACAGCCCGGCGCGGTGAGGGTCATCTTGACATTCACACGGCTGTGGCCACTCGGCAGCTTTTCGAGATGCAGATCATACACCAGGCCGAGGTCCACGATGTTCACGGGGATTTCCGGGTCGAAACAAGTGCGCAGCGTGTCCCAGACTTGTTGCTCGTCCACCTCGCTGGGCGGGCCGGCGGGAGTTTTCGGCTCCGCCGTCGCCGTCGGCGCTATGCCGAGCGCGTCCGCGTCCTGCGTGGCGATGCGGAACAGGCCGCCGCGTGCGTGGACCGTGTAGGTGCCGCCCAACGTCTGCGTGATGTCCACGGGCGTGCCCTGCGGCAGCGTCACCGTGGCGCCCTGCGGGATTTGCACCGCCGCGCAATCACGTTTCAATTCCACCGAAGTCACCTGATGCATAAGAATTATCCGATCAAAGTTTAGCCGGCGCAGTCTATTCTGCGCGGAGGTTGGGGGCGAATTCTTTCTTGATGCACGCGGCGAAACACTTTGCTAGTGTCGGGGCGTATGAGCGCTCCCGTTGCGACATTCTCTTTTCCGACGGCGACTTTGTTCGGTCCCGGCGCGATTGCCGAACTGCCGGCGCGCATCCGGCAGATGGGCGGCAAGCGTCCGCTCGTCGTCACCGACCCCGGCCTGCTGCAGACGAATGCCTTCCAGACTCTCTCGCGCGTGCTCGGCCCCGCGCAGCTTGGCCAGACATGGGAATTGTTCCACGACGTTCACACCAATCCGACCGAGCAGGACGTGATTGACGCCGGGAAAGCCTACCGCGCCGCCGGATGCGATCTGGTCGTCGCCTTCGGCGGCGGCAGCGCGCTGGACGTGGGCAAGGCGTGCCGCCTGCTCGTCAAACGGCCCGACCTGCAACTCGCCAAGTTCAATTTCAACGACGACTGGAGCGGGCTGGCGCGCTGCGTGTGCATTCCCACCACCGCCGGCACCGGCAGCGAACTGGGGCGCAGTTCCGTCATCACCATCGCGGGCACGCAACGGCGCGCGGTGATTTTCCTGCCGCGCCTGCTGGCGAAGCTGGTCATTCTCGATCCCGAACTCACGCTCGACCTGCCGCCCAAGCTGACGGCGGCGACGGGCCTGGACGCGCTGACGCATTGCATCGAATCGTTCACGTCGCCGGTGTTGCAACCGTTCTGCGATGGCATCGCGCTGGAGGCCATTCACATGATCGTCGAGGCGCTGCCGCGCGCGTTCAAGAACGGCAAAGACCTCGACGCGCGCGGCAAGATGCAACTCGCGGCGGCGATGGGCGGCGTGGCGTTTCAAAAGGATCTCGGGGCGACGCATTCGCTGGCGCATCCGCTTTCCGCGCTGTGCGCGATGCATCACGGCACGGCCAACGCGATTTGTCTGCCGCACGTCATGGCCTTCAACGCCCGGGGCAAGCCAGGCATCTACCGCCGCATCGGCATCGCCTGCGGACTGGATGTGGCCAGGCTGAAAGCCGAGGAGGCGGATCAGAAGACCGTTGAGTTCATCAAGAAGTTCGTCACCGGCCTGGGGCTGGGTGACGGGTTGCGCGCTCACGGCGTGAAGGAAGCGCAGTTGGAGCCGCTGACGACGCAGGCGTACGCGGATCCCTGCCACGCGACCAATCCCGTGTCGGTCAACCGCGACGATCTGAAGGCGCTCTACCAGGCGGCGCTATGAGCGGAAGTCCAAGTGACTTTGCCACGCAATTGTTCGTCAACGGCGAACTGCGCGACGGCCACGGCGGTCAATGGATTCCGCAGACCAATCCCGCCACCGAGGAAGTCTTCGCTGAAGTTTCCGCCGCGAGTCCCGCCGACCTGAACGACGCGGTGGACGGCGCGCACCGCGCGTTTACCCAAAGCTGGCGCGACCTGACGCCGGGCAAACGAACCGATGTCCTGTTCAACATCGCGCGAAAAATTCGCGAACACGCCGAGGCGCTCGCCCAACTCGAATGCCGCAACATCGGCAAACCCATCGCCGACGCGCGCGACGAAATCGAACTGGGCGCGCGCGTCTTCGAGTATTACGCGGGCGCGGTGACAAAGTTTTTCGGCCAGACGATCCCGGTCACGCGCGGCGGCTTCGACTTCACGCTGCGGCAGCCGATGGGCGTGGTCGCCGCGATCGTGCCGTGGAATTTCCCCTTTCCCATCGCGTGCTGGAAGGCCGCGCCCGCCCTGGCGGCGGGCAACAGCGTCGTGCTCAAGCCGGCCAGCCAGTCGCCGCTCACGGCGATCCAACTCGGACAACTCGCGCACCAGGCCGGGCTGCCCGCCGGCGTGTTGCAGGTGTTGCCCGGCCAGGGCGGCGTCGTGGGCGACGTGCTGGTGATGCATCCGCTTGTGCCAAAGATTTCCTTCACCGGCTCAACGGTGGTCGGTTCTCGCATCATGGAGCTGGCGGCGCGTGACCTGAAGCGAGTCTCGCTCGAACTGGGTGGCAAATCGCCGAACATCATCTTTGCCGACGCGGACGTGGCGCAGGCGGCGGCAACCTCACCGATGAGCGTCTTCGCCAACACCGGGCAGGACTGTTGCGCACGCAGCCGCGTGTTCGTGCAACGCGCCGTGTTCGATGAATTCGTGGAGCAGTTCATCGCCGTGACGAAGGCGTTACGCGTCGGCGACCCCGCGCAGGCGGACACGCAGATCGGCCCGCTGGTTTCCGCCGCGCAACGCCAGACCGTCGAGGACTTCATCGCCGGAGCCAGAAAGGACGGGCGCAAAGTCGCGGTCGGCGGGCAGCGGCTTTTCAACAAGGGATTTTACCTTGCGCCGACGGTGCTGCTGGAAGTCGAGCCGTCCGACCGCGTCTGGCGCGAGGAGGTTTTCGGACCAGTTGTCTGCATTCGTCCGTTCGACGACGAAGCCGCGATGCTGCGCGAAGTGAACGCCTCCCGCTACGGCCTGAGCGGCTCGCTCTGGACGAACGACCTCAAACGCGCCCTGCGCGTCGCACGCCAGGTCGAGAGCGGCGTGTTGAGCATCAACTCCCATTCGAGCGTCCACGTCGAAGCGCCCTTCGGCGGCTTCAAGCACAGCGGCATCGGCCGCGACCTGGGCATGTCGGCGATGGAGGGCTGCTCGGAGTTGAAGAATATTTACGTGGCGGACTGAACCACCACCGCCGCCCCGAGCGCCCGCTCAACTCGAATATTCTTCCATCCCCGCGCACGAGCACACGGGATTGCGGTCGCCGTAAACATTGTCAATGCGTCCGACGGGCGGCCAGAATTTGTGCTCGCGCAGCCACTTCGCGGGATACGCGGCCTGCGTGCGCGCGTAGGGACGATCCCACTGGTCGGCGGTGCAAACCTCCGCCGTGTGCGGGGCGTTCTTGAGGAGGTTGTTCAGCTTGTCCGCCGCGCCGGATTCGATGGCGGTGATCTCGGCGTGGATGGCCGTCATCGCGTCGCAGAAGCGGTCCAGCTCCGCGAGCGATTCGCTCTCGGTCGGCTCCACCATCATCGTGCCGGGCACGGGGAACGACACCGTCGGCGCGTGAAAGCCGTAATCCATCAACCGCTTCGCCGCGTCCTCCACAGTCACGCTCTTGAACTGGCGCAAGTCGAGGATGCACTCGTGCGCGACCAGTCCGCCGTGGCCTTTGTAGAGAACCGGGAAAAGTTTTTCCAGCCGGTGTGCGATGTAGTTGGCGTTGAGAATGGCGACCTTCGTCGCGTCGGTCAGCCCGTCCGCGCCCATCAGCCGGATGTACATCCATGAAATGAGCAGAATGCTCGCGCTGCCCCAAGGCGCGGCCGAGATGGCGCCGATGCCCTGCTTGCCGCCGGTGGTGACGAGCGGATGCTTCGGCAGAAACGGCGCGAGATGCCCCGCCACGCAGATCGGTCCCATGCCCGGACCGCCGCCGCCATGCGGGATGCAAAAAGTTTTGTGCAGATTGATGTGGCAGACATCCGCGCCGATGTCGCCGGGCCGGCACAGGCCGACCTGGGCGTTCATGTTCGCGCCGTCCATGTACACCTGCCCGCCGTGCGCGTGGATGATCTGGCAGATTTCCTTGATGGTCTCCTCGAACACGCCGTGCGTCGAAGGGTAAGTGACCATGAGCGCGGCGAGGTCGTTCTTGTGCGCGGCGGCTTTCGCGCGCAAATCGGCAACCTCAATGTTCCCCTGGCTGTCGCACGCGACGGGCACAACGCGCAACCCGGCCATGACGGCGCTCGCGGGATTGGTGCCGTGTGCCGAGTTGGGAATCAGGCACACGCGCCGGTGCGATTCGCCGCGCGCTTCGTGCCAGGCGTTGATCACCAGCAGGCCGGCGTATTCGCCTTGCGAGCCGGCGTTGGGTTGCAGCGAAGTGGCCGCGAAGCCGGTGATTTCCGCCAGCCATTGTTCCAGTTGCTTGAAGATCGTCTGGTAGCCCGCGGCCTGATGCGGCGGCGCGAAGGGATGAAGTTTGCCAAACTCTGGCCACGTCACGGGAAACATCTCGGCGGTCGCGTTCAGCTTCATCGTGCAGGAGCCGAGCGGGATCATCGAAGTGGTGAGGGACAGGTCGCGCGATTCCAGGCGGCGGATGTAACGCAGCATCTCCGTCTCGGAATGAAAGCGGTTGAAAACCGGATGCGTGAGGAATGAAGACGTGCGCGCAAACGGGACGGCGAAATCGGCGCTGACGTGCGCGGCCAACTCGGCTGCGGTGAAAGCAGGCACGCGGTCGCCATTGAAGATGCGGAACAGTGTGTCGAGGTCTTCAACCGCCGTGGCTTCATCCAGCGAGATGCACACGGTCTGGCCGTCCATGACGCGCAGATTCACTTTGTGAGCCTCGGCGAAACGAACGATGTCGCGGCTGTGAAGTTGCCCAAGGTTGACGCGCAAGGTGTCGAAGAAAGTTTCCGGCCCCGCGTCGAAGCCCATTTTTTGCAGGCCGGCGGCGAGTGTCGCGGTCAGGCGGTGGATGCGCTCCGCGATTTTCTTCAAGCCGTCCGGCCCGTGATAGACCGCGTACATGGACGCGATGACGGCGAGCAGCACCTGCGCCGTGCAGATGTTGCTCGTGGCCTTCTCGCGACGGATGTGTTGCTCGCGGGTCTGAAGCGTGAGGCGCAGCGCCGGACGACCCTGGGCGTCCTTCGACACACCGATCAGGCGGCCGGGCATCAGGCGCTTGAAGGCGTCGCGCGTGGCGAAGTAAGCCGCGTGCGGCCCGCCGTAGCCGAGCGGCACGCCGAAGCGTTGCGCGCTCCCGACCGCAACGTCCGCGCCCCACTCGCCGGGCGGCGCGAGCAACGTCAGACCGAGCAGATCGGCGGCGACGATGACCAGCGCGTCGTGCTGATGCGCGCGTTCCGCGAACTGCCGGTAGTCGTAAACCGCGCCATCGGTCGCGGGATATTGCAGCAGGACGGCGAACACCTTTTTCGAGAAGTCGAAGGCGTGATGGTTGCCGACAATTACTTCGAGACCGAACGCCCGCGCACGGGTGCGGATGACGGCGATGGTCTGCGGATGGCAGGCTTCGGAAACAAAAATCGCTTGAGCACCGCCGGCACTCTTGAGCGCGTGACACATCGCCATCGCCTCGGCGGCAGCGGTGGCCTCGTCGAGGAGGGAGGCGTTGGCGATTTCGAGTCCGGTGAGGTCGGTGATCAGGGTCTGGAAATTCAACAAAGCCTCCAGCCGGCCTTGCGCGATCTCCGCCTGGTAGGGCGTGTATTGCGTGTACCAGCCTGGGTTCTCCAAGATGTTCCGTTGAATGACCGGCGGAGTGATGCAATCCGAGTAACCCGCGCCGATGAACGACCGGAAGATTTGGTTCTGCGCGGCGATGGTTCGCAACTCGCCCAGCAGTCCGTGCTCGCTGCGCGAAGGCGGCAGGTCGAGCGCTTTGTGCAACCGGATTTGCGCGGGCACCGCCGCGTCCACGAGCGCGTCGAGTGTGGGAAAGCCCAGCGCGCCGAGCATGGTTTGAGTTTCCCGCGCGCCGGGCCCGATGTGGCGATGCACAAAACGGTCGGACCAGGCGAGTGAACTGGCGGGCGGATTCAAAGCCGGGGCTTCCCGGTGGGGAGGATTTTGGTTTTTCGCGCGAACGGGCGTTTCTGACATGCGGGGAAGGTAAGGAGCAAGGCCTGCAAATCAAGCCGGATTTGCCTTCAGAGCCGATGTTTTCCAGTCCCGTTGGAAGAAAGAAGCCGCCCCGCATCGCACGGGACGGCATGTGTTTGCCCGGCGGAAGTATTATGTTCCGACTAGGCTTGAAAGGATTTCCCGCAACCACAGCTTTGCTGCGCCTGGGGATTGGAAATCTTGAAACCGCCGCCGGTCAACTCATCCACGTAGTCAACCACCGCGCCGCGCAGGTAGTTCGCGCTGAAGGGATCCACGAGCACAGACACACCAAAAAAATCGGTGCTCAGGTCATCATCCCGCTTTTCGTCGAAGACCATGCCGTATTGCATCCCGGAACAGCCGCCGGACTCGACGTAAACCCGGAGGGTTTTGCCCGCGTTTTCAGGTTGAGTGGACAGCATGGACTTAACCTGGCTGGCGGCGCTCTCCGTCAGATTTACCAAGGACTCAACTGGCGTTTCTAGGTTTTCCATTTGTAGGTCAAACCTAAGCAGCGCTGCGGGCCATGTCAATTACTTGATCAGCACGACAGGAAACCCGGAACGCCCGCGAAGCGCGCATCGGCAAAGTCAGCCGACGGGGCAGGGGACGCACCCCGTAGCGTGAAGCGCGCGCGCGCGCCCGCGACGATTCGTGGGCCACGCACCTTCAATGCGAAGCGGTCATGACCAAAGGCGCACCCGGCCGTCTTGTTTTGAGACACGGCGGTTCCATTTCGGGACACGGCGCCAACCTGAGACGAGTCGGTGGATTCATTTGGACAATGGGCTGATTCCTACGGCGTGGCGGATCGTTCATTTCACGACTCGGCGACTTCATTTCGCCAGTCGAAGGATGCCTCCGGCGCGCTGGCGAGTGCGCCGGGCCACCCGGCGAGCCCATTTCACCGATCGGAAACTTTCAATTGCGAGTCGGAAAATCTCCACGGCTGGTGGTGACTGCATTGCCCCTGGCTCACGGGACATTTGGCGTGTCGCGCGGGATAGTTCCCCGGGCGGACAGTTCATTTCGCGCGACTCCCGGGTGGAACGGGGCCGGTGGAAACCACCAATGACCTGGAAAAAGCCGTTGCGCCAACAAGGCACGAACGAGAAGCCCCGAGGCCTTCCTGATTCGACCTGTGAGCACTGGCGCTGACGCTCACGCCGAGAGGTCAGGCAGTGGCTGGCCTGATTCGTGTAAATTGGTGTCCATTCGTGGTTAAACGTCGGCCCCAGCGAACCCTTTCCGCCACGCCCCCGCGTGCTCCAACTGGCCGGGGAATGAGCGGAGGCAGCGAGACCTGGCAAAACGCCGCGCCCGATGACGCCACCATGACCGGCCAGGATTACCGCGCTGTCTGGCTCAGGCTTTCCGGGGAAGCCGACTGAAGCAGCGGAAGGATGATTCCCGCACGGTGACGAATCGCTCAATCGAAGCGGATGAAAATATGCGAACCTGCGGGACCGCTCCGTTTCCTTGTGCTCCGAGAACAGCGTGAAATTCTCCATCAGGTCGAGCAGCCGCGTCCGGTCGCACGTTCCGCGCAGCATCACGTCCAGCGACACCCGGCGCGGCTGTCCGTGCCGTTCGAGGCGATGAGCAGCGCGCGCACCAGAACAACGCCGGGATTTGCTGCCTGTAGTGCGTCAGGTTCTCGTCGAACGCCGCGCCGACAGGCACGCCGGGCTTCTTCAGTTCGATGACCACCAGCGCCAGGCCGTTGACGAAGCCGACCCAATCCGGCCTGCTCAAGTTGTCTCGGCGTAGAGATACTTCTGAAATCCGGCGAAGACTTTGGTGATTTCCTCCGGCTGGCCGCCGAGGTCGGCCACGGCGTCGGTGATGGAGTCGTGATATTTCAAACGGAGCAAGGGGTTCAGCTTGCTCTGCTCCAGTTCCTCCACGCCTTCGGTGACGTAGTGCTGGAGGACGAAATCGAGGAAGGCCTGTTGCTTGGCGTTGAATTGGGAATTGATATGCACCCGCGCATGGTCGGCGCGCTCGGCTCGCGTCACTGGCGGCAGCAGATAGGCCACGTAGGCGAGCACGTCGAAGAGATCGCTCTTCTCGGCGTCGATGAGCTGCTGCATGGCCATCAGCTTGTCGTGGCCGAAATCTTTGTCGGCCAGGCCTTGCAGGAGTTTGGCTCGCGTATCTGGGGCGCTCCATAGGGCGCGGAGTTCGGCTTCGCTCTGGAAGAAGTCGGGCAGCTTGCCGAAGAGCAGTTCCATGAACTGTTGCGCGGACATCGGCGTGCCGTCGGGATGCCAGAACGTCGTCATCATCATGTGCTGGATGGTGCGCTCCTTGCCGTCGGCGAGCTTCACGCGCACTTTTTGGCGTGGCGGCCTGGGAGCTGTGGGACTGATGGGATGGAGGGGAGTCAGGTCTCCCGTTACTCCCATGTCTCCCATTGGTTCGAGTGGCTCGCCGTCCCACTCGGGATCGCTGAAGTGATGATGCGCCTTCACGAAATCGTAGATCGTGAAGTAATCCTTCCCGTCGTAGAGCCGCGTGCCACGCCCGATGATCTGCTTGAACTCGATCATCGAATTGATCGGGCGCATCAGGACGATGTTGCGGATGTTCCGGGCATCCACGCCGGTGGAGAGTTTATGCGACGAGGTCAGGAACGTGGGGATGGTCTTTACGTAGTCCTGAAAATCACGTAGGTGCTGCACACAGAGCGCGCCGTCGTCCGCCGTGACGCGCTGGCAGTAGTTCGGGTCTTTGCTCGTCTTGAGCTGGTTGATGAGGTCGCGCACGACCAGCGCGTGGGCCTGATTCGCGCAGAACACCAGCGTCTTATCGTTCTGGTTGATTTGCGACAGGAAGATTTCCACGCGCTTCTTTTCGCGTTCGCGAATCTCAATGCTTCGGTTGAAGTCCGCTTCCTCGTAAAGTTTTCCCACCTCGATCTCGCCCTCCACCACGGCGTCGTCGGACGTGTAAACGTAGTAATCAATCGTCGTCTGAATCTGCTTCACCTTGAACGGCGTGAGGAAGCCGTCGTTGATGCCCTCCTTGAGCGAGTAGATATAGACCGGCTCGCCGAAGTAGGCGTAGGTGTCCACGTTATCCTTGCGCTTGGGCGTGGCGGTGAGGCCGAGCTGCACGGCGGGCGCGAAGTAATCCAGGATGCCGCGCCAGTTGCTTTCGTCGTTCGCGCCGCCGCGATGGCACTCGTCAATGACGATAAAATCAAAAAAATCCGGCGGATATTCCCCGAAGTAGGGCGACGGCTTCCCGTCCTTGGGCGGGCCGCTCATGAACGTCTGGAAGATGGTGAAGAACAGGCTGCCGTTCTTGGGCACTTTGCCTTTCTTGCGGATGTCCGCCGGCTCGATGCGCACCAGCGCGTCCTCGGGGAACGCGGAGAAGGCGTTGTAAGCCTGATTCGCCAGAATGTTCCGGTCGGCCAGGAACAGGATGCGTGGGCGTCTCTCCGGCTGGCGGCTCAAGCTCCAGCGGGCGTGAAACAGTTTCCACGCGATTTGAAACGCGATGAAGGTCTTGCCTGTTCCCGTGGCCAGTGTGAGCAGGATGCGTTGCCGTTCCTCCGCGATGGCCTGCATCACGCGCTCGACGGCGATGTCCTGATAGTAGCGGCTGGGATGCGAGCCGCCCTTGTCCTCGAACGGCACGGCAGCGAAGCGGTCGCGCCACGCATCCGCCTCCGCGAAAGTCATAGCCCACAGTTCGTCGGGGGTCGGGTAGCGCGCGATCTCACCCTCGGCGGGATGGGAGGAATGGGATGGAGGGGACATATCCACCTGATAGATGCCCTGGCCGTTGGTGGCGTAGGCGAAGCGCACGGCCATCTTGCCCGCGTAATCCTTGGCCTGCGCCACGCCTTCCGTCAGCGGTTTGTCCCACGCCTTGGCTTCGTCCACGGCCAGCTTGCGGTTGCGATAGACCAGCACGTAA
>JANNEF010000214.1:0-7946 GCA_031378375.1 Verrucomicrobiota bacterium | reverse complement strand
GCGCGGTGCGCGTCGCGAAACTCGACCGTGAACTTCCGGGGATTGAGCGTGCGAAACTTCGACATGCTTTACAGACAGCACTCCCCCGGCTGCCATTCACCCGCCGGGTGATTATTCAACCACGTCGCTAATGTTTGGGGCTGGAAGCAAACTGGTGACATGATGTCTGGACAATTTGAGGATTGAGAACTGCGTGACCAAGACTTTAGAGTTCATGGGCGATGAGCAAACGCACCAGTCCACAAATTGCCGCCTCTCAGCTACGAACGCTTTCCCTGCTCCGCCCCACGCTGGCCATCGTGCTGGGAAGCGGGTTTCAACATGTCTTGTCGCGGTTGTGGGTGGCGGCGGAAATCGCCTACACAGACGTCCCGGGTTTCCCACCTCCGGGCGTCAGCGGTCATGCGGGAAAATTGGTGGTCGGACTGATGGGCCCGACACCCGTACTGGTGTTGAGCGGGCGGGCGCACTATTACGAGGGGCATTCAATGGAGGCGGCGACGTTTCCCATACGCGTGCTGGCGGAATTGGGCGTGCGCGACTTGCTGTTGACCAACGCTGCGGGTGGCATCAACCGGCGGTTTCGCCCAGGCGATTTCATGGCGCTGACGGACCACATCAATTTCATGGGGGCCAATCCGCTGCGTGGGGAGCCGGCGGCGGGACGCGCGCGTTTTGTGGATTTGTCGCGCGTTTATTCTGAGTCCCTGCTCGACTGCCTGCGCCGGGCCGCCAAGAAAAGCAAACAACGCCTGCACGAGGGCGTTTACCTGGCCGTGTCCGGGCCAAGCTACGAAACGCCGGCAGAAATTCGCGTGTTCGCCGGATGGGGCGCGGATGCGGTAGGCATGAGCACGGTGCCGGAGGCCATCGTCGCCCGCCAATGTGGTCTCACGGTGGCGGGGTTGTCCTGTATCACCAACCTCGCCGCCGGGCGGACTAAAGAATCGCTCTCCCATGCCGAAGTATTAACCACCGGCGAACGAGTCAAGACCGCCGCCGCTCAATTGCTGGAAACATTTGCGGAACTGTATGCGCAACGACGCGAAGAAAAAGCTGGTAGCCGCCGCGCTTGAAGCGCGCACTCAGGCAGTTGCCCCGTATTCCAAGTTCAAGGTCGGCGCGGCCCTGCTGACCACCGGCGGCGAAATCATCACCGGGGCCAATGTCGAGAGCGCCAGCTACGGACTAACCTGCTGCGCCGAACGGGTGGCGTTGTTCAAGGCACTGACGGACGGGCGGAAACATTTTTCTGCGATCGCCGTGGTAGCCGCCCTGACGGGCGGGGCAACGCCATGCGGGGCGTGCCGCCAATTGCTGGCGGAATACGCGCCCCTGGCCATCGTTTGGGTCGCAGATGCGCGGCGACCTAAGCGGATCAAAACCTTTCGTGTCGCGCAGTTGCTGCCGCACGCCTTCGCCTTGGGACAAGGTTTGAAAAAACGCCCCGGCCGGAGGTGACGCATTGGACAAGTTGCCTGCTTTTTCCAAAAATCCCATGGTAAACACGGACACTGAATTTCAACTGGAGAACGTATGCTGGCCGGTGCTCCTGGTGGAGGGAGACGGCCGGATCGTGCGCGCCAACCGGGCGGCGCTGAATCACTTCGGCAACCGGCTTGCCACGATGACGCTGGCGGAGGTCTGGGACGCGGAGAACGGATGCCCGCCGGAAGCGTGGCTGACGCGCTGGCAAACCACCCGCGCCCCCATGAACCCGCTCCGCTTTCGCGGAATCGCAGAAGCCACGGCATCGTTTACCACCGCAGTCAGTTCGTTGGATTCCCATCCGGAACCGATGTTCCTGTTCCAGCTTTTCGCCGAGCCAGCCGCCGGTCCACCGCCTCCGCCCGGCAGCACGGAGATTCGTGTGCGGACTGTGGAATTCAACCTGGCCCAACGGCAGAAACTGGATTGCGCGCTGCACCTGACACGCACGGTGGCGTTGGATTTCAACAACGCACTGACCACCGTACTCGGTCACGCCTCCTACGTGCTCGGCAAGATGGAGGCGGATCACCCATGGCGCGCGTCACTCACCGAAGTGGAGCGGGCGGCGGAAAAGGCCGCCGAGGTGGCCCATCAACTCGCCGCCTTCAGTCTCGATCACAAAGAGAAACGTTCACAAGCGACCGGCGACCTGAATGGCCTGCTGCAACGCACGTTGAAGCTATTCCAAACACCTGAGCGCACCACGCTGGCATGGAAGCTTCAATTCGAGGACCAGATTTTTACGACCAGCTTCGACGAAGCCAAGTTGCAGCAGGCCTTGGCCAAGATCGTCGAAAACGCCGTCGAAGCCGTCCAGGAGACGGGCCAGATCGCCGTGCGAACCCGCAACCTTGAATTGACAGAACCTTCCCAGGACCGGACCGCCTACCTGGCTGCCGGCTCGTATGTGTGCGTGGAGATCTCAGATGATGGAGCGGGCATCACGCCGGAGGATTTACCGCGAGTTTTCGAACCGTTCTTCACCACGAAGTACGGGCACCGCGGGCTGGGCCTGGCACTCGTCTATGGCATCATCACCAACCACGGCGGTGGGGTCGCCATCTCCAGCCATCCGGGACGCGGTGCGTCCGTTCGCGTGTACCTGCCAGCCAAGGCGCACGTCGCCGCGCCGCCCAAGCTCGATGACGGCTCATTGACGGGGCAGCAAACCATTCTGTTCGTGGACGACGAGGAAATGGTGGCCAATCTCGGTCAGATGGTGCTCTCCTCTTATGGCTACCGCGTGCTCACGGCCAACTGTGGCGAGAAAGCGCTGGAGATTTTCGCGCAAGGCAACTCATTCATAGACCTGCTCATCACCGACATGGTCATGCCGAAGATGACGGGCCGCGAGTTGATCAATCAAGTGCGCGCGTTGTCGCCCGGCACCAAGGTGATTTGCTCGACGGCCTGCGTGCGGTCAGCCCACTCCGACGAAGATTGGAACTACCTCCAGAAGCCGTTCAACAGCCAGGCGCTGTTGCACCGGGTCAAGCAGACGCTGGCCACATCGCTGGCAGCTTGACTGGAATTCGGGCGGGTGGCACGAGAGGCGGGGCGCTCAAAGTCCTGCGGGTGTTCAACTCCGTTGCCGGCGCGATCAATTGACAGCACCCCGCCGCCCTCTATGCTTTAGATCGTACGTTATGCAAATTCAAAGTCTGAAAGTATTTTGCGACCTGGCCGAGACCGAGAGCTTCACCAAGGCCGCTCAAATCAACTGCGTCACCCAGTCCGCCGTCAGCCAGCAGATCAGTTCGCTCGAACGCCTCTGCAAATTGCTGCTCATCGAACGGAGCAAGAAAAAATTCCGCCTCACCCGTGAAGGCCAGGTGCTTTACGATTACAGCAAGCAGATCATCCAGACCTACGACTCGCTGCACAACAAATTGCAGGAGATCAAGGACATCATCTCCGGCACCATCCGGGTGGCGACGATCTACAGCATCGGGTTGCACGAACTGCCGCCGTATCTCAAAAATTTTCTCAAGGCCTATCCCACCGTGAACGTCCACGTCGAGTACCGGCACTCGGCGCAGGTTTACGAAGACGTGCTCGGCAATGTCGCCGACCTCGGTCTCGTCGCGTATCCCACGCGCGACGCCAAGCTGGAAACCCTGCTGCTCCGCAAGGACTCGCTGGTGCTCATATGCCACCCGTCGCATCCGTTCGCCAGGGCGAAGAGTGTCAAACTGAAGGATCTCAGCGGCCAGAATTTCATCAGCTTCCAACCGGACATCCCCACGCGCCGCGCCATCGACAAGGTGCTCAAGGAGGAAGGCATCTCGGTAAAGCACGCGATGGAGTTCGACAACATCGAGACGGTCAAGCGCGCTGTCGAGATCGACGCCGGCCTGGCCATCGTCCCGCACGGTACCATCACGCAGGAAGTCAGCAAACAGACGCTCGCGGAAGTCAAACTGGACGGTGTGGAGTTGTATCGGCCGCTGGCGGTGATCTACAAGAAGAGCAAAGTGCTCTCGCCGGCGATGAAGCAATTCATCTCGGTGCTCAAAGGCTGACAGTGGTCCGTGATGCGTGGGGCGTGAACCCGGGACGGGTGCCCATCACATCACGCTTCACGACTTCAAATTCGCCGGATTGAGCGGCTTGAGATCCTTCGGCACAAACATCCCGTCCTTGCGGATCAACTCGCCATCGAACCACACCTCGCCCCCGCCCCAGTCCGGCCGCTGGATCAGCACCATGTCCCAATGTACCGCCGAGCGGTTGCCGTTGTCGGCGACCTCGTAAGCCTGCCCCGGCGTGAAATGCAGCGAGCCGGCGATCTTCTCGTCGAACAGGATGTCGCACATCGGACTCTGGATGTACGGATTGAAACCCAGCGAAAACTCCCCCACGTAGCGCGCCCCGGCGTCCGTGTCCAGAATCTCGTTCAGCCGCTTCGTATTGTTGGCGGTGGCGCGGACGATCTTTCCGTCGTTGAACTCCAACCGCACGTTGTCGAACTTGGTCCCGGAGTACAGCGTCGGCGTGTTGAACTGGATCTGGCCGTTCACCGAATTCTTCACCGGACAGGAAAAGACCTCGCCGTCCGGGATGTTGCGGTCGCCTTTGCACATCTGCGCGCCGATACCTTTGATGCTGAACGTCAGATCCGTGCCCGGCCCCTTGAGATGGACACGGTCGGCCCGCTTCATCCGCTTCTCCAACGGCGCCATCGCCCGGGTCATGCGCGGATAATCCATCGTGCAAACGTTGAAGTAAAAATCCTCAAACGCCTCGGTGCTCATGCCCGCCGCCTGCGCCATGCTCGGCGAGGGCCAGCGCAACACGCACCAGCGCGTCTGGTTGACGCGGTGGTTCAACACGGGCCGCAGCACGCGCGAGTAAAGCGCCATGCGCTGGCTGTCCACGTCGGCGGTTTCGTTCGCGTTGGCGCTCCCGCGCACCGCCAGATAGGCCTGGACCTTCTTCATGCGGAACATCTCCACATCGCGCACGAGCGCGGCGTGCGTCTCGTTGGTGTCGCGAAGGATTTCGCGTGTGACGCGGCCATGGCGCACTTCGACGAGCGGCGTGGCGCCGACGCGGCGGATGGCGCGCAGCAGTTCCACGGTGAACTCATCGGGCACGTCAATGGCGTCCACCAGCACGCGGTCGTTTTTTTTGAGTTTGGTCGAGTAATCCACCAGGAGGCGGGCCAGTTTCGTGTAACGGGGATCGGTCATAATTCTGGGACAGAAACCTAGCGGGACCGGCGGCGTTGTCGAGCCAAAGTCCGGTGAAGCCGGCGCGCGTCAACCTCCCGCCGGCGTGAAGCTCTCCGCCAGCGCCACCGCCTTGAGCATCGCCTTGGCCTTGTTCACCGTCTCCTGATACTCGCCTTCGGGCGTCGAATCGTTCACCCAGCCGCCGCCGGCCTGCACGTAGGCTTTGCCGTCCTTGAGCAACGCGGTGCGAATGGTGATGCAACAATCGAGGTTGCCATTGAACGAGAAGTAGCCGACGCAGCCGCCGTAGGGACCGCGCGTGGTCTGTTCCAGTTTGGAAATGATCTGCATCGCGCGCACCTTGGGCGCGCCCGAAAGCGTGCCGGCGGGAAACGTGGCACGCATGAGATCGTAGGGCGTCTTGTCCGCGGCGAGCTGGCCCTCGACTTGGGAGACGATGTGCATGACGTGGCTGTAACGCTCGACGATCATCAGGTCCTTCACTTGGACGCTGCCAAAGTCGCACACCCGGCCGAGGTCGTTGCGCGCGAGGTCCACGAGCATGACGTGTTCGGCGCGTTCCTTGGGATCGGCGAGCAAATCCTTTTCGTTCGCGAGGTCCGCCTCTGGCGTCTTGCCGCGCGGGCGCGTGCCGGCGATGGGGCGGATCTCCACGCGACGATCCTCGCAGCGGACATGAATCTCGGGCGACGCGCCAACGAGCGCGAAGCCCTCGAGTTCGAGCAGAAACATGTAGGGCGAAGGATTGATCGAACGCGCCGCGCGATAGACATCCAGTGGCGCGGCCTTCACTTGAGTGGAGAAACGTTGCGAGCCGACCACCTGGATGATGTCCCCGGCGGTGATGTATTCCTTCGCCTTGAGCACGTTGGCGAAGAAGTTCTCCTTCGGTACATTCGACTCGAACGGCACCGCCGGCACGTCGCGCGGCACAGTGACGGGGAAGTGTTCGATGGGCTGTTCGAGCAGCGAGACGAGGCGCTCGATCTCGCCGACGGCGTTCTCGTAGGCGTCCGCCGGGCTGGTGGCATCGTCAATGATGGCGTTGACAAGCACGGTGATGGTCTGCGCGACCCGGTCGAAGATGAGCAGTTCGTCGGCGAGCAGGAAATACATGGTCGGCGTCTGAAGCTCGTCCCGCGTTGGACGCGGCACGACCGGCTCGACGTCGTGGATAAATTCGTAGCCGATGAACCCGACCGCGCCGCCGGTGAAGCGCGGCAGTCCGGGCAGGGCGACGGGGCGGAACTGTTTCAGGACGCGCTCGACCACTTCGAGTCCGTCCTTGACGCATTGCCCGCATTCGGACGCGCCCTTGGTAGGGATGGCGAACTTGTCCACCACCTTGCCGTTCTCGATCACCTCAATGCGGTTGCCCGTCTGGCGGATGATCGCGCGCGGGTTGCAGCCAACGAAAGAGTAGCGCCCCAGATGCTCGCCGCCTTCGACGGACTCGAAGAGGAACGATTCGCCCTGCCCGCGAATCTTGCGATAGGCGGAAAGCGGCGTCTCAAAGTCGGCGAGCAGCCGGCGCGTGACGGGAATGAGGTTCCCCTGCCCCGCCAGGCTGGTGAATTCCTCCAACGTCGGTGAATACATTCCTTCAGTGTTCAAAGTATAATGCTCCAGGTTCAACGTGCCGCCCGCCGGTTGCGCCAAAGTGACAGCAGCGTGTAAACGGCCACCGCCACTGCGTAACCCAAAATCCCCATGCCGATGCCCAGCGGCACCAACTGCAACTCGCCGCGCCACTCGCTGAAATACATCAATACCCCGCCCACCGCCGCCGTGAGGCCGGTCTGCGCGAACAAGCAGAAGAGAAACAGGCTGGTCTCCGTCTCCGCCAGGCGGTCGAGGAACCAGTCGCGGTAATTCTCCTCGCCGGTGGAGCGCATCAGCCAGGCGAGTTGAAAGTTGCGCGCGGCTACCAGCACGCTCGTCGTGGCAATGATGACTGCGGGCAGCGGGAAGAACGCAAAGGTGCCACACAACAGCACGTTCAACGGGATGCCCCACTTCCAGCCGAGTTTCCGCGCGAGGGGATTCGCCTCCAGCAGGAGGTTGGGCGTGGCGATCCATGTGCTGAGGAAGTCCGCCCCGCGCGCGAAGACAAGCAACGCGGCGAAGACGACATACTCCCGGCTTCCGAATGGCAGCGCGTCCTCCATCTATTTCCTGCCGTAAATCTGCTCCGGCGTTTCCAGTCGCGGCTCGGTCAGTTTGAATTGCCCGCCCGCCCCCTCGGCGGAGCGGAAGAAACACGACCGGTAACCCTCGTGACACGCCGCGCCGACCTGCTCCACCTGGATCAGCAACGTGTCGCCGTCGCAATCAAACGCAATGTCCTTCACGGTCTGCGTGTGGCCGCTGGACTCGCCTTTCATCCAGAACTTCTGCTGCGACTGGTTCCAGAAGTGGGTCTTGCCGGTAGCTATGGTCGTCTCCAGCGAGGCGCGGTTCATCCACGCCATCATCAACACGCGGCGCGTGGCGGCTTCCTGGATGATCGCGGGGATCAAGCCGTCCGCGTTAAATTTGAGTTGGTCGTAAAAGCTCATAGTCGCGCCGAGGATAGCACACCAAAAACCGGGAAGATTAAAGAGCTTTCTTGCCGGCGCATTGTTGGCGGACGCATCTCAGCACTTGCTCCCGATGGAAACCTGGCGGCGCGCGGCCTTCCAGGCCGCTTACGCGTTGGCAGGGTATGGGCGCAACTTCACACCGGCGGACGGCCGCACGCGTAAGCGGCCTGGAAGGCCG
>JANNEF010000206.1:0-11629 GCA_031378375.1 Verrucomicrobiota bacterium | reverse complement strand
CCGTGAATACGTGCGAGCGACTCGCGTTTGGCAGACAGGCTCATGTTCGTGACTTGGGTAACCACGAATGTGAGTCAACGTATGGTCAGACGCCTCGTCCAACTCCCCGCCCCGGTAACATTTAATCTGAGTCAACTCGGCCCCATTCTGCATAGTGAGAATTGCTGAAAAAGCTGTTGACCCGGTGTCCTGGTTTGTTAATTTCTCGCCCGATGAATTTCATGAACCTGGCCTTTCCGGTAGTCAGCGTCACTGGCTGACGCGACCGGTGCCTTGGTTCGATTGCCCGACGGTCGCCCGCAGTTCCCTTGGGACGCGGGTTTTTTGATTTTGATTTGGATTCAGGTTATGCGACACACAATCTCGGTGCTGGTGGAAAACAAGTTCGGCGTGCTCACGCGCGTGGCCGGCCTGTTCAGTGGGCGCGGCTATAACATTGACTCGCTCAACGTCGGCCCCACGCAGGATCCGAGCGTGTCGCGCATGACCATTGTGACGCACGGCAACGAGGCGACGCTCGAGCAAATCGTCAAGCAACTCAACAAGCTGGTGGACGTGCTGGCGGTGCAGGATTTCCGCGAGAGTGAGTTTGTGGACCGCGAACTGGTGCTGGTAAAGGTGGGGGTGGATTCGACCACCCGCGCGGAGGTGATGCAGATCACGGACATTTTCCGCGCGAAGATCGTGGACGTGCAGCCCACCAACCTAGCCATCGAAATCACCGGCAACGAAAGCAAGGTGGAGAAATTCCTCGACCTGATGAAGACCTTTGGCGTGCTGGAATTGACCCGCACGGGCAAGGTGGCGATGCCGAGGAAATAGTTATCAGTGAATCAGCAATCAGTTTAGCGAGCACCGCGCGCGACACACATTTTCTTTTCCAACACTTAACCATCAACCCCTGACCAAACCAATGCCTGCAAAAGTATTCTCGGACAAGGACGCCGATCTCGGCGTGCTCAAGAACAAAACCCTCGCCGTGCTGGGCTTCGGCTCACAAGGCCACGCTCACGCACTCAACCTCAAGGAGAGCGGGCTTAACGTCATCATCGGCCTCTACGAGGGGAGCAAATCGATCCCCATCGCACGGGAGAAGGGCTTCGAGGTGGTGCCCACCGCCGAGGCGGTGCGGCGCGCGGACGTGATCTTCGTCGCGCTGCCGGACACCAAGCAGCCGGCGGCTTTCAAAAAGGACATCGAACCGAACTTGACGAAGGGAAAAACGCTGTTGTTCTCGCACGGGTTTGCGATTCATTTCAAAACCATCGTGCCGCCCAAGAACGTGGACGTGATTCTCGTCGCGCCCAAGGGGCCGGGCCACATCGTGCGACGGCAGTTCACCGAAGGGCGCGGCGTGCCCGCGCTGATCGCAGTGTTCCAAAACCCGGGCAAGCAGGCGAAAAAAATCGCGCTGGCGTGGGCCAAGGGCATCGGCGGCACGCGCGCGGGCGTGATCGAAACGACCTTCAAGGAGGAAACGGAGACGGATTTGTTCGGCGAGCAGACCGTGTTGTGCGGCGGCTTGAGCGCGCTGGTGCTGGCGGGTTACGAGACGCTGGTCGAGGCGGGGTATCAGCCGGAGATGGCTTACTTCGAGTGTCTGCACGAGTTGAAGCTAATCGTGGACTTGATGAATGAGGCGGGTGTGAGCGGCATGCGTTTCTCCATTTCCGAGACGGCGAAATGGGGCGATGTGTCCGTCGGCCCGAAGATCATTGACGCGAGCGTGAAGAAGCGGATGAAAGCGGCGTTGCAGGACGTGCAGAGCGGGAAGTTCGCCCGGGGCTGGGTCGCCGAGTACGAGAGCGGCTACAAGAAATACAACGCGCTGCTCAAGCAGGGCGAGAATCACTCGATTGAAAAGGTCGGGGCGCGGCTGCGCTCGTTGATGCCGTGGATGAAGAAGCGGTCCATCAAGGGTACGCAAGCGGCATATTGAAGGCAGGAAAATCGAATGGCCGCCGGAGTATTGCTCCGGCGGCTTTTTGTTTTTGGCCGCAGACGTGAATACTTTCCCGCAACCAGCCCGGCGGCTCGGTGTTTGCTGAGAGGTATGCCGTGGCAGAACAGGAATATTTTTCCGAATCCGGCGGCATGGTTCGCGTGAAACCTTTGAAGTGTGGCCCGGCAACTGCCGAAAGTATGGTGTGGCGTTCACCGGAAGCTTCGCTTATCTTTTCGTTATGAAACCGAGTAACTTGGTTCGTTGGTTGGGCGCACTCGCGTGGTTGGCCACCGCCGCTCCGTTGGCGCAGGCCGAAACCAAGGAGAATCCGTATCTGCCGATCGTTTCGCGCAATCCTTTTGGTTTGAAACCCCTCCCGCCTCCACCGGATAACACGCCCCCGCCCCCGCCGGCTGCGCCGGCCGCAAAGGTCCGACTCACGGGCATCACCAGCATCCTGTCCAGAACCAGGGCGTTGTTCGAGATTGAGCCTGGCCCGGGCAAACAGACGGTCAAACCCATAATGTCCGAGGGCGAGATGGTCGAAGGGATTGAGGTCGTCACCATCGACGTGGCCAAAAACACGGTCACGATCAAAAATGCCGGCGTGGTGACCAACATCACCTTCGACGTCGCCAAGTCGTCACCTTCGCCCCCCGCAGGTGGCGCTCCGCTCCAGCCGGTGCCGCCCAGATATCCGGGCGCTCCGGGAATGCCAATGACTTCGCTAAACCCAACGACCCCCAACTATGGTGCGCCTGGCGGCAGCGGCAACGTGATTGTCGCAGGCGGCGGCAATAATCCCGCCGCACCCGCCTCCTATAACGCGCCGCCAGTGACGGCCAATTTCGGCAGCCCCCCCAATCCCGCGACGCCCGTTACCACGACGTTTTCAGCTGGCAGCTCGCCCAACGTCAATGTTTCGGACAACTCCGGCTTGAAATCCATCCCCTCGCGCCCACCGCGCGTTGGGAACGCGCCGGTGACGGCCCAAGGGTTTGTTGATCCGGCTCAGCAAATGGCGCAACTCCTCCTCCTGCGCGAACAAGCCAAACAACAGGGCAAACCATTCCCTCCGTTCCCTGGCATGGATGAAGCCGTGCAACACCTCGACCAACAAGGGCAGAGGTAACCGGATCATTCGGCATCGCGGTCGCGCCCCAACGGCCTCATTGCGACCGGTGTAAAAATCTACCACCGCAGCTTTGCTGGAAAGTATTCCTCGATTAACTCCCGGTAGAATGGCCGCAGTTGCGCCACGTCCGGTTTGCGGTGATTCTTCGTGTAGAGGTCGTAGGGATTGAACGCCCGCACCCACTCAAACATCTTCCGGTCTTCCTCGTTCATCAGATGCGCGTAAGCCCCCTCACGGTGCGCCGGGTAGAACGAGTGGTAACGAATCATGTATAGCGCGGGCTTCGGCAGATGATCTTTGACGACGTGATGGAGATACTCGTCGTGGCCCCAGGAGAGTTGCACCCCGTCCAGCCCGGCGCCCTCCGTATAAACGCCGTTACGCGTCTGGTAGCGCGGCTCCTGACAGTCGGGATTGTCGGCGAAAAAATTGTGAAACACGATCTTGTCCGACCACGCGCAACCCACGGGAAACGTGTCGCCCACCACCGCCCACTGCGGCTCGCCAAACAGGCAGAGGATTTTGCCAAGGTCGTGAATCAACCCCGTGAGGATGAACCAGCGCGGGTGGCCGTCCTGGCGAATCTGCTCCGCCGTTTGCAGCAAATGTTCGAGCTGCGAGAGATCCGTGTCGGGGTCACTGTCGTCCACCAGCTCGTTGAGAAACTCCATCGCCTCCCAGATGCCCATCTCGCGGCGCGAGAGCGAAAAGAACTCCCGCCGCTTCGCCTGCACGAATTCGTAGGTCTGATGACGGTGATTGAGGCGATAAAACTCCCGCACCGTCGGGCGCGCGTCGGCCTCGTAGTTGCGGAATTGTTCCCTGGGTTTGTCCGGGGCGGTGGCATCGAAAGGCCGCGTCGCCGGGGTGCCGCCCTCCGGGTAGCGGGTTTTCAGGAAATCCTCCCACTCGTCGAGTTTGGCGAGCGGCGCGTTCGCTGGCAGGTCGCGTGTTGGCATAGGCGTGTAAGTTTGCGTTCGGCTCGCAGCCCCGTGCTGCAAGCGGGAAAACCATCGTTGCGAGAATCCCATTCGGCAAGGCGAATTCGCGGATGGCCTGGGCACGCGGGCGTCCCGCTCGCTTTGCAGGGGCGACCGGGTGGTGGGGACCGAACCGGGTTCCCCTTCGCACGGCGAAAGCGGGCCGGAGGCCCGCGCGTCACCTCGGCAAGAAACTGAGATGCGCGTGCGTACGCCTTCCAGACCGCTTTCCGGCTCGCTTTGACCTGACGGATTTCCCATGCTGGCATTCATGGCGATGGATGATGTTTCCGGTTCGGCCACTCTGGCGAGCACACGGTTCGAGCGAGCCTGCCGGCGCTTCGACGAAGCAAACGCGTGCGATCCGAACGTTGAAGTCTTCGCGGGCGAACCGTGGCCGCGAGAACTGCTCTACGCCCGGCGCCTGTCCGATTGGGTGTCAAAACTCGCGCCCAACGCCTCGGAGGAATTGCGCCTGGCCGCCCGGTGCCAGCATCTCTGCCGCTGGATGATTCCGCGCCCGGATTACGAGGCGACCAAGGCCGGCTATCTGCGCTGGCGCGCGGAACTGAAAAGTTTCCATGCAAACAAGGCTGGCGAGATATTGCGCGAAGCCGGCTATCCGGAGGAAATCACCGGGCAGGTGCAGTCGCTCAATTTGAAAAAGAACTTCCCCCATGACCCGGACAGCCGCGTGCTGGAGGACGCGCTCTGCCTGATCTTCCTCGAACATCAATTCGCCGACCTGGCCACCCGCACCACCGATGAGAAGATGGTCAACGCCCTGCGAAAATCCTGGCAGAAGATGACGCCTGCCGGGCACGCGCACGCGCTGGCACTGCCATTCGGCCCGCGCGAGAAAACCCTGCTGGAACAAGCACTGCGTGCCGCGCCGGGGTCGTGAAAAGCGGGAGGCGAAGATTATACCCTCCGCCGCCGCCAGCGTCAGCAACTCCGCACGGTTGGACTTGAAGCTTTTTTTAGAATTTGCTTGCTCCGGCGCCCGGCTTTTGGTATCCGTGTATCTGTTCCCAGTTGAATGGCTGTTGTAAATTGGCGTCAGGACGATTCGCAAAGTCTGTGCGATGGTTTCCATCTTCATGACGCCATCCCACTGACGCCAACCGTTCGTGGCAGTTCACGACATCAACTAGCAGCATGTCGGGTTCAGTAGTGCTATGAAACCATCATTGGCTTACACGTTGGTAGTAATTTTGAACATCGGCCTCGGGGCGTTGCTGCCGTCAGTCGCGCGCGCCGACGGTTTTTTCAAGACGGACAGTCTCCCGCCTTTGGAAGGCAAATACATCAGCCCGGCAGGGTTTCACGCGCATTATCAGGCGACCGGCGTGCTGCTCAAGGATGTCAGTCACAGCGGCTTCAGCACCACCTTTTCACCGCCGACGGCTGGCAACAATCAACTGCACAACTTCGGATCCTCAGTCCAGTTCCAAGTGTCGATGGATGGCGGAGCAACGTTCTCCAACGTCGTGGCCCCAGCCAGCGTGAGCGTCCGCGTGACCCACGCCAGTGCGGCCGGCACGACGCGCGTGTTCGACACCGAGATGCTCCAGCTTGACATCACCGGTGGCGACTTGCCGCCCGGTGTGGCTCTGCGCGAAAGCCCCGCGCTGGTATCGCCGGGCCTGAGCACCGTTCGCAGTGTCTCCGGCGGTTACCGCATCGAGAGTTTCTTCGACGTGTTCACCGAACTGAGTTTGGATGGCGGACAGACATGGGATCCCGCGACCAATTCGGTGCGCGTGACTTTGACAACCTTCCCGTCGCCACCGCTGATCTCAATTGGGTCGGTCTGGAAATATCTGGACGATGGCAGCAACCCCGGAGTGGATTGGCACGGAACGAACTTCAACGACAGCCTGTGGGCGACGGGACCGGCGCAGTTGGGCTACGGGGACGGGGACGAATCCACTACCAACGGTTTTGGAACGAACGCGAACAACAAATTCATCACGACCTACTACCGTCACGCCTTCGTAGTGAACGACGCGACCGCCTGCACGAATCTGCTGGTGCGCCTGCTGCGCGACGACGGCGGAGTGGTTTACCTCAACGGCGTGGAAGTGTTCCGCAGCAACATGCCCACCGGTGCCATCACTGCCGCCACGCTGGCTTCGGTGAACGTGCCGGCGGGCGACGAGAGCACCAATTTTTATCAGCGCAGCATCAGTCCGGCCCTGCTCCAGAGCGGCACCAACGTCATCGCCGTGGAAATTCATCAAGTGACCACCAACAGTTCTGACCTTAGTTTCGACCTGGAACTGGTCAGCAATTTCATCCCCGTGCCACCGACGGTGAACCTGACCAGCCCGGCCAACGGCGCCAACTTGCTTTCTGCGAACATCCTCCTCACCGCCGCCGCCAACGACAGCGATGGAGACATCGTGTTGGTGGAGTTTTTTGACGGTGGCACCAAACTCGGCGAGGACACCGCCGCGCCGTACAGCCTCGTCTGGCCCAATCCGCAGCCGGGCACTTACACCTTGACCGCCGTGGCGACCGACAGCCAGGGGCTGCACGCCACGTCTGCTCCGGTGACTATCACGGTTACGCTCACAGTCGTACCAGGTGGCGCAATCTGGAAATACTTGGACGACGGCTCAGACCAAGGAATGGTCTGGACCGCACCGGACTTCGACGACAGTTCATGGACCAACGGCCCGGCTCAACTGGGCTACGGCGATGGCGATGAGATGACCGTCATTAACGGCGGACCGACCACCAACCGCATCACTACCTCCTATTTCCGTCACAGCTTTGTCGTCTCGGATATCTCCAGCATCTCGAATCTGGTGGTGCGCCTGCTGCGCGATGATGGCGCGGTCGTTTACCTGAACGGCCAGGAAGTCTTCCGCAGCAACATGACCAATGGGCCAGTCAACCACCTGACCCCGGCGCTGGCCGCGGTCGATGACAACACCCTGTTCGCCACCAACGTCAATCGCGCGCTGCTGCAAAACGGCACCAACGTAGTCGCCGCTGAAGTCCACCAGTTCAACAACACCAGCAGCGACGTCAGCTTCGATCTCGAACTCATCCCCAACGTCGTCCCGATGCCGCCGATGGTCAGCATCACCAGCCCCGCAAACAACGCGACGATTTACACCCCTGCCAATGTGACGATCAACGCGACCGCCACCTACTTCGACGACCCGGTGGCGATGGTGCAGTTCTACATCGGCAACGCGCTGCTGGCGACCGACACCACGGCGGCCTACAGCCGCACCGCCTCCAACGTGATGGCGGGCACTTACACTATATGGGCGGTGGCCATTGATAATTCCGGCCTGACCGCCACTTCGGCGCCGGTGAACATCACGATCATCGCCAGCGCCATCACCAACTCGCTCATCAGCACCGGAGCGATGTGGCGCTTCCTCGACGACGGCTCCAATCAGGGCACCAACAATTGGATCGCCCCCGGCTTCGACGATGGCAACTGGCGGCCGGGCACGGCAAAGTTTGGTTTCGGCGATCCGGCAACCACCACGATTCAAGGGCAGAATGTTCGCACCGTCTATTTCCGGCATGCCTTCGTCGTAACCAACGCGGCGAGTTACACCAATCTCGCCTTTCGGGTTTTGCGCGACGACGGCGTGGTCGTTTATCTGAATGGCAGCGACCTCTTCCGCATGAACATGACGAACGGAGTCATCGACTTCACCACCCCCGCGTTGGCTGCGGTCGGCGGCACCAGCGAAACGGCCTATTTTACAACCAACGTCGGCCCCGCGTTGCTGATGAACGGCACCAACGTGCTGGCAGTTGAACTGCACCAGACAGCGGGCACAACGGACGCGGGTTTCGACCTGGGCTTAACGGGAATCGCACCGCCGCAACTGGCACCGGCTCGTCCGCTGCTGGCCGTCGCCGTGGCGGGCGAAGCTGTCGTGGTGACCTGGGCCGAGAGCGGTTTTGTGCTCCAGATGGCGGACGATCCGGCGGGTCCATACATGGATGTGACCCCGCTCGTCACCAGCGGGCCATATCCGGTGATTACGCCGGCAGGAAGCAAGTTCTACCGGCTCCGGCAAGGCCCGTAACCGCGCGGCGAAACGCGGGGCGTTTGACTGGCAGGCTCATCGAACGGGACGGGCCTTGAGCAGGATCCCAAGAGCGTGGGGCGGGTGGCTTTTGGGCGGCTGAAGCGGGTCTTTCTCCTCCGACCAATCGCGCTGAATCGTGACGGTCGAGCGGTGCCCGGCAGCCCGGCGTGGACGGGGGTGATGGTGGCGACAGCTCCACGACACCGATCCCGCCGCCCGTGTTCGCCTTCCTGGCTCAGGTCAAAAAGGGGGTGCCCTGGAGAGCTTGCGGCGCGCCGGCCAGGCGGTGGGCGGTGTTGGCTTTGGTGCCGATGAGGTAGTCGCCGCCTTTGTCCAGGATGACGCGCACGGGGTCAGCAATTCTATGCCTCGCTGTAGCCACCAGGATCGGACACCAATCGGCGATGAGTATGAAACTCTGGTCCAGGCTAAAAGAGGGCAAATCACTGCGGCAAAGGAATCATCAATCGCTTGCAGGATTCAAACCGACCTGCTAAACAGTTTGCCGTTCTGGGTCGCGGGTGTGGTTCAATGGTAGAATGTGGGCTTCCCAAGCCTGAGACGAGGGTTCGATTCCCTTCACCCGCTCCAACTCCAGAGACAGGAGGACGAAACCAAGTCAGCCGCACCACGCTCGCGTTCGCGCCCGTATTTACCACCCTACTTGTCTGCTTTCACCAACTCCGCTTTCATCGCGGCGGGAACTTTGGCGAGGTCGTGAATTTGCATGTCGCGGTCGGCAACCATTTTTTCGAGCAGTTGCATCTCCGTGGGGAAGGAAACTATGCCAAAGGGTTCCTTGCGGCGGCCGTAGGCGTATTCGCCATTCACCGCGCGGTATTTCATAAAAAACTGCCAGTTCTTATCTTCTACCACGGCAACCAGCGCGCCGGTGTGCTCAGCGCCCGGCAATACGCGCACGCCGTTAGCCCAGTCGAGCGCGCTGCCTTCAGCGAGATCCCGGCCGTTGACACGCATCGTGTAAGCGCCGGGGGTCAGTCCTTTTACGGTCACCACGGGCAGGCGTTCGATCAGAACGGCATGAACCTTAACGCCGGATGGCGGTGGGGCCACGGGAAGCGATTTGAAAATAAAATCGGGCAGCGCAGTCGTGTCCGCTCCCATCGCGTTGATCTGAAGGCTGACCGGTTCTATGGGAAGTCCCAGTTGCTCCATCATCACTTGCGCAACGGCCCAGTTGCCGTAACGGGTCAGGTGAACTCCATTGAACGTGAGCGGCGACGCGGATTTGTCGGCCATCAGCGACTGCACGGCATTGAACAAGTCCAGGAACGGCAGGTTAAGTGACGCGGCGACGCCCCGCATCGCTTCGTTGTATGCCCGCAGATCGTCGTTATGTTTCGTGGGGCTGGGCAAGTCACCGCCGAGCTCTTCGTGCGGAATCGGGCCCACGAGCACAAGGCGGGGCGAGGCTTTCGCGGGGCCGCACTTGAGATCCACCAGGCGCGCGAGGAAGCGCGTCAAATCCCGTTCGAACTTCGGCAGGCCGGGCGCACCGGCGAATGATTCGTTCATGCCGTAGCAGGCAAAAATCACATCGGCTTGCTGCGCTTCGATGTGGGTGAAGATGTTTCCGAAGTTCAGCGCGCGCAGTTGCAGCCAGGTGTTCGTCTCCCATGGACCGATGCCGCCCGGCCCCGCCCCGGTGCCGAGTGTTCCACGCACAGCTTCGTCTCCGGAGAAGCCAAGGTTACGAAAGGTGAGTTTGTGCCCGGTCAAACGGCTCGCCAGCAGCGCTTCAAAATAGCCATGCCACAGCAGGCGTTCCGCGAACGTATTGCCAATGAAGACAACACGGTCATTGGGTTTCCAGGCGGGCTTCGGGAGGTCCGCCGCCGAAATACCGCCGGCGACAGCGGACAAGAGAACCGACAGTATGGCCCATTTCATGTGCGTGAGCAGAAGAATCGGATTGACCGCAACCGATGGCAAGACTTTTGGAATGCTTCGTCACGCCGGCAGGCGCGGAAAAAGTGAGAGGTAATTCCTGAATGCGGCGGAAGGCTGAGAGTGATTCAGGCCATCTCCTCCTTCGCTTTGACAAGACAATCCGGGCAGATGCCGTGGCTGAAACGCACGTCGGCGCGACTCACGATGTAGCTCTCCACTTGGTGCCAGTAGTTGCCATCATCGCGGATTTTTTTGCAGTAACAACAAATGGGAAGCAGCCCTTCAAGATGTTTTTCGCGGTTGAGCGCAGCCTCCAGTTCCATCACGCGGTCGGCAAGGTCCGTCTGGACTTTCACCATCCGCACGCCCACCTGCACGCGCGCTTTGAGTTCGCTGTGGTCGAAGGGCTTGGTCACGTAATCATCAGCGCCCGCTTCCAGACCGGCGACAATGTCCTCCGTGCTGGTGCGGGACGTGAGCAGGATGAGGTATGCAGACTTAAGCGCGGGCACGGTTCGAGCCCGGCGGACGACCTCGACGCCATCCAACTCCGGCATGAGCCAGTCGAGAATGGCAAGCGATGGGGCCGTTGGAGCCTGGAGAATCTCCCACGCTTCCCGGCCATCGCGTGCAACGATGACCTCATGGTCCCAGCGAGCCAGCGCCGCCTGGAGCAGCCGCCTCGAAACACCTTCATCTTCCGCGATTAGAATTTTCACGCGGCCGCTTCCCGGATGAGCGCCTGGAGCGCAGCGGTGAGTTGCGACACTTGATGTTCGACCTGTTGCAGGCTCTCGTGAGCCTCCGCGAGATTTTTCTGTCGCGCCATGTTTTCCAGTTGAGAGGCAGCCACGGCGGCGGTCACGCTAAAATTGGCGACCAATCCCTTCAACGTATGCGCGGCTCGCTCCAGCGCGGGCGCGTCGCCACCGCCGATGGCCTTCCGGACCTGCGCGACCAGGATGGGCGCGTCTGCCAGAAACAACTGGACAACTTCGTTCAACAAGTCGCGGTCCCCACCAACACGATTCATGACGACATCGCGGTCAAAGGGCGGTTCAGCAAGCGGAGGAGTCATGGGATTAACGTCAGACAGGTCACAGGTCTCAGACTCAAGAGCAACCGGTACCCAGCCCCGGCTCTCGTTTCAATCTCGACGCTCATGTTTCGCATTGGTTCGGTTCGTTGTGCTCGCTTGCTAGGGCGGCATAGTTTGCCGCGCAGGCACCTCACACCCGCTTACGTAGCGAGCGCAGTGCCACTGCGGCCTCTGCCGGCATCAAATCTCCTGAGCAACTCTTTCGACGGAAACGATGCGGCAAGCCCAACGGCAACAGGCCACCAACTCCAAACGACGCGCCACGGAAGCTCAGACCCCCACGCCACCTGCTGATGTCTGGAGCTTGGGGTAATGGCGGTACTCCACCAGACCGGCCTGATTCGGATGGGATGTAATACCAACTACGTTAATTGGCTGGTAGAAGTTAAGCGGCGGGGATAGCCTTTGGGCATGGCCAGACCCCGAGCAAAATTAGATCGTTGCGGTGAGGCGGACCTCGTCACCCGCCGCCTCCACACCGAACCTCCCGGA